>DAOUGD010000111.1:0-2344 GCA_034429475.1 Anaerolineae bacterium
TGTGGCGGGCTACTGCCCGCCACCGCAAAACACCCCTTTTTCCTACGGCTTTAGCCGCAAAGCCTTTCTAATGGGCGCTGCCAACCGCGAATAATAAAACCCTGCAACTACCAGCAACGCCATCCCCAACAGCCCCAATCCCAGGCGCAGAGAGGTGGGGAAGAAGCGCATGGTCATCCGGTGCTGGCCCGCCGGGATCAGCACGCCGCGAAACAGGCCGTTGGCCGTGTAGAGCGGCGCCGCCTGCCCGTCCACCGTGGCCTTCCAGCCGGGGTAGCGCAGGTCGGAGAGCACCAGCACCGCCGGTTCGGACGTATCCACAGCGATCTCAATGCGATTCGGGCCGTAAGCCAGCACTTGCAGCGTCCCCTGCCCCTGGCCGTCCAGCAAGGGGCCGTCCAGGAGTGTGACGGTGTGCGTCGGCTGGAAATCCGGGGCGAAAATCACGGCGTAAGCCTCCTCCAACGTCTGCACCGGCAGGGTGTGATAGGCCAGCCACACGCGGTTCATGGCGTTGGTGTTGAGGTGGAGGTCAATGAGCGCGTCGTCGTGAAACACGGGCCAGATGCCTTCGCCGCCGGGCTGCGCGCCTTTGGAGACGGCGATGTACTTCGCGCCGAGCAGTTGGTAGGCCGGCGCGCCCTTGTAAGGCACGGCCCAGTAGAACTGCGTGTAGGCGACCAGTTCCATCGGGTTGCCGGTGCCCTGCGGCACGTCGAATCCGGCGGCCATGAGCGCGGCGGGCGACCACAGGCCGCGCGCGCGCCCATCCACGTCCACGCGGAACCAACCCGTATCGGCCTTGAGGTAGGCGATGGCGGCGGCGTGCGGGTCGTTGGCGGCCTGCGGGAGCTGCTCGACGTCGGCCAGCGCGCCCGTGGCGACCATTTCCGCCGTGAGCAGCGCGACGAGGGCGGATTGCGCCCACCGGCGGCGGGCAGCGATTCCCAGCAGCGCGGTTCCGGACAGCAGAAGGGCCGCGAATCGCAGGCCGGTCAGCGCGGGGGCTTGCGCCTGGGGGCGGGGGATGGCGGCAGTCCAGGCGGGCGCGCGCAGCCAGAGAGCTGCGGCGGCGAGCAGGGTCAGGCCAGCCCAAATCCAGGGTGTCGGACGCGGATGAACGCGGATGAACGCAGATTTTTTCTGGAGGGTTTCCAGGCCCAATCCGGCGGCGATGGCGAGGGCGAAGGAGAGCAGATAGACGATGCGGGCTGTTTTCCAGGTGGCGTCGAAGAAGGGGAGGCCGCTGACCAGAGGATAGAGTGGCCCGCGCGAACCGAGGGCGAAGAGGTAGACGCCGGCGCCCATCCCGACCAGGACCCACGTCGAGCGCCGCCGGGCGTGAGTGGCAAGTCCCAACGCGGCCAGCGCGAGGGCGACGACGCCCACGTAGCCGCTTTCGACCCTGTCCCACGCGGGCCAAAAACTCCGCGCGTTGCGCCCGTGGAAGGCGGGGGTCAGGAAATCCACCACCATGGCGGACGGGAATTCGTATTCGGGGGTGTCGGGCGGCTGGACGATGGCGCGCTCGGTGTAGGGGAGTCGTTCCAGGCCGGGCAACACCGCCGGGGCCGCCACGCCCGCGCCGACCAACGCGACCAACATTAGTCGCGCGGCGCGTTTGGTTGTCACAGAGAGCCCAGAGGGCACAGAGAAAATATTAAAGAAAGTTCTTTGCATCTTTGCGTCTTTGCGCCTTTGCGTGAAATGGCTCCCTTCAAGGCACTGCCAGAGGCTGTACAAGCCGATCCAGAGTCCGGCGTATAAGGCGGCCTGTCCGTGCCCGGCGAGGAGCAGGCAACCGAGGGCGAGTCCGGTCAAGGGGATGGCGCGGCGGCGCTGTTTCGCATAGTCAATGCCCAATAAGCACCAGGGAAGCCAGGCCATGGTGTCATTGAACTGGGGGTGGCCCAGGTGGATGACAAAAGGGTCGCTGAACATATAGGCTACTGCGCCGATCAACGCGGCAGCCCGTGAAAACTTCCAAACCGGCGAATGGCGCAGGTAGAGGTACAGTCCCGCGCCGGCAAACCAGACGGAGAAGAGGCTCCGCAGCGAAACAATGAGCGGCGGGATGGGGCTGAAAAGGAACATCGGCCAGTTCAGCGGGTTGAGCAGGCCGTACTGCTGCTCGGAGATGATGGGATCGCCGGCCATCATCTGCGTACTCCACAGCGGGAAGACGCCCCGGCGCACCCAGGATGCGACGTAATTCCACACGGGGTGCAGTTGCCCCCACAAGTCGCCCCCGCCGATGGGGAAGCGGTAATTCATCACCCACACAGGCCAGAAGAAGAGAAGTGTGGCGGCGGCGAGGAAGAGGAGGGGGGAGAGGGAGAGGGGG
>DAOUGD010000112.1:0-10415 GCA_034429475.1 Anaerolineae bacterium
CCCCCTCTCCCCCTCGCCCCCTCGCCCATTGCCCGCTATGAAATAAAAATACCTCTTCCCGCGCACCTCCTGGGTGACGTGCTGATGTGGGTTCGCCTGCATCCGGCCCACTGGCGCGTGGCGTATCCGCCCCGGCAGGTCAACAACGTCTACTTCGACACGGCGACCTTCACCGGGCTGAACGCCAACGTGGACGGCGTGGGGGATCGCGCCAAGCTGCGCCTGCGCTGGTATGGCGACGAAGTAACCCGCATCGCAGACGCGCACCTTGAACTCAAACGCAAACAGGGCATGGCCGGCTGGAAAGAAAGCGCCGCCATAACGGGCGACTTCAACCTGACCGCGCTCACCTGGCCCGCCTTCACGTCCGCCCTGCGCCGGGCCGACGCGCCGGAAGCGCGCCGCTGGCTGGAGCGCTTCACCATCCCCGCCCTCATCAACGCCTACCACCGGGCCTACTATGCCACACCCGATGGCGTGCTGCGTCTCACTGTGGACACGGACTTGCACGCCTACGACCAACGCGCCTCCAACTGCCCCAACCTCCGCCGCCCCGCCCCCACCGAGTCCGTCATCATCATTGAACTCAAAGCGCCCATCGCCGACGCGCCTCGCCTCTCCGACGCCCTCGCCCACTTCCCCGCCCCCGCCGACCGCTTCTCCAAATACGTCCAGGGGATGCTGGCGGAATGAGCGAGAAAGCGGATCAGCGAGTCAGCGGATCAGCGGATCAGCGAGTCAGCGAAAAAGCGAGTCAGCGGATCAACACTCAGCACTCAGTCCTCAGTCCTCAGCACTCAGTACTTATGAACAAACTTAAATTAGCCTTACCCTTACTCTTCCTGGCCTTCATCGCCGGGTTTGCCGCCGCGCGCTTGTGGCCCACGGAGGATGCGCTGCCCGCCATCGCTCCATCCACGGCGACGCCCGTCCCCCCGACGCCGGTTATGTCCGCCACACCCACGGCCACCGCGCCGGACTTCGGCGACCCGCTGGAAACGCTCTACATTGACATCGCGCCGGATGACTTCGCTCAGATCGAGGTCAAACGCGCCGAAGCCCTGGAGCGCTGGATTTTGCAAACCAGTAGCGCCGACTTCGTCCCCGCCACCGTCCGGCTGGGGAACAGCGCTCCCTTCCCCGTGCGCCTGCGACTCAAAGGCGACTGGGCCGACCACTTTGCCCACGCCAAATGGTCCTACCGTATCGAAACGCGCGGCGAAGCTTACCTGTTTGGGATGAAGGTCTTCTCCATTCAAGACCCTTCGACGCGCGCCTACCTCAACGAGTGGCTGTTCCTGGAGAACCTGCGCGCCGAAAACGTTCTGGCGGTGGGCTACCGCTTCGTCCAGGGCGTGCAAAACGGGCAGGCGATGGGCATCTACGCCGTCGAAGAAGGCTTCGCCAAAGAACTCCTCGAATCCCAGCAGCGGCGTGAGGGCGTTATCGTCCGCTACAACGAAGACCTGCTCTGGCAATACTGGGCCGCCTACGACAACGACCAGATTACACCGCGCGGCGTGAATGATTTTCACATCATAGATGAGTTTGAATCCGGCAAAGTCGCCGCCAGCCCCGCCCTGACCGCCCAACGCGAGGTCGCCATCGGCCAACTGCGCGCCTGGGAAAATGGCGACCTGACCGCCTCAGAAGTCTTTGACATCGAGGCTCTGGCAAAATTCCTCGCCCTGAGCGACCTGTGGGGCGCCAAACACGCCCTCTACTGGCACAACCTGCGGTTCTACTACAACCCCGTCACCACCCGGCTGGAACCGATCGCCTTCGACGCGCAGCCCCTCGAAAGCGGCGCCCAGATGGATTGGGCCAGCCTGAGCGGCCTCAACGCTGTGCTGGACTACGCCGATCCCGCCCTGCATCGCGCCTACGTCCAATACCTGTGGCAGTACAGCCAGCCGGCCTACCTGGACGCCCTGCGCGCACGCTACGAGGCAGAGTTTGAAACCCTGCGCGCCGCCCTCGCGCCGGAATTTGGCGACCGCCAACACGCCGACGGAACCCCCATCCTGGCCCCCCCCTGGGATGTCCTGGTCGCTCGTCAAACGTCACTACGCGAAGCCCTCACCCCCCTCCAACTGACCTACGCCTTCGTCCCCGGCGAAACGCCGCCCGGCAGCGTCCTGTGGGTGGATGTGGGCAATCTGCTGGACTTCCCGGTGCAACTCCTGGGCATCCAGGCCGGCGCAACGTGGCTGCCCGCCTCCCGCGCCTGGGCCGAGTCGGACGCCCATCTCATCCCCGCCGCCGACGCCCTCGTGCTACAGCCCCTCCCCCGCGCCGCCGTCGCCATGCCCTACACCCGGCTGACCCTCCCCCTGCCCTTCACCGATACCGCCGCCCTGCCGCCGCTCACCCTCCACACCCAGATTTGGGGACTCACTCAGACTGTCACGCAACCCATCGCCCTGGACTATCCGCCGCCCGCCGCCACCGCCCTGCCCCCCGCCCCCATCCTGGCGGACGCGCTGGCGCAGCATCCCTACCTGAGCCTGCTGCCGGACGAAGATCGGATGCTCACCCTCGAACCGGGGACGCGGGACATCAGCGGCAGTCTGATCCTGCCCGCCGGGTACGGTCTGCGCCTGGAAGCGGGCACGACCCTGCGCTTCGCCCCGGAGACGTTCCTGCTCGCGCGCGGCCCACTGGTCTTCGCAGGCGCGGAAGACGCCCCGGTGACGCTCCAACCGACCAGCGCAACCTGGCGCGGCATCATCGTATTGGAAGCGGGCGCGCCCTCGTTCTGGCAGCACACCGTCGTCGAAAACACCGACGCCATCGCCCTCCCCGGCTGGACACTGACCGGCGGCATCACCTTCTACCGCAGCCCCCTCCGCCTCGACCACAGCCATCTCCTGGGCACGCGCGCCGAAGACCTCATTAACGTCATCCGCACCCATTTTGAGTTCGTGGACTCCGAGTTCGCGGATACCGCCTCCGACGCCTTCGATTCCGACTTTGGCGAAGGACTGGTGGAACGCTGCGCCTTCCACGACATCGGCGCGGACGCCATTGACGTGAGCGGCACGACCATCGAAGTGTATGACGTGTACCTGACGAACCTGGGCGACAAGGGCCTCTCCGTGGGCGAGGGCAGCACGATGAACGCCGCGCGCGTCGTCGTGACCAACGCCGACTACGGCGCGGCCAGCAAAGATCGCTCGCACCTCACCGTGAGCGACCTCACCCTGGACGGCATCCGCATCGCCGGGCTGGCCGCCTACATCAAAAAGCCCGCCTACGGCCCGGCCACCCTCACCGCGACCGGCGTGGCCTTTGGCGACCTCCCCGCCGAACAACACCTTCTCGTCCAGACCGGTTGCTGGATTGACCTGGACGGCGTCCGCACCTGGGGCGCCGACGTAGATGTGGACGCACTGTACGAAAAATGGGCAAAATGACACAAGATGCAAGATGCAAGATGCAAAATGCAAAATGCAAGATGCAAGAAACCTGCTTCCTGCCTCCTGCCTCCTGCTTCTTGCTTCTTGCCGCCTGCCTCCTGCTTCTTGCCTCCTGCACCTCTAGTGGGCGCCCAGTTTACCAAGAGGTTGCCGCCTGGCTGGATGCGCACGCCTTGCCGACCGAGCGTGTCGCCGTTCCGCTGGATGCGCGCAAAGCGTTTGGTGAGCGGGAAACCATCACGCTCTCCGGCGGTGTAACTGTTTTCGCCCTGTCGGATATTCTGAATACGGCGCGGCCCGACTACCTCTTAGCCTGGCGCGGCGTGGCGTGGGATAGTGTGCGCGCACAACCCTGGTTTATCGAGCGCTACCATCCTGTGGCCGAATGGCGCGACGCTAACGACACAGCCTCCCCCTGGACGCTGTACACCTACACCCCTTCCCCCTTCGACGCCGGCGCGCGCGTTCCCCTGGACGTGACCTTCGGCGACACCTCGTTCATGCTACGCGCTTACCGCCTGAGCAGCCCGCGCGTCACGCCCAACGCCCCCCTGTACCTCACGCTATACTGGGCAGACGCCGGCCACGACTTTACACACCTCATCGCCGCTATCCAACTCAGCGAATCCGCCAGCGGCCGCGTGGTGGCGCACGCAGAAGAAGTTTTGCACGTTTCCGACATGGCCTGGACGCCGGATGACCGCCTCGCCGCGCAATATACCCTCATCCCGCCCGACGACGCGCCGGACGGGCTGTACTCCCTCTCCGTCGCCGTGACCACGCCGGGCGGCAAGCCCCTCGCGCCGTCCACCGACACCGCACAAGACGCGCTCACACTGGCGACGTTGGAGCGTCCGCCGGACGTCAGCCGCGCGCCCATCGCCATGGACTATCCCGCCGACTTCACGCTCGGCGACGCCATCGCCCTGCGCGGCTACGACGCCCCCACCCGCCTCGCGCCCGGCGACACGCTGCGCGTGGCCCTGCTCTGGCACGCCCTCGCCGCGCCCGCCGACGACTACAAAGTCTTCGTCCACCTGCTCACAGCCGCCGGCGAAGCCGCCGTGCAGGACGACAGCAAACCCGTCTACTGGTTCTACCCGACCACGGACTGGCAAGCCGGCGACTACGTCCGCGACGGCCACGTCCTCGCGCTGCCCGCCGACCTCCCGCGCGGCGACTACACCCTCGCCATCGGCATGTACCTCGAAGCCACCGGCGACCGCCTTCCCGCCTACGACGCCAACGGAACACGCTTGCCCGACGACCGAGTGGTGCTGAAAATCATACAAGTGCGATAGACATTTCAGAATTATCCATTCGCGCAGTTTGAGTATAGAATAGGGTTATAGCCGGAGTTGATAAACAAATGTGGAGAAGGAGTTGAAAATGTTAACCGTTCAAGACTTTGTGGCCGCACAATTATACAGCGACGGAGAAGCCGTCATTCAAGACGCGCTGCGGCACTTACTGCGCGCCCGCCCCGATCTGCGAATTCAATTGGTTATCTATCGCTACCAGACCGAAAACCTCTCCCTGGCGAAAGCCGCGCAGCTTGCCGGCGTCAGTTGGGCACAGATGAAAGATATTTTAATTGAACATGGGGTACAACCCCGCCTGGGAGCAGAAACAATTGCGGAAATTAACACCGACGCCCAAACCTTACGCACCTACTTCGAGGCTCAAGCATGACGGTTATCAGTAATACCACGGTTCTATCCAACTTCGCCAGCATCAGCCACCTGGAGATATTGCACCAACTTTTTACCACCCTCTACATTCCCACCGAAGTCTATGAAGAAATACAAACCGGTTTAGACGAAGGGTATCGTTTCTATCAAACCATAGAACAAATCACCTACCCACTTGCCCCCAAAGGTTGGTTAAGACTAACCGGCATCACTGGAGAACAAGAAGTAGCCTTGCTAAGCAAACTGCCACGCCGGTTACATTCAGGAGAAGCAGCCTGCCTCGCCATTGCGCGCTATCGTGATTGGCTCCTGCTGACCGATGACCTGACGGCGCGTGAAGAAGCGACCCGGCTCAAAATTCGCAAATCTGGTTCGATAGGCTGCCTGGTGTTAGCCGTTGAGCGTAGCCTATGTACACTAACACAAGCCAATGACTGGCTAAATGAAATGATCCAGCAAAATTACCGTGCCCCTTTAACCGACCTGACGCCGTTGCTCAAAACCTCAAAGTAATCCACTGCTCTGTTGATCCACACACTCACCGATCTACCAATTCTATGAAAAAACTATTGCCCGTTTTTTTGCTGATTCCCCTCGCCCTTACACTACTGGCCTTAGCCGATGTAGTCTCGCGCCACCTCAGCGCGGCCTCTGGACGTGAGGCGCCTGCGGCCCCGTCTTTCTCGCCGGCGCCGGGCCTCTATCCACGCGGTGTGACCGTACAACTCGCGCCGAGCCAGTCGCGCGGGCAGATGCTCTTCAGCACGGACGGCAGCGCGCCCACCGCCACCGTCGGCCTGACGGAGACCGCTCTCATCGGCGCGCGCTACACGCGCCCGCTGCGGCTCGACGCGGCCTTCCCCGGCGTGACGGTGCTGCGCGCCGTCGAAACCGTCGGCGGCGCGGGCGGCCCCGTGGCGAGCGCGTCTTACGTCGTCGGCCTCGACTCCGGCCTGCCCATCGTCTCCCTCATCGCCGACCCCGCCGACCTGTGGGACGCGGAGCGCGGCCTGCTCACCCACCCGACGTTCCGCGGCCTGGAATGGGAGCGCCCCACCCACGTCACGCTGTTTGAGCCGACGGGGGGCGTCGTCGCGCAGAACGCCGGGCTGCGCGTCCACAACGAAGCCGCGGACGCCCCCAAGCCCTCGTTTCGGCTGTACTTCCGCTCCGAATATGGCGCGGCGCGGCTGGAATACACCCTGTTCCCCGGCCATCCTTCGCAGCCGGAACAAGCGCAAACCTACAAACGTCTGCTGCTCCAGGCCGGCGAGACCGCGCCGCGCTGGACATTGCTGCGCGACCAGCTCGTCACGGAGGTTGCCAACGACCTGGGGCTGCCGGCGGCGCAGGGCCGCTTCGTGTGGCTCTTCGTCAACGGCGAATCGTGGGGCCTCTACCGCCTGACCGAGCGCATCACGCGCTTCTTCCTGGACGAGACCGAGGGCGCGCCGGACGCCGACGTGGTGCAGGAAGGCGCGGTCCGCGAGGGCACGGACGCGGATTGGGAAGCGCTGGTGGATTGGGCCGCCGGGAGCGATCTATCCGCCCCGGACGCCTTTGCCTTGGCGGAAGCAACCATTGCGCTGGACAATTTCACGGATTTTGCCATCTTGCAGCAAGTCTTCGCTTTCCCGGCGGACGCGCTGTACGCTGTCCACCCGCCGGGCGAGCGTTGGTACTTCGTCTACGGCGGCGGCGGGCGGGATGAAAGCGGCGGCGACTTCGCCATCCTGCTGACCGCGCTGCTGAAGAACCCCGCCTATCGCGCGCGCTTTCAGGCGCGGCTGGCCGATCTGCTGAACACCGCGCTGGCCCCGGAAGCGCTCACGGCCCGGCTCGCCGGTCTCACGGCAGCGCTGGACGCCGACTTCGATTACGAACGCGCGCGTTGGCCGGGCACGGCGACGCTCGCCGAGGAGCACGCCGCGCTGGAAGCGCAGATCGCCGCGCGCCCGGCGCAGTTGTGGGAAAATTTCACGACGCAGGGCGCGGCGGAAGTGCACTTCACCGTGACGCCGCCGGAAGGCGGGCGGGTGTACGTCAACGGGACGCCCTTGCCGGATGCGGATTGGAGCGGGCAATATCCTCTTGGCGCGGCGCTGGACGTGATCGCTGTGCCCGCGCCGGGTTACGCGCTCACGCCGGGGCCGGCGCAACGCTCTCTGGCCGTGAATGGGGACGTGGTTTACGAAGCGCACTTCATCCCGGCGCAGATAGTCTCAATAGTGGATAGCGTCATCATCAACGAAGTCTGGATCAACGACAACGGCACGCGCTACGCCGGCGTCGCTTATCGTCCGATTGTGGGGGATTGGGTGGAATTGCTCGTCGGCTGCCCCGGCCCGGTGGATGTACGCGGCTGGCGGCTCACCGGCAACGCGACGAAGGCCGCCACGGGTGGAGGCTCAGTCATCTTCCCGCAACTTGATGTGCTATCCGCAGTGCCGGGCGGCACAGTGATTCTCCTTCTGACGACGCAGGATGACGCCAACGCGGAGCACTTCCCCGCCGACGATCTGGACGCGCGCGACGGGCGGCTCATCTTCTATGTGGGCAACGGGAATCTGGACGTGACGACCGATCCGGGCTTCGGGCTGCGCCTGCACGACGACGCGCTCGCGCTGCTGGCTCCCGGCCCTACGGCGGATTTCGGCGACGACGTGGGCGTGGACTTCGTGGCCGAGGGGCGCGAGGTCACGCCGCACACCTTCGGCATCCTCGCCGACGGCGTGACGTGGGACGCACCCTTCCGCGCGCTGGGCCGCGATGACGGCGCGACCTTCGTGGGGCGGGGGCGCAATGATGCGTTGCGCGATTGGGCCGAGGACCCGTCGGCGTGCCTTTCCGGCGACGCGCTGTGTGCGGACGCCGCCAACGTCGTCACGCCGGGCGCGCTCAACCCGGGGCAATGGGGGCTGCGACTACGATGTTACTTCACACCGAAACCATGACACCTTTACAGCGATCCTTTTTTATCAGCAGATTTAGCAGATTAAGCAGATTTCAGAGCTGTCTATCGCATGGAATCTGCTAAATCCGCTTAATCTGCTGACAGATCAACACAGCCCCGGAAGATTGACTTCTGGGGCTGTTGTTGATTACCTAACGGTGTGTTACTCTTGCTTCGTGCCGCATTCCGGGCAGAACTTGGCCTTGTCAGCCAGCGCTGCGCCGCACTCAATGCAGAAACGTTTCTCCTCGACGCGCGCGCCGCACTCCGGGCAGAATTTGGCTCCCGGTTTGAGCGCCGCGCCGCACTTGGCGCAGGACGCGCGCTTGTCGTCGCCGCCCTCGACGTACTGATCCACCTTGTACTGGCGACCGCGCACCTTCTCCACCGCTTGCTCCGTGATGGTCTCGGCCTGTGCGGAAGCCACCTTCACCCCCACGTCCGGTGCACAGTTGTGACACAAGCCACGTTCCTCATTCCAACAGCGCTCACGGCAAACCCAGGCGTTGCAGTTTGGGCATTGGACGAACAAGTGTCGTACTTCCTGCGCCGCCTCGCCGAACGCCTTGTCGTGTGTGCGCTCCCACGTGGCCGACTGAACACGATTGCTCAGATCGGCGGCCCGCCCGAAGATACCGCCCAACAAACTGCTGGCCGTATCGAGCGCCTGCGTCACCACCCCGGTGGCCGACGCCTGGAACTTGGAACGGTAGCCGTTCCCGCACCGCTCGCAGTGAAATTCCCACTGGAACCCCTGCCCGGTGCTCAAATCCGAATAGTTACGGGTAAATTCAATAAATTCTGGCATAGAACTTCTTTTTCATACTCCTTTTTTTGAGCTTATTCATACTACCTCGGCAATTGATGCGCCAATGCATAAATCCGCAAGGCCGCTGCCAGAGACTGTTGATAGCGATCGCCCTGCGCTTTGAACCATTCCCAAATTTCGGGTTCTACTTCTACTGTGACCTGAACTTTGGGTTGCGGCATTCGCCACTGAGCCGTCGCAAAAAACGCTTCAGTCAAGGGCGGAATATCTGAAGTATCAATCATTTCGTCCGTCAACGCATCAAGTTCTTCTAAATTCGTCGCGGTAGGCTCGTTCATATTGGTTTTGCTCATTACTCGTTGCCTTTCTCAAAGAAATAACCCGGATCGTATCGGGGTGCGATTCAGTGAAGACAATCACCACTACCCGCAGGTTTAACAAACCAATCCCAATCCAACGATCTTCACCGTAATCCTCCCGATCGTCCAGCTTAACCAGCATGGGTTGGTCAAAGATCAGGTGCGCGTCAGTAAAATCAAGTTTGTGGTTTTGCCGATTAAGTTGATTTTTATGTGGGTCCCACTCATATTTTATGGGTCGTATTCCTGGTCAACGTCTGACAGTAGTGCATCAAATGGAATGTCACTACTATCCGATTAATCCTCATCAGGGTGAGATTTGTTTTGTCTTGCGTTCAAATAATCGGTGACTTGTCTTAGTTCTACTTGCAAATTTTTCGAGATATCGACGATCTCACCAGCATATTCCCCAACACAACCTGCGTCACGCTGAATTATAGTAGCGTAACCATAAATAGTCGCAATAGGCGCTCTAAAGTTATGAACAAGTTGTTTTAGTACTTCTTCGGGAGATACTGTGTATGAAATTGATAGTTCTTCTTTGTAAACCACAACAACCTCAAGGGATCAGCTCATCCTCAAACACAAACTTCGTCGGATCCTTCGCAAAACTAGTCCACGCCAGCGCCATAGACGGGGTGATGGCAAAAATCCCGTCCTCATCCCATTGCGTTGGCTCCGGTGCGTAGCCTATTGTCGCATATTTCGCTTTGTAGGCTTGTGACAACTTCACACCCAATTCCGGCGCGGGATGTTGCACCAACTCGACGACGCCCTCCACAATCACGACATCGTCGCCGCTTTCCAGATGAAGAGAGACGTGAGCGTTCTCAGCAATGTTGCGGGCGTGGCGGGTCTTGACGCTGCCGTCAAAATAGAGCTTGTCATCCACCCACACACCCCACTTGGGGATGACGTGAGGCCGCCCGTCGGGACGCACCGAACAAAGCCAATAGTTTTTGGCATCCGTCAATCGCTGCACCACGTGCGCCCACGTCAATAAAGCGGTCGGATGTTCCACATAGCCCGGCGGAAAATACGGACGCAGCACTTGGGGTTCTCTCATCATCGCACCTCCTGCTTTGCACCTGCTCCCATTATAAATCCTTCTGTCAAATTGCGAATTTGTAACGGCTCTGTCCGAGCAGTCCACCTTGTCCACTACACGATCTAGGCGCAAAAGAGAGTTTTGGGGATATTTTTCGTTGGCGGGCGTACGCCCGC
>DAOUGD010000113.1:0-8961 GCA_034429475.1 Anaerolineae bacterium
CCCCCTCTCCCCCGCGCCGCTTTCCCCCTCCGCCTCCTGGCACAACGCCGCGCCGCTGCCCCAGGGCGTTTTTCGCTACGCCCACGCGCAATGCCCCGGCGAACCGAACCGCTTCTACATCATTTCCGGCATAGTCGGCGGTTATACGGATAAGACATGGCGCTACGACGCCGACACAGACATATGGACAGCGCTCGCGCCATTCCCCCAACCGGGAGAAGGCGCAGTGGCCGCCTGCTATCAAGGGAAGATTTATGTCGCCGGCGGCCTCGGCGGGATGAATCGCTTCTTCATCTACGACATCGCCCGCGACGCCTGGGTGGAAGGCCCCGGCCTGCCGCGCCACGTCTGGGGCGCGGCGCTCGGCGCATGGGATGGTCGCCTCTATCTGGCCGGCGGCGACAACGACATTGTCCTCGGCGATGCGTCTGACGCAGTGAGTATCTACGACATTGCGACAGAGGCCTGGGGAACCAACGGCGCCGCCATGCCCACAGCAACTTTCCTGCCCGGCTGGGTACAGGTGAATGAGTTCCTCTACGTCGTCGGCGGTTTCAGCGATACTACGGATGCCAACATTACCGCCACGCAGCGTTACAACCTGGCGTATGACTATTGGGATACCGGCCCCACCTTCACCAGCGCGCGCGCCGACCTCACGTTGGCGGCCACCGACCAATACCTCTACGCCATCGGCGGCGACGCGGATGACAACTGGCTCTGGGAGGCCGTGACGCTGACCGAGCGGCTCGACTACACCGCCTGGAACAGCGCCGCCTGGACCGACATCAACGATCCACTCTCCACCGGATTGGTGGCCTATGGCGGCGGATTCTGCACCACGGCCAAATCCGGCGGCGAAGTCTGGTCGGTGAGTGGGCTAACGTCCGACTCGGTGTATACTACCACCCACCAATACCGTCCTTCCGAACCGTGTGTGAGCATCCCGCCGACCGTCACCCTCACCTTCACTGCGCGCGTCACCGCCGGCGCGGGGGCGCACGTCGCCAACACGGCGCAGATGAACGACCACGGCTTCCTTCTCACCGCCGCCAGCGCCTTCGACGTGCCGCTGCCGGCGTGGAGCAAACAGATCAACGGCGTCCCCTGGAAGCCGAGCTTCTCCGTGATCGTCGAACCAGAGGACATCCTCACCGTGACGGACGTGATCACCACGCCCTCGGCGTTCACCCTGCACGAAGCGTGGGATTCCGACCAACTGGAACTGATCAGCCATATCACGACGACGGTGGGCGTCCTTGCCGCGCCGTCTTTCGCCCCCCCCCGTCTTGACGCCGAATTCCACCCGTTGGCTGAGGAAACTCTCGATTGGCACGTCCCGGCGGGAACCACAGAACCGCTGACGCTCACCAAGGTCTTCCGCGTCAAGCCCGGCGACTGGACGCGGGCCACGTTGACAGAGTCTCTCGCTATCGGTGATTGGACGGCAACCCGACCTGTGGCTGTCGTCTGGAGCGCAGCGCTCCAAAGGATTTATCTCCCGCTGACGCTGCGCGACTATCCTCAGTAAATCTTGGCAAAAAAAGGAGTGTACGATGAAGTCGAAGAAACGCTGGTTACATTTGAGTTTGCTCTTCTGTCTGGCATTGGGATGGGCCACTTACATCCCCATGACCTCTCCCGGCGCCGTGCTCGCCGACGATCCTCCGCCGGTCGAAGAAGACCGGTCAGAGACGGCGCCCACGTTGCCGGCCATCTCGGTCCCGGCGGACTCGCAGGCCGAGTTGGACGCCGGTATGGCCGCCCTGGAACTGGCGCAGCAGCAAGGGCCGGAGGCGGTGCTGGCCCTGGCCGCAACCCTGCGCGGCGCGGCGCTCGACCTGGCAATGAATGACATCGTCGCGGCGCAGCAACAGGTAGCGCGCTCCGCCGCGCCGCGCCCGGCGACGGTCCCGGTGAGTCTCGCCGAAGAAGAGGCAGCGCTCCAGACCCAGGCGGTCCAGGAGGCCGCCGACCGCGCGCAGGCGTTCGCTTTTGCCGGCGATCCGGCGTGGGATCAAGACAGCGTGACGAGTGTTCCCGATTCAGGGACAACCGCCCCGCAGCGCCCGGCCGCCGACCTGACCGTCGGCAGCGCCCCCTGCACCTACGCCACGATTGCGTCCGCGATGCTGGCCGCCAATCCCGGCGACCGGTTGCTGTTGGAAGGCGGGGTGGTCTTCACGACCAACTTGAGCATCCAAAAGAGCCTGACGTTCCAGGGCGGCTACGATGGCTGCGGCAGCGGCTCGTCGGCGCGCACCACCATCAATGGGAATAACGCCAACCGAGTGATGTACATTTACGCCAATCTGACCGTCACCCTGGAAAATCTGAACATCATCAACGGCAACTCAAGCGGCAATGGCGCCGGCATCTTTGTGGGACCTAACACCTATGTGTATGGGACAAACCTAGAGATCTATAACAACACCTCGAGCGCCCTGGGCGGCGGGGTGCGGCTGTGGGGCGGCAGCGCCACGTTCACCAACACCAACATTTACGACAACGTGGCCGTGGCCGGCGCCGGGGTTTACGCCGAGTTGTATGATGGGTATGCCCCCACCCTGAACCTGCCCTATTACGCGGATGTATACAGCAACGACGCATTGACCGGCAGTGGGCTGGGCGGCGGCGTCTACATGCGCGAAGGAACGCTTGACGTGACCGAATGTTCCGACATCTACTCCAACCGCGCCGTCGAGGGCGGGGGGGTCTACGTCATCTCCAGCACCTTGACCATAGATGGCGACTGTTCCGAGGTTATGTTCAACAGCGCCACCGGCAATGGCGGCGGCATCCGCGCCCAGGGCAGCACCATCAATGTAGAGCAGGACGCCGAATTATACAGCAACACCGCCGGCACGAGCGGAGTGGGCAGCGGCGGCGGCGCCTACCTGGACAACAGCGATCTATGGGGCGACAAGGCCTTGATTTACTACAACACCGCCGACGATGACGGCGGCGGCGTGTATGCGACCAATGACTCGCTGTTCGATATGGACCTGGGCGGGCATCCTTGTTCAGGGCCGCGGTGTAGTCAACTGAGTTACAACACGGCCAATTTCTATGGCGGCGGCGTTTACGCCCGTGACAGCAGCGAGGTGGACTTGCGCCAGGTCTTTGTGGAGGGCAACTCAGGCAGCCTCGGCGGCGCGCTGTACGCTTACCAGAGCTTGGTCTACCTCTATAACGTCCTGGTGGCCCGCAACAACGCCACCGGCGGCACCGGCGATGGGCTGCGCCTGTTCACCGGCGCGACTTTGACCGGGCAGCACAACACGCTGGCCCACAACGATGCGGGAGGCGCAGCCACCGGAGAAGCCATCGCTATGTCCGGCGCCACCTTATCGTTGAGCAACGCCATTGTGTGGGGGCATGCCACCGCCATCCCCGTTGGGCAAACCGTCACTTGTTCCGACGTGCAAGGCGGTTACACTGGCGTAGACAACCTGGACGTTGACCCGCAGTTCGTGGCCCCGGCCGACGCCAACTTCCACCTGCAAAGCCTCAGTCCGGTGCTTGATCGCTGCGCCACGGGCCAGAGCAGGGATTTCGACAACGAAGTTCGCCCGCTCACCCACGTCCGCCCGGAGACGGCCTACGACATGGGCGCGGACGAGGCCGCGCCGCGCGTCGGGATCAATGGCACAGCCTGCGCTTACGGGAGTATCCAGGACGCGGTGGACGCCGCCAGTTCCGGCGACGTCATCCAGGCGGCTGCGGATGTGTTCTCTGAGACGGTGAACATCACCAAAACGCTCATGATTGCCGGCGGCTACGACGTGGACTGTACCATCTACATCACCGGCGCGACCACCGTTAATGGCGCAGGGGCGGGTAGCGTGGTTGAGATCAGCAATGGCACAGTGACCCTGCGTGATCTAAACCTCACGGGAGGAGATGCGGGGCTTGGCGGCGGTTTAAGCTTGTTAGGCACAGCGCAGGTCACGCTGGACAACACCGACGTGTTCGGTAATCAGGGGGGCAACGGCGGCGGCGCGTATGTCAATACGAACACTGTCCTGACCCTCACCAACGGCTCCTACATCTACCACAACACCGCCACGAGCAACGGCGGCGGCGCGCGCGTGTGGGGCAAGTTGGTGGCGGCCGACACTTTTTCTGACATTGATAACAACTCGGCGCCCAACGGCGGCGGCATTTCGGCGCCGAGCGGGGTTCTGATTCTTCATGGCGCCGACATGTCCGGCAACCAGGCCACCGGCGCAACGGGAAAGGGCGGCGGCATCCATGTGACCGATGGCGGCGGCGTCACCATGACGAACAATGCCTGGATCTATAGCGGCAACACCGCCTACGACGGCGCCGGCATCTATGCTGACGACGCCCAATTGTACTTGAACTATGTCACCGTGAGAAGCAATACCGCTACCAACAATGGAGGCGGGATCTATCTGACCAATGCCAGCCGCCTGGAGGCCAGATTGGGAGATATTGGCTCGGCCGGCAGCGGCAACCAGGCCGTCATCGGCGGCGGGATGTACATTGACCACAGCACGGTGGGCTTCCAGGGGAACATCCAAGCCAACGTAGCCTCCGCCAATGGCGGGGGATTGTACGCTAATGGGGGGACGCTCACCCTGCGGGATACCTATGTGGGCGGCGCCGGTCCCAATGCAGGCAATCGCCTCAACGCCTCTGGCAATGGCGCCGGGCTGTATCTGAGCGGCACGCACGCCTCGCTGGTGAATACCAACGTCACAAGCAACACCTTCCCCACGGTTGGGTGGGGCTATGGCGGCGGCTTGTATCTGGATAACAGCAGCGTCGTGACCCTGACCGATAGCACCGTCTCCCAGCATTCCGCGCCGGGCGGCGACATGGGGCGCGGCGCAGGGCTGTATGTCTTCGATAGCACAGTGACGCTGGATCACAGCCAGGTCATCAGCAACACGACCGCTGGCGTTGGCGGCGGCCTGCGGCTCTGGGGCGTCAGCACGCTCAACCTCCTCAATGGCTCCGAAGTACGCAATAACCACGCCCTCGCCGGCGAGGGCGGCGGCCTTGCCGCCACCGATACGCCCGACATCAACATCTCGGATTCCACGTTGCAAGGCAACACCGCCAGCACCGACGGCGGCGCGATCTACCTGGACGCGGGCAACCTCGATTTCACCGGCTGGTGGGACGTGCGCGACAACGTCGCGGGAGGCAACGGCGGCGCGGTGGCGGTGGCCGGAACGGGCGACGCTGATTTTAACGCGACTACCGCCGGCAGTTCCCTGCTCTACAACCAGGCCGGGGGCAATGGCGGCGCGCTGTACATTCACAGCAGTGACACGGTGCAACTGTATTCCACCTATGGCTATCTGTTGAGCATCGGTGGCAACCAGGCCGGCGGGAACGGTGGCGCAGTTTTTGGCAATGGCGCCAATTACTTCGATGTATATGGGCAGGTGGTCGTTACTGCCAATAGCACGGGCGGGAATGGCGGCGCATTTTACCTGACCGGCGGCAAAGGAGTGTGGTTGGACGATTATGCGAACCTCGCGCCAGAGGTGCGGGAAAACTGGGCGCAAAACGGCGGCGCGATCTACGCCCAGGACAGCCCGAGAGTGTGGTGCCACGGCGCGACATTCGGCGACGAACCCGGCGGCAATCAGGCGACTGCCGGCGCCGGCGGCGCACTCTACCTGAGCGGCAGCACCTTCAACGCCGAGAACTGCACTCTCCGCAACAACCAGGCCACCAGCAACGGCGGTGCAATTGCGGCCTACACCTCGACGCTGAACATCAAGGCGTACTATTCAGACGTCATCCTGGCGGCCGAACGCGCGGACGGCCATGCGCCATTGACGCCGCAGACAGCTACCCCGTGCAATCCGCTTGTTGGGGAGTGCAGCAGCTTCTCCGGCAACGTCGCCGACACGGACAGCACCCACTCCATCGGTGATTACGGGGGGGCGATCTATCTCAACGACAGTGCCCTGCAAATGAATCAGACTTATCTGCATCACAACCGCGCCTGGCGGGGCGGCGCAATCTATCAGGAAGGGCTTGTAGGGCCTTCAGCCACGGTCAATAACAGCTTGTTTTACAGTAACACGATTGCTGGCACTACGGGCGCGGCTATTCGGGTGTGGTCCGGAGTGTTCACAGCCACGCACGTCACACTGGCCAACAACACAGGACCGGCCCCGGCCTATTCCGACAATTCGGACGCGACCAGTGTGGTGACCAATAGCATCGCCTGGGGCAACGAGACGGGCGGGTTTAGTATTGGCGACGGCGCCGTGATCACAGAATGCAATATTGACCAGAGCGGCAACGGCGGACTGGTCGTGGATCCCCAATTCGCCGCGCCTGGCGCGGGCGAAAACTACCATCTGCAAGGCAGCTCCCCGGCCATTGACGCCTGCGCTGCGGGTTTGACGCCCGATCTGGACAACACGACGCGGCCCTTCGGCAGCGCCTACGACATGGGCGCGTATGAATATGCCTACGGAGTGGCCTTCGCCCCTGACCGCTCAGGCGAAGGGCTATCGCCGAGCGTCGTCATGTACACCCACACGCTCACCAACACCGGCGGTGTGGCCGATACATTCACGCTGTCGGCTACTTCCGGCAACGGCTGGAGCGTGACGCTCGATCCTGCCGCGCCGGTCATGTTGAACAGCGGACAGGCTGCGCCCATCACCGTCAGCCTGACCATCCCCGACGGCGTCTTGAGCGGCACGCTGGAAACCACTTTCATCACCGCCACCTCTAGCGCCGATCCCTTCCTGACCGCCGCCGTAACCGACACGACCAGGACGTTCACCAGCACCCTCCCCCTCTACACGCTGAGCGTCAATGTGGAGGGTGACGGCACGGTTACCCGTGCGCCCAGCCAGACGACCTACATCTCCGGCACAGTGGTACAACTGGAAGCGTTCCCTGATACGGAGAGACTCTTCGCCGGTTGGAGCGGCGATCTAATCGGGAACGCCAACCCCGCCGACATCACGCTGAACGCCGACGCCATCGTCACCGCCACCTTCACCCCCGTCCCCAGTTACACACTGACGGTAAACGTAGTAGGCAACGGCGATGTCACCCGGACGCCCAGCCAAACGCTGTATCTCTCCGGCACGGTCGTGACTCTGACTGCCACCCCGGACGTGGATTGGATTTTCAGCGAGTGGAGCGGCGACCTGCTCGGCAGCGCCACCCCTGTCACGATCACCCTGGATAGCGACAAGGTGGTGATGGCCACGTTTGCCGCCATCACACATACGCTGGCGACCAACACGGTGGGCAGCGGCGCGGTCACACGGTCGCCCAACCAGTCGGCTTACGTCTCCGGCACGGTGGTCACGCTGGCAGCAACACCGGCGGCCGGATGGGAATTCAGCGCGTGGAGCGGCGACCTGCTCGGCAGCGCCAACCCTGCCACGATCACACTGGACACCGATAAAGCCGTTACCGCCACGTTCACCGCCATTCCCACCTACACCCTCACCGTGAACATAACGGGAACCGGCAGCGTCACCCGGACGCCCAGCCAGACCACGTACCTGGCAGGGACGGTGGTCACGTTGACGGCCACACCTGATGGCGGCTGGTACTTTGCCGGGTGGAGCGGCGACTTGACGGTGGGCAATAACCCCGCCGCCCTGACCATGGATGCGGACAAAGTGGTCACGGCCACTTTCACGACCACGCCGCCGCCGGATTACACGCTGGATGTGGTCGTCGTGGGCAACGGCTCGGTCGCCAAGTCGCCCGACGCGCCGGCCTACATCGCCGGCACCGTCGTCCAACTGACCGCCGAACCGGACCTCGGCTGGCGCTTCTCCGAATGGAGCGGCGATCTGACCAGCACGACCAACCCGGACAACCTCACGATGGACGGCAACAAAACCGTCACCGTCACCTTCACCCCCTTGCCCACCTACACCCTGACCGTGAACGTCGTTGGCAACGGCGCCGTGACGACCTCACCCAGCCAGACAAGCTACATCGAGGGCAGTCTGGTGCAGTTGACGGCGGTACCGGACGTGGGCTGGCACTTCATCACGTGGAGCGGCGATCTGACCCTTGCCAACAATCCGGCCAATCTGACGATGGACGGCGACAAAATGGTCACGGCTACCTTCAGCACCACGCCGCCGCCCAGTTACACGCTGGCGGTGAATGTGACCGGGAACGGCAGCGTCACCCGCGCGCCCAGCGAGACGACCTACATCTCCGGGACCGTAGTACAGCTCCACGCCACGCCAGATGTAGGCTGGAGCTTCACCGCCTGGAGCGGCGACCTGGTCAGCGCAGCGAATCCGGCGTCGCTGTTGATGGATGGCGACAAGACCGTGATGGCAACCTTCGCTCCGCTGCCGGTCACAGTCTACACGCTCACCGTGGCGGTTGCCGGAACGGGCAGCGGCACAGTCGAACCGCCGGTCGGCGCGCACAGTTATCCCGAAGGGGCCACGGTCGTGTTGACGGCCACGGCGGCCCCCGGTTCAACCTTCACCGGGTGGAGCGGCGACGCGAGTGGAACCGCCATCACCACGTCGGTGCTGATGGACGGCAACAAGATGGCGACGGCCACCTTCACGCTGGGAACGTCCCAGCGGTACATCTACCTCCCGCTGGTGCTGCGCAGCGCCCCATAGCCCGGCGTCATCCGCCCTGACCTCACCCGCGTTCCCCCTCTCCACTCTTGGAGAGGGGGAACTTTTTTTAGGTTGACAGGCCTCTGGCTCGATGCTACCATTAGAGATGAAGCATCAAATGTCAAACGTCAAACGTCAACATTGAGGTTTGACGTTTGACGTTTGACGTTTGACGAAGTATTGACCCAAGCAATGGAGGTTTAAAAACCATGAAAACCAAACCCTCTTTTTACCGCTTAACCCTGATTGTGTTGCTGTTAACCCTGCTTTCCGGCGCGTGCAAGTTCCTGACGGGCACCGAAGAGCCGCCCGCCCCCACCGCCACTATGACGCCTGGCCCCAC
>DAOUGD010000114.1:0-14462 GCA_034429475.1 Anaerolineae bacterium
CCCCCTCCCCCCCTCTCTCCTCCTGACTTTCGAGGTGGAAGACACCGGGGCCGGCATTGCGCCGGAAGAAATGTCCAGCCTGTTCCAGGCGTTTGTCCAGACGGCTACCGGGCAGAAGTCGCAGGAGGGGACGGGACTGGGGTTGCCTATCAGCCGCCAGTTCGTCAGCTTGATGGGCGGCGAGTTGAGCGTCCACAGTGAAGTCGGGCAGGGCAGCGTCTTCCGCTTCTCGATCCCGGTGAAGCTGGCCGAAGCTGACGCAATTACCGGCAACGGAACGCAGCCGCAGCGTCGGGTACTCGGCATCGAAACCGGGCAACACGCGCCGGACGGCGGCCCCTTCCGCCTGCTGATCGTCGAAGACCAGGCAGCCAACCGCGATGTGCTAGTCAAACTGTTGACGCCGTTCGGTTTTGAAGTACAGTGTGCGGTGAACGGCAAAGAAGGTATCGTCTACTGGGAGCAATGGCAGCCGCATTTGATCTGGATGGACATGCGAATGCCGGTGATGGACGGCTACGAGGCCACGCGACAAATCAAGGCCAAAGCGCAGGCAGCGGGGCGCAAGGTTGTGGTCGTCGCGTTGACGGCCAGCGCGTTTGAGGAAGACCGCGCCGCCATCCTGGGGGCCGGCTGCGACGACTTCGTCCGCAAGCCCTTCCGCGAAAACGACATCTTCGAGACGTTGACCCGCCATCTGGGGGTGCGCTTCACCTACGAAGAGGAAGAAGCCGTCGCCGCCGTCTCGGAAACGCCGACCGCCGAGTTGAGCGCCGCATTCCACGTCCAGCCGGACGCCTGGCGCAACGACTTCCAGCAGGCGCTCATCGAATTGGACGGCAACCAAATGCTGGCGCTCGTCACCCAAATCCAGGCGTCGGCCCCATCCCTCGCCGACGTCATACGCCAGTGGCTCAGGGATTTTGAGTACGAGAAGATTATGCAGATTGCCGAAACGTCGTAATACTTTCTCAACGGATTGAACGGATTTCAACGGATTCATTTCCGTTTAATCCGTTCAATCCGTTGAGATCATTCTTTGCGCCCTTGCGCCTTTGCGTGAAAAAGAAGGGGGGGGTAATGAACACAACACCCATCGTCGCCGATATTCTGGTGGTGGATGACACACCCGCGAATTTGCGGCTGCTGTCGGGGATGCTGACCGAGCAGGGCTACAAAGTGCGCTCCGCGCCCAGTGGGAAGCTGGCGTTGATGGCCGTCAAAGCCAGCCTGCCGGACTTGATCCTGCTGGACATCACGATGCCGGGGATGAGCGGCTACGAAGTCTGCGAGCAACTGAAAGCCGAGCCGCGCACCCGCGACATCCCCATCATCTTCATCAGCGCGCTGGATCAGACCGAGGATAAGGTCAAGGCTTTCAAGCTGGGCGGGGTGGATTACATCACCAAGCCCTTCCAGATCGAAGAAGTGCTGGCGCGCGTCCAGACACACATCACCCTGCACGCGCTCCAACGGCAACTGGCCGCTGCCAATCAGGATTTGCGCGCCGCCAACGCGGAATTAGAGGCCAGCAACGCAGACCTCAACGCCTTTGCGCACACCGTCGCCCACGATCTCAAGACCCCCATCAGCGTCATCGTCGGGTTCAGCAGCCTGCTGGAAACGCGGTTCGAGCGGTTGGAGCCGGAAAAAATCGCGGACAACCTGCATCGCATCACCCAGACCGGCTACAAGATGCGCGACATCATCCAGGAACTGCTGCTGCTCGCCAGCGTGCGCCAGATGACCGAAGTAGAAACCGGCCCGCTGGACATGGGCGCCATCGTGAAGGAAGTGTTGACACGCTACGAGTCGCAAATCCATGAAGCCGGGGCGGAAGTCATCACGCCGGGAAACTGGCCGGCCGTCAACGGTTACGCCGCGTGGATCGAAGAAGTGTGGGCCAACTACCTCAGCAACGCCCTCAAGTACGGCGGAACCCCGCCGCGTATCGAGTTAGGCGTTACAATGCCCGATCCTGAAACCCAAAACCCAAAACCCAAAACCAAATTCTGGGTGCGCGACAACGGCCCCGGTCTCACCCCAGAGGCGCAGGAAAAAGTCTTCAAACCGTTTACCCGTTTGCAGCAGGAGCGCGCGACGGGACACGGCCTGGGCCTGTCCATCGTGCAGCGCATCGTGGAAAAGCTGGGCGGGGACGTGGGCGTCGAAAGCACGCCAGGGGAGGGCTGCGTCTTTTGGTTTACCCTGGAGAACGACCTGGAAAAGTGAAAATGGTGCGCAAAAAGGCCGTTAGGATCCTCATCGTAGTCATTCTGACTAGCTTTTTAGTCTGTGGGTTGTGGTATACCTTCCAAATGTATATGATATGGTATGGCTGGGGTGCATTGCATGAGCCCATTATGCGTGAGTTGCCGGTTCCCCCGTATCCATTTGGCTGGACAGACTTTCAAAGCTATACAGGGGTTTGCAATAGTTATATGGGCTACTCTAGGGTTGAGGCCCGCCCGACTGATATAATGGATTTCTATAAACAAGAGCTGACCAAAGATGGGTGGACACTTTTGAAACAAGCACCCTGGACCGAAGATACCTCTGATTCTGTTGGGTTGTTGGTTACAAAAAGCCAATCGTATGGCCCTTTCAAGCTGCGCTACCGACTGGTCGTGGAAATAGAGCCACTTTTCACCGACGAGGCAAATGTAACACTAACGATCTCAGGCCAAAACGAATGTGGCTTACCAGAGAACTTTCTCGATCTTAACGGGAAGTAGAAATTATCATACACGCGGCAGTACATACATTGCTGCGCGTGAACAATTACGGCGACTGCGCACCGGCAGTAACTCTGCCAGCTTCCAGCAGACTCAATGCTTGAGATAAGTATCGAAAAACTTCACCGACCGCGCCATCGCCGTCCCAAAATTGAGGGAGAGGTTGTGGTTGTCCCCCGCGTACGGGTAAAATTCCGCCGCGATCCCCGCCTCTTGTAGGCGGGCATACAGCGCCTCAGACCATTCAAAAGGTACCGTCTCGTCCGTCGTGCCGTGATGCAGTTGCAACGGGCCGGAAAGGTCGGCCAGATATTCCGTAGCCGAGAGGCTATTCCAAAATTCCGGGTTTTCCTCCGGCGTACCATACAACTGCACCAGGTTCCAAATGTCGCCCCGCCCTACGAGCGTTGTGCTGGCCGTGGTGCCGGATTGCGCGGCCAGCCGGCCCTGAAACCACGTCAGGATTTCGGGGTACGATCCCACCATGCCGGCCCAGATGACGCCGGCCTTCACGTCCGGCGTGGACACCATCACCTGCAACGTGATAGACCCGCCCATCGAATGCCCCCACATCCCGATGCGCTCCGGATCGGCGTCGGGATACTGCTTCATCGTCGCCACCGCATTGAGCACGTCTATCGTGTAATCCGGCGCACCGTAAGCCCCCCGCGCCACACCCTCCGAATTGCCATGCCCGCGATAGTCAGGCCGAAAGACGATGTACCCGTTCCGGGCAAAGCCGTCTACGTAAGCCACGTACCGTTCTGTAGTGCGGTACTGATCCGGTGGGATGTACCCGTGATTGAAAATGATGACCGGCCAGCCATTCGCGGGCTTTCGTCCCCTGGGAACCGTCAGCAGCGCGTAAATCTTCAATCCCTCGGACTGATAGGAGACCACCGAGCGGTCATAATTGACGCCCGGCGCGAGCGTTTCCTCCACCGTCAATTCACTGCCGGGATAATTTCCCTGGCGCAGACTAGCGATAGCCAGAGGGTTCAACGGCGTGGGCGTGACCGACGGCGTGAGCGTGGGCGACGGCGTGACTGTCGGCGTGGGCGTGGCGCTCGGTATGGGCGTAGGCGTCGCAGTGGCGGTAGGTGTGTACGTCGGCGCGGGGGTATCCGTGGGCAAGGATGTTATGGTGGGGAAATCCGTTGGAGTGACAGAGGGCGTAAACGTCGTCTGGCAACCACACAGGCCAGAAACAAGTAACACAAGCATCATGAATGGCAAAATCATCCCCGACCATGGGGCCAACGTTAAACGATCTTTCATTTGGGCTATTCCTCTCCTGAAAATGTTTGGAGCGCCAGCCTCCGGCTGGCCTGCCGTCAGAATGACGGCGCTCCAACCTGCCAATTCTTGACAGCATCCCCCAATCATATACCATAAGCGGAGAATCCAAAAATTCAACTTCACGCTTCACGCTTCACGTTTCACGGAGATCACTATGCACACAGTGTCACCCTTGCTTGCCGGTGTAGACATCGGCACCTCCGGCGTCAAAGTCGGTCTCTTTGACCCCGCCGGGCGGCTCGTTGGCCTGGGCCGCGCGCCCTACAAAGTCAGCATCCCCCACCCCGGCTGGGTGGAGGTTGACCCGGAGGCGTGGTGGCAAGGGCTTATCGCCGCGCTGTCCCAGGCTTGCGCCGCTGGTGACGTGCCACCCACCCAGATCGGCGCGCTGGGGATCAGCGCCGTGTTCCCCACCGTCGCGCCGCTCGACGTACAGGGGCGCGCCCTCACCCCGGCGCTCCTCTACAACGACCAACGCAGTCTGGAACAGGTCCGCGCCATCACCGCCATCTGCCCCCGCTCGCAATACGAAGCGCGCATCGGCAACCGGCTGATGCCGGGGACGTGCGCCGTCACGAGCATGGCGTGGCTGCGCGACGAGCAGCCGGACGCTTACCGGGCTGCTCACATCCTGGGATTCGCCAACACCTGCGTCGTCGCGCGCCTCACCGGGGAATTCTTCACCGACCCGACCAACGCCGCCCTCTCCGGCCTGACCGACATCCGCGATCCCTGGCAGTGGTCAGAAAGTCTGTGCCGCGACTTGGGGATCGCGCTGGAAAAGCTGCCGCCGATTGCGGGGCCGGCGCACGTCGCCGGAACGCTGACGACAGCGGCAGCCCAGGCGACGGGATTGCGGGCGGGCATTCCGGTGGTCGTCGGGGCGGGTGACGTGCCGACGGCGGCGGTGGGCGCGGGCGCGACGTTGGGTGGCCCGGCCATCTACAGCGCCGGTTCGACGGATTGCGTCGCGCTCCTGCTGCCCGCCCCGGCGGAGGGATTGGCCTGGGTCAACAGCGGCTACGCCACGCCGGAAACGTGGCTCGCCATCGGCACGGTCACGTCCAGCGGGATGTCGGTGGAGTGGTTCGCCGAAACCTTCCTGGGCGGGCGCGACCGCGAGACGCTGGCCCGGATGACGCGCCTGGCTGCCGCGTCCCCTCCGGGCAGCCGGGGATTGCTCTATCTGCCCTACCTGCAAGGCGAGCGCACGCCGATCTGGGATGCGCAGGCGCGCGGCGTCTTCGCCGGCCTGACCACCGCCACCACCCTCGGCGACCTGGCCCGCGCCGTCTTCGAGGGCGTCGCGCTGGCCCTGCGGCACGTCGTCACCCACGCCGACGCCATCGCCCGCCGGCCCGTGGCCGAAATCCGCGCGATGGGCGGCGGCACACAGAACGCGCTCTGGAATCAGCTCAAGGCGGACGTCCTCCAACGCCCGCTGCACATCCTCTCCTTCCAGGAGACCGGCGCGCTCGGCGCGGCGCTGCTGGCGGGAGTGGGCTGCGGCGTCTACCGGTCGCTCGAAGAGACCGTCGCCGTCGCCGCCGAAGTCATCCAGGCGCAGGCCATCCTGCCCGACGCGCAGCAGGCCGCGCGCTACGACGACCTTTTCGACCTTTACACACAGCTTTACCCGCAGACCCAGGCCATCGCTCACCGGCTTGGTTCCCTGGCGACCTGACGGATGCCAACACTCAAGCCCGTCACCCTGAACGAAGCAAAGGGCGTCACCCTGAACGAAGTGAAGGGTCTTGGCGTGGAGGGGAGAGATTCTTCGCACAAAACGCTCAGAATGACGAGACCTCAAAAAACGAGGGACGGAAGACTATTCGACTAACGACTACCAGACTAAGTGAAGGGTCTCTGCGTGGAGGGGAGAGATTCTTCGCACAAAACACTCAGAATGACGAGACCTCAATGAATGAGGGATGAAAGACTATTTGACTAACGACTACCAAACTATTCGAAGGAGGTTATACATCATGAAAGTTTTAATAGGTCCCAACCCTGCGGAGTTGGAAAAAGCCATTCCCGATCTCAGCACAGCCTATCCCGGCATCGAGTTTGTTCACGCGGTGACACAGCCAAACATCATCGCGCAAATCGCCGACGCCGACGTCTACCTGGGCTGGCTCAACCGCGAGATATTCCTGGCAGCAAAAAAACTCCGGTGGATCCAATCGTCCAGTTCCGGCGTCAATCACTACCTCGCCATCCCCGAACTGGCGGCGAGCGACGTGCTGCTGACCAGCGCAAGCGGTACACACGCGATTGCCCTGGCCGAAAGCACGCTGGCGATGATCCTGGCTTTCACCCGCCAGATCAGAACCTTCGTGCAACAGCAAGCCGAACACCGGTGGAAAGAATCGCGCGCCAAAATGCGAGAGCTGACCGGCAGTGTGATGGGGATTGTCGGATTTGGCGCGGTGGGACGCGCCCTGGCCCCGCGCGCCGCCGCTTTTGGGATGCAGGTGCTCGCCGTGGACGTGGTTCCCGTCAACAAGCCGGACTGCGTGCAAGAGCTGTGGGGGATCGAGCGGCTGCCTGACTTGCTGCGCCGCTCCGACTACGTCGTGATCACCGTCCCCTACACGCCCGACACGGACGGGATGATCGGCGCGGCGCAAATCGCGCAGATGAAGCCCGGTGCGCTGTTGGTCGGCATCTCGCGTGGGCGCATCATTGACGAGGCGGCCCTGGTCGAGGCGCTGCGTAATGGCTCCCTATCCGCCGCCGCCCTGGATGTCTTCGCCCAGGAGCCGCTGCCCGCCGATAGCGAATTGTGGGACATCGAGAACTTGCTCATCACCCCCCACGCCGCCGGCGGCACGCAATTTGAGGGGAAATACATCCTGGAAATCTTCCGCGAGAATCTGGATCGGCTCTTGCAGGGCGTCACGCCGCTCCGCAATCAGGTAGATAAACAGCGTGGATTCTAGGTGACTATGGAACCGACAACTTCTTCTCCGTCACGTCCGCGACTGTGGCTGTTTACGCTGATCGTCTTCGTCTCCAGCGGCTGCATTATGATTTTGGAGCTGATCGCCGGGCGCATCATCGCGCCGAGCGTCGGCGTGTCGCTCTATACCTGGACCAGCGTCATCGGTGTCATCCTGGCCGGCATCAGTCTGGGCAATTACCTCGGCGGGCGGCTGGCCGACCGGTGGGCCTCGCCCCGGTTGTTAGGCGTGATGTTTGTCCTGGCCGGGCTGACCTCGTTAGGCGTTCTGGTGTTGGATCGCCTGAGTCTGATGGATCGCGTCGAATGGCCGATCATCCTTGAAATTCTGGCGCTCATCACGGCGCTGTTCTTCGTCCCCTGCACGATTTTGGGCACGATTTCGCCCATCGTCGTCAAGTTGGCGATGCACGATCTCGCACAGGCCGGGCGGACGGTAGGCCAGATCTATGCATTCGGCTCGGTGGGCAGCATCGTGGGTACGTTCCTCACGGGTTTCTGGCTCATTGCCAAGTTCGGGACATACACCGTCGTCTGGGGCGTCGCCGTCGTGCTGCTTTTCCTGGGACTGCTCTTCCTCCTGGGCCGGCGCTGGTGGGCCACCACGCTGGTGATGCTGGTGATAACGGGCGCGTCCGTGGCAGCCTTCCACCAGGGCTGGATGCAAAACACCTGTATGTACGAAACCCACTACTTTTGCATCAAGGTCAAAGAGGAAGAGAAAGACGGTGAGGTAGTGCGCAAGCTGATTCTGGATCGCCTGGTTCACAGCTATACGTCGCTGAACAATCCCACCCAGCTTGTCTACGAATACGAGCAGATTTACGCGGAACTGACGGCCTATCAGGTCGAACACCGCGCGCAGGAACAAGCCTCCGCACCGCTGCGCGCCCTGTTCATCGGCGGCGGCGGGTACACGTTCCCCAAATATATGGAAATCATCTACCCCGACAGCGTTCTGGACGTCATCGAAATTGACCCGATGGTGACTGCGGTGGCGCACGCCTACCTGGGATTGTCAGAAAACACCCGCGTGACCAGTTACAACGAAGACGCCCGGCTGTTCCTGAAAGGCGAACCGACGCAGCAGTACGACCTGGTGATGGGCGATGCGTTCAACGACTTTTCGGTGCCCTATCACCTGACCACGGAGGGGTTTAACGAGCAAGTCGCCGCCTGGATGACGCCGGACGGGCTGTATATGGTCAACATCATTGACGGCGCCTACGGGCATTTTCTGCGCGCCTACGTGTACACCCTGCGCCAGACTTTCGCCCACGTCTACGTCGCCCCCACCAACAAGGATTGGCGCTCGGCGTCGCGCAACACTATCGTCATCGTCGGCGCCAACGTCCCATTGGACATGGCCGCTTTTACTGACGAGTCATTGTGGCAGAAATACCTGCTTCCCGAAGAAGAAGTCGCCGACATCCTGGCCGAAGAGCCGCCGGTGCTGCTCACCGACCGCTATGCTCCCGTTGAGCAAATGTTGGCGCCGGTCTTTTTGGACCAGACCGGCCAAAGTGAGGAAGAAAACTGACGCCGCGCCACACCTGCGACTGCGGTATAATAACCCTATCTCGCCCAAAAGAGAAAAATTGTGATCATAGACACCCATGCGCATCTCCAACACAAGCAATACGCGCAAGACCTGGACGCCGTGCTGACGCGGGCGGCGCAGGCCGGCGTGCAGGCCGCGCTCCTGCCCGGCACGGACGTTGAAGACAGCCGCGCCGCCGTCGCGCTGGCGAAACGGCACGCGGGCGGCCCGTGCGTTCTCTATGCCGCCGTCGGCGTCCACCCCACGGCCACCGGCGACCTTGGCCCGGCTGACCTGAAGGCGCTCCGCACGCTGGCGCAATCGTCGCCCCGCGTGGTCGCCATCGGTGAGATCGGCCTGGACTACTACTGGCCGCGCCAGCCGAACCGCCGCTGGCCCTGCGCCGAGCCGGGCGTGCAACGCCTCGCCTTCAAAGCGCAGCTCGGCCTGGCCGCCGACCTCGGCCTGCCCGTCATCGTCCACGACCGCGACGCCCACGAGGACACGCTGCGCCTCCTACGCGACTGGGTGGCGGGCGGCAGCGGGCGCACCGGCGTGCTTCACGCTTACGCCGGTGGCCCTGAGTTCCTGCAAGCGACACTCGACCTCGGCTTCTGCGTCGGCATGGACGGCCCCGTGACCTTCGGCAACGCCGCCGACCTGCACGCCGTCGCCCGCGTCGTCCCACTGGATCGCCTGCTGCTGGAGACGGACGCGCCATACCTGACGCCGCATCCGCACCGGGGCAAACGTAACGAACCGGCCTACCTGACCTACGTGGCGCAGCGCATCGCCGAACTCAAAGGCGTCACGGTCAAGCAGATCGCAAAGGCGACGACCGCCAATGCGCAGAGGTTGTTTTCTCTGGGAGTTAGGAGTTAGGAGTTAGGAGTTAGGAGTTAGAAGTTAGGAGAGCATTCGCCATTCCTCACTCGCCATTCCTCACTCGCAACTCCTCACTCGCAACTCCTCACTCGCAACTCATTAAGGAGCTTTTCGTGACTCGTAAACTATCCCGCCGCCAATTCCTACAACTGGCCGCCGTCTCCGCCGGGATGCTGGCCGGCTGCCAGAACACCGTCGCGCCCACGCCGACGCCCGCGCCGCCGGACACCGCCACACCGTTCCCCACCGACACCGCTACCCCGCCTCCCACCGCCACGCCACGCCCCACCGATACAGCCACGCCGCGCCCTACCCATACCGCGATACCTTCTCCCACGCCTACTTTCACCCCCTCGCCCACTCCCCCCCTCTCGCCCTCGCCCACTCCCTCCCCCACTTCTCCACCCAAGTCCGCCACCGTCGCTATCGCCCGCGCCAGCGACTATGATCGCGCCGCCGTCGCCGCGCGCGTGCGCGATCTACTGGACGGCCTCGGCGGGCTGAGCGACATTGTCCGCCCCGGCGACCGCGTCGCCATCAAGGTGAACCTGACGGGCGGCGTGGCGTCGCAATTTCGCGTCCCGGCCATCGAGAGTTTCGTCAGCCACCCGGAGGTGGTGCGCGCGCTGATCGGCTGTGTGAAAGATGCGGGCGCGGGCGCGGTCTACATCGTCGAGGCGGTGTACGAGTGGGAGTCTTTCGTCCAGTGGGGCTACGAGGACGTGGCCGCCGCCACCGGCGCGACGCTCGTTGACCTCAACGGGACGGCGCCTTACAGCGAGTACGCCACCGTCCCCGCCGGGGGGCACATTTACGAGAGTTTCACCTTCAATCCCATCCTGCAAGAGGTGGACACCTTCATCTCCGTCGCCAAGATGAAGTGCCACTGGTGCTGCGGCGTCACGCACGCGATGAAAAATCTCGTCGGATTGGTGCCAGTGCGCTTTTACCGGATTTTCGATCAGGACGGCAATCGCTCCGCTCTTCACGGTCTGGATCAGGAATTCAGTTACCGGCTGCCGCGCGTCATCATGGATTTGAACCAGGCCCGCCCCATCCACCTGGCGCTGATTGACGGCATCAAGACCACCGAAGGCGGCGAAGGCCCGTGGATTGGCTCGATGGCGCCGGTGGAACCCGGTGTGCTGCTCGCGGGCAAGAACGCCGTCGCCACGGACGCCGTCGCCACCGCCGTGCAGGGCTTCGACCCTGACGCCGCCGACTTCACCGCGCCCTTCCTCCGCTGCGACAATTACCTGCGGATGGCGCACAACATCGGCCTGGGGCCGCATCGCCTGGACGACATCGCCATTGTCGGCGAGCAAATTGCCGACGTGGTGTATCCCTTTCAACCATGTTGGGAATAAAGTTAGGAGTTAGGAGTAAGGAGTTAGGAGTGGCGAGTTGCGAATGGCGGATCAGCGGATCAGCGGATCAGCGACTCAATCCTCAGTCCTCAGTCCTCAGCACTCATTTATGACCACCCACTCTTTTCTCTACCGCACGCTGCTCAATGACGAACTGCACGCTGTCCAGGATTTGATGCTGGGCGCGCTCAGCGAGTTGCCGGCGGAGGTACACACCGCCCTGACGCTCATCATCCGCCAGGGGGGGAAGCAACTGCGGCCCGCGCTCGTGCTCCTTTCAGCCCACCTCTGCGAAGCCGACATTGCCGCCGCGCTACCAGTGGCCGCCGCCGTCGAACTGCTGCACACGGCCACGCTCATCCACGACGACTTGATTGACAACGCGCAACTGCGGCGCGGCGCGGAGACGCTCAACGCCGCGTGGTCGCCCGCCGCGACGGTGCTGGCCGGAGACGTGGCTTTCGCCTGGGCGGCGCGGCTGGCAAGTCGCGGCGGCAGTTTGCCCCTGATGGAACGCTTCGCGGAAACGTTGACGACGATTTGCAGCGGTGAACTCAGCCAGATGTTCAAGCGCGGCGCGCTCCCCACCCTGGACGATTACTACGCGCGGATCTTCGCCAAGACGGCGTCGCTCTTTGCGCTGGCGTCCGAAACCGGGGCGCTCCTGACCGACCGCGACGACGCCGTCGTGCAGCGCGCCCGGCGATTCGGCAAGGCGCTCGGCGAGGCCTTCCAGATCGCTGACGATGTGCTCGACCTGATGGGCGACCCAGCCACGCTCGGCAAGCCGGTGGGCAGCGACTTGCGCCAGGGCATCGTCACCCTGCCGGTGCTGTGCTATCTGGAACAGCATCCCACCGACGCGCGCGTGTCCGCCGCCGCTGCCGGCGCTGCCGACGAGGCGGCCCTGCGCGCGCTCATCGCCGACCTGCGCGACTCCGACGCCGCCGCGCGCGCGATGGCGCAGGCCGACCTCCGCGCCGCCGCCGCGCTCGACCTCCTCGCCGCTTCCCCCTCCTCCCCTCACCGCAGCGCGTTGGAAGAGATCGTGCGTTTCGCCGTCCGGCGGGAGTATTAGAGTTGCGAGTAAAGAAGCAGGAAGCAGGAGGCAAGAAGCAAGAAGCAAGAATCGGCGGATCGGCGAATCAGCGGATCAGCGAGTCAGCGAGTAAGCGGATTGATACCCCCACAACCCACAACCCGGAACCCACAACTCAGCACTCAGCACTCAGCACTCAGCACTCAGCACTCCTCTCCGTCGTCATCGTCAGTTGGAATGTGCGCGAGTTGCTGCGGCGGGCGCTGGCGTCCGTGGTCGCTTCGTGGGGCGATGTGCCGGGGCTAGAAGTCATCGTGGTAGACAACGGCTCGCAGGATGGCAGCCCAACAATGGTGGCGCAGGAATTTCCGCAGGCGCGACTTATCCTTAACACTGACAATCGCGGCTACGGGGCAGCCAACAACCAGGGGCTTGACGCCGCTTCCGGCGAGTTTCTGCTGGTGCTCAACCCGGATATCGAAGCCGTAGATGACGCACTGCCGCGCCTGGTGGACGTGATGCGCGCTCAACCCGACATCGGGATGCTCGGCCCGCAGTTGTTGTGGCCGGACGGGAGCGTGCAATCGTCGCGGCGGAACTTTCCCACCTTGCCGGTGTTATTCTTGGAGAGCACGTGGTTAGAAAAGCTTATGCCGCGCCAGATTTCGCGCCATTATTACGTCCAGGATCGGCCCGACGATGCGATGCAGGACGTGGACTGGATCACCGGCGCGGCCATGCTCACCCGCCGCGCCGTGCTGGAACAGGTTGGCGGGTTCGACGCAGGCTTTTTTATGTATTCCGAGGAACTGGACTGGTGCCGGCGGGTCAAGGCAGCGGGATGGCGTGTGGCCTATTGCTCGGAGGCGCGCATCGTCCACCACGAGGGCAAGAGCAGCGAGCAAGTCGTCGCCGCGCGGCACGTCTACTTCCAGTCGAGCAAAGTCCGCTACACGCGCAAATATCACGGCAAAGGCGTCGCCGAAGTCCTGCGCCTGTGGCTGATGGGGCAATACGTCTGGCAGATAGCCCTGGAAGGTATAAAATGGCTCATCGGCCACCGCCGCGACCTGCGCGCCGCCCGCATCGAAGCGTACCGGCAGGTGCTCAAAAGCAAGCTAAAGCAAACCGGGCCGGTGCAGGAGAGGGGGAGAGGGGGAGAGGGGGAGACAAGGTGACAAGGAAACAAGGTGACAAGGGTATTTTCGCTGATCCGCTGATCCACCGATCCGTTGATCCGCCGATCCTTGCCCTGGCCTCCTGCATCCTCACTTCTAACTCGCAACTCCTAACTCGCAACTCAAAGGAGCGCAACCATTGAAAAAATACACGATGTTCGGCCTGTTGTACTTCGCCCAGGGGACGGTGTTGAGCTATTTCACCGCGCTCAATGCGATTTATTTCCTCTCCAAAGGGCTGACGATGAGCGACGTGGGCATCTTCGCCACCATCGCCATGATCCCATTTGTGATCAAAATTTTTCTGGGAATGTTGAGCGACAAGGTCAATCTGTTGGGAATGGGCTATCGCAAGCCCTATATCCTCATCGGATTGGGGGTGCAGGCGGTGTGCCTCATCATTGTGCCGTTCATTGACCCGAAGGCGAGCTACTGGTGGTTCGTGGCGATTGCCTTTGTTCTGCAAATGGCGATGGCGCTCTACGACACCTGCACGGACGGCCTCGCGCTCGACACCATCCCCGAAGCCGAGCAGGCAACGATTCAGGGCTTCATGGTTGGCGGACGCGCGCTCGGCGTGGTGATCACCGCCTCCATCGTCGGGTTGCTGGCGCAATACGTCTCGTGGGCGGCGGTGTTCTGGCTGCTGGCCGGCTTCACGCTGCTGCCGCTGCCGCTGGTGCTCGGCATCCGTGAAGCCCCCCGTCCTGTCGAGCGCACCTTCGAGTGGCGAGCCTTCGCCGCTTTCAAGCGCGGCGACGTGCTGGCGCTATCAGGCCTGGGCTTCGTGTTCTTCTTCATCATCGCCGGCTCCAACCAGATCGTGAACCCGTTCCTGGAAACCACCTTTGGCATCACCCTGAGCACCGCCGGGCTGATCACGACCGTGTGGGGCATTGGCGTGGTGCTTGGCGGCGTGTGGGGCGGCGCAATCACCAACCGCTGGGGGAAGCCCCGCGCCATCAACGCCGCGCTCGCCATCTCCCTGCTCTCCGGGCTGATGTTGGCCTTCACGCCCAATGTGTGGCTGGTGTGGTCCATCGTTATCCTCTTCGGTCTCTCTTATGGGACATACCAAACGCTTTACTTCGCTTTGGCGATGCGCAGCAGCGACCCGCGCATTGCCGCCTCAATGTTCGCCATCCTGATGGCCGTCACGAACATCGCCCAGGCGGCAGGTATGGCCGCCAGCGGCTTCCTGACCGACGCCATCGCCTTCCGCTGGACATTCATCATCCTCGCCGCGCTCAACCTGCTGGCGCTGCCGCTACGCAAACCGGCGTTGGCGGGGGGCGAGTGAGCGGATCAGCGAAAAAGCGGATCAGCGAATTACGAATTACGAATTACGAATTGCGAATTACGAATTGCGAATTACGAATTACGAATTACAAAGTAAAGGAGTATCTATGAATCCATCAACAAATCTCAAAATCAACCCCTCGCCCCCTCGCCCCCTC
>DAOUGD010000115.1:0-4086 GCA_034429475.1 Anaerolineae bacterium
TTCGGGCGGTAGCCCGAAATCGAAAAACACCTTTTTAAATTCTTTAATAATCGCGTAGCGTACTACATAGGCCGCGCAGCAGACCGGAGAGCGCGGCGCGATCCTGGTCTGAAAGGCGAGCCGGAAGCGCACGGAGATGCTCCGTCTCGGCGTCCAGCCGATCTAAAAACCAGACGGGGACGTTGGGTTCCTGCAATTCCAGGTCGCCGGGGCCGGCCCAGGCCAGGCGCGGCTCCACCCACACCTTCTGATTCAGCGTGTAAGCGATGTATTGGTGCAGCGCGCCGCTGATGAAGCGCGCTTGCAGACCGGGATTGTGGTGCATCTTGCGCCAGCCCATCGCGCGCGTGTAACGGTAAAAATTCTTCTGGTGATAGCGATACCGGCCCGCGTAGGCCTTGACCTCCAACGTGAACACTCCCGGCGGGCCCAACAGCACCATGTCAATGTCGCTGTTCACCCCCGGCAGCTTCACGTTCCGAAAGAGCACCCAATCGCCCCCCAACCCCTGGCGCAAACTGCGCGCCACGGCGACTTCTCCCATCTGTCCCCGGCGAAACCCGCTCAGTTCCTCATTCAATTCCGCCAATTGCTCACTAACCCAAAAAAGCGGCAGCGCCAACACCAATAGCAAGGGCCAGGCCCAGAGCGGCGGCAAAACGTGTCGCCAGATGGCGGCAATCAGGTTGTAAATGATGAAACCAATCCCGACCAGGATCAGACCGGCGCTTGCCCAATAGAGCAAGACTCGGCGCTGGTAGCGGCGCTCGATCTCATGCGCCAGATAGTTTGACCCTTGAATGATGGGCATCGGGCGGGCGCGCGCGTGACCGGGGATGGCCTGGCGGATGGATTTGACCCGCGTGGTGGCCGCGGCGGCACCGTTGGCGGATTTGCCGTTGCCGTTGGCAGGCTTGCCGCTCGTGTCCGAGCGGGGGGTGGGCGGCTTCTTGCCTTTGCCGGGCTTTTTCGCCGGCTGTTCGGCGGCAGGCGGCGGCGACTCCGGCGCCGGCTGCGCTTTCTTCGCGGCTTTTCGCTGCGCCTGACGCTCCTCCGCTACCGGCAGCAGCATCCGGGCGGCTTCGCGCACCCGCGGATCCTTGGCGAACCAGGAGGCGCGGCGCAGGTCTTTGGTCTGCACCATCCCCTTGTCCACCAATTCCCCCAATGCGTAGGGAGTGCGGCGGAACGGCCACGCCGCCAGGCGCGCGTCCTCCAACGTCATGCCGGCGTCCGCCAGCCGGTGCGCCGTTGCCAGCAGCACGGCGGCGACTTCCCGCACATTCGCCTCACGGGCCTCAGCGGCGGCCCAGAGCAAATCCTGCCGCGTGACCTTGCCCGCGTCCAGCAGCTCGCCCAACGTGTGGGGCTCGTCGTCGCGCGGCGCAAACGGCCAGATGAGATCGCGCGCGCCGCGGATGATTTCGAGGGGATAGGGGGATTCGGCAGGGACTTCGCCCGGCGGAGAGGCGGGCGCTTCCTCACCCGCGTCCCATGCCTTGCTCGCGGCCTCCGGTGCCAGTGAAAGCCCGAACAAGGCCGGGCTTCCGGCATCCGCCGCTGCGATAGCTTCAAAGTCGGAAGCCGCAAGGTCGGCAGCCTCAACTTCGATGACTTCGACTTCGGAGGTCTCAGCTTCGGAGTCCTCAATTTGTTGAGGGGACTCATCAGACAACGACGGCAACGGCGGCGCGGACGAAGGCGGCATCTCATCCGGTGTGGGTTGTGTTGTCAGCGCCTCCAATGCGCGGCGAGCCACAGGATTGTCAGGCGCCAGTTGCTGCGCGCGCCGCAACGCTGACAGGCGAATTTGGGGATCAGGCGCCAGATTGCCTAACACAATCCAGGCATCCACTTCGTCAGGGGACGCCTGTAAGTACTCACGCAGCTCCAGGAGGGCCTGATGACGGTCGCCGGCATGGGCCAGACGCACAATATCGAGTAGACGCGGATCCACAGTATTGATTGCTCCTCAAAGGAGGAGTATGAAGTAGGGAGTAGGGAGTAGGGGACAGTGGCCCTACTCCTTACTCCCTACTCCCTACTCCTTACTTCTCACCTGATACTTTTCCACCAGGTGGTCGGGGTAGTACGATTCTTTGGCGCGACGCAGGCCGGGGTCGCCCAGGTCTTGCTCGCGGTTGATGAAGGGAATGTTAGACCAGCGCTGGGCGGAAAATTCCTTGTTGATCATTGGGTAGACGCCATGAAAGTTGGGATTGGCCTTCTCGATGTGGACGACGGCCATCTGGGAATTGAGCAGTTCCCCCAGCGCGAAGGCCTGCACCTTGCCGTCAATCAGAATCGCGCCGCCCTCGATGGGCAGGGCATTCAGGTGAGTGAGCGCGTCGTAAATGCCGCAGAACTCGTGTTGCAGGCTGATGTCCTCCTCGCAAAGCCGCTGCTCGCACCAGACCTCGGCCAGATCGAGACACCCCTGCACCAGGTCTTCGGTCAGTGGAGCGTAAGTGTACGCATATTCGCGCAAAAACTGGCTGATGTGATTGCGCTTCTTGCTGTACTTGCGGCCGGCCAACTGCCCCAAGTCTGCGCTGCGGTAAACGTAGTCGAAATGGTCGCGGGTTTCTTCGACGATCAGATCGTCCGCCCCGGCCAACTCGTCGGCCAGGCGGCGGTCAGTGCGTTCGATGGTGGGGGTGGCGACGCCGCGCGTATCGCGCAACCAGCGCAACAACTTGCGCGTCACATCCAGGCGCGAGACCGGGCCGATGGGGGGCAACGCAAACGTCCGCGCGTCGTGCTCGGCCACCAGCAACAGCCAATCCTCGTGGATGCACCACTGAAAATGGTAATAGTTCCGCCAGATGTACAAATTCACAAACGTCAATTCCGACGTGTTGGGCTGGTAGGCCCACAATCGCCCGTGAATGGCCGGGCGGTCTTCCAACGTCAGCGGTTTAAAATCCGGGAAAATGGGTAAGGTTGTCATTCATCTCTCTTTATTATGGGTAGACTCAAACGTCAAACGTCAAACGTCATGGTTGCTCAAGTAAATGTTTATGCTTGACGTTTCACGTTTGACGTTTGACGTTTCGCGATGGAATTCTCTTGTTGCAGCCAGCGATACAGTTCCGCATACTCCGCGATTTGCAAATCGGCCTGCAATACCGGGTCGGCCTTGCCGAAGAAGCAGGTGCGCACGCCGGCGTTTTTCCCCGCCTGGATATCTATGAGGCGGTCGCCGATGACCAGTCCCGTCTCACGCGAGAGCGCGTGGCGCGCCAATAGCGTCTCCAGCGACAGCGGATCGGGTTTGCGGGGATAATCGTCTTCCTGCGCGATCACGTCGCTGAAGTAGTCCGCCATCTCGTAGGTCGCCAACAACTGTCGCAGCGACTCGCGCTCGCGGTGGGTGACGATGAAATTCTGCCCACCGTTGGCGACCATATACCGGCAGATGTCAATCACGCCGGGAAAGGGCGGCTGGTACGCTGCGCCGATAGCCTCATAGTAAGCCGAGAAGCGCGCCTGGAGCACGGCGATGTCCAGCTCAAATTGCTGGGCCAGTGTTTGCAAACCATAGGCCGTCGTCTGCCGGAACAACTCCGACAGTACCGCGCTCGGCGGAGCTACCTTGGCAAACGTCTGCAAGGCTTCTCGCGCCGCGACCACGATGGCGGGATACGTATCAAAGAGCGTGCCGCCTGCATCCCAAATCAAATAGGTAATCATCTCATTCCCCTCTCAACACCGTAGGGCGAGACTGTTTCTCGCCCTACAGGCCAAACATATTATACCAAAAAGGGAGGCTCTTGCATAAGCCGCCGAATTGACTATGATGGAAACTAGAAATCAGAAACCTGAAACTGGTAAGAAGTGAGGGGTAAGGAGTAACAATTACTCCTTACTCCTTACTCCTTACTCCTTAGAACCTATCCGAAAATTATGGCGACACTGTAATGCTCCTCCAGGCCTCGCGGCTAAAGCCACTTTCAGGGAGGTATTGTTTGGTGGGCGGGCTACGCGCCGGCGGCTTGCAGGCCGTTCTTTTGGGAGAGTTTGCAGATGGCGGCGACGCCCTGCGCGCGCTGTTCGGGGGTACACTCGGCCGTTGCCGCAATGAAC
>DAOUGD010000116.1:0-7330 GCA_034429475.1 Anaerolineae bacterium
AAAAACGCCGCTTTAGCGGCACAACAGGCAGCGCAGCGGAACAAAGCTCTCCAAATGCGATAGCCCTATGAAGGCTTTTCTCTTGATGGGTGTTATGGTACAATCACGACGCATGCAGGGAATAGGAGATAGGAAACAGGAACTATGACAGACTCAATGCACTTAATCGTAGACGATTTGGACGCGCTGATGCGGGTGCTGCCGGCGGAAATCCAGATGGCGTTGCACCGGATTCAGCGGTGGGACGATTTTTTGGAGGTGATCCTCGACCTGGGACGCATTCCAACCGCGCGCTACGTGAACGAAGAAGTGGTGCTGTTGGAACGCGAGATCAGCCGCGAGGACATTCAAGCTGTCGTCAACAACATTGGCGAATTTGACGCGGACAATCGCGCCGGCCTCGAGCGCACCCTGCACCGCATTTCGGGCATCCGCAACCGCAAAGGCGACGTGGTGGGCCTGACGTGTCGCGTGGGGCGGGCTGTGTTTGGGACGATAGACATCCTGGAAGACTTGATCGCGTCCGGCAAAAGCGTGTTGCTGTTAGGCCGCCCGGCGGTGGGGAAGACGACGATGCTGCGTGAAGCGGCGCGCGTGCTGTCCGAGAAGAAGCGCGTCGTCATCGTGGACACGTCCAACGAGATCGCCGGCGATGGCGACATCCCCCATCCGGCCATCGGGCGCGCGCGGCGAATGCAGGTGGCGATGCCGAGCCTGCAACACGAAGTCATGATCGAAGCCGTCGAAAACCACAACCCCGAAGTCATCGTCATTGACGAGATCGGGCGCGAGTTGGAAGCGATGGCCGCGCGCACGATTGCCGAGCGCGGCGTCCAACTGATCGCCACGGCGCACGGCAACTCGCTGGAAAACCTGCTGCTGAATCCGACGTTATCCGACCTGATCGGCGGCATTGAAAGCGTAACCCTCTCCGACGAAGAAGCGCGCCGCCGGGGGACGCAGAAGACGGTGCTGGAACGCCGCGCGCCGCCCACCTTCGACGTGCTGGTGGAGATTCAGGATCGGCAACGGCTGCTTGTTCACAAGGACGTGGCTGAATCGGTGGACGCGCTGGTGCGTGGCCGCCCGATGTTGACCGAGTTGCGTTTCCGCGACGAAAGTGGGCAGGTCCACGTCCAGCAGGTCAGCGATGCCCCGGTGGAATCTCCGTCGGTTTCCGGCGCAGAGACGCCGGCCTGGCATTCCGAAGGCCCAACGTTGGAACGACGCAAGCTCAAGGAGAAGCGCGTCTATCCCTTTGGCATTGCGCGGAATCGCCTGGTGCGCGCCGCCGAGAGCCTGCGGGTGCCGCTGCGCATCGTGGACAATTTGGGCGAGGCGCAGGTCTTCGTCACGTCCAAGCAGCATTACCGCAAGCGGCCCAAGGTGGTCAGCGACGCGGAGCGCCGGGGCGTGTCTATGTACGTCCTCCGGGCGAACACAGTCGCGCAGATGGAAGGATTTTTGGCCGAGTTGTTTGGCCTTTCTGGGGAACAGAGCGACGCGCTCACGCGGGCGATGGTGGAGACAGAGGACGCCATTGAGCGGGTGGCGAATGGCTCGCAGTCGTCCGTAGACCTCAACCCGCAGGGCGCTGCGATCCGGCGGCAGCAGCACGAGATGGCCCGCGACGCCAACCTGATGTCGCGCTCTTTCGGACAGGAACCGCAGCGCAACGTGCGCATCTACCGAGGGGAATAGCAGTTGAATAAAAAACGTTCGAACGTTGGAACGTTCCAACGTTTATTTAGGGGAGGTAGTGGATGATCAAAGTCGCTGTAGCGCAGATGGATCCGCAGTTGGCGCAGAACGCGCAAAATTTGGCGCGGGCGCTGGCGTTGTTCAAAGAGGCGACGGGGCAGGGGGCCAAGTTGGTGGTCTTCCCGGAGTGCGCCATTTCGGGCTACGGCTTTGCGGATCTGGCGTCCGGCTGCGCGGCCGCCGAGCCAATTCCCGGCCCGGCGACGTCCGCTTTTGCTGAAGCGTGTGCAGTGGCAAACGCTTACGCCGTGGTGGGCCTGTTGGAGCGCGCGGATGAGGGGCGGATTTATAACGTCGCGGCGCTGATCGGGCCGACTGGGGTGGTGGGCGTTTACCGCAAGGCGCACTTGCCGCTGTTGGGGGTGGATCGCTTCGTCACGCCCGGCGACACCGGCTTCCCGGTCTGGGAGACGGCGCTGGGGCGCGTGGGGATTGGGATATGTTACGACTTGCGCTTCCCGGAGGCGCTGCGGACGCTGGCGTTGCGCGGCGCGGACATTGTCGCCTTGCCGACGAACTGGCCGGACGGCTCGCAGAATGCGCCGCAGCTCGTGACGCGCACACGCGCGCTCGAAAATCGCGTTTTCTTGCTGGCGTGCAATCGCTGCGGGGAGGAGAGCGGTTTCTGGTTCTTCGGCCACAGCCAGATTACCGACCCACGCGGCGCGGTGTTGGCGGAGGCGGAATCCGGCGAGGAAATCATCTGTGCTGAGATCGAACCGGCCAGGGCGCGCGAGAAGCGCATCGTGCTGCGTCCCGGCGAGTTCGAGATGGACACGGTAGGCGACCGGCGCCCGGAGTTGTACGGGGAGCTGGTGAAGTAGCTTTTACAAAAATTCTGCCAGTTCATCGCGGGTCATTTCACAGTCGCGCAAAATCTGTGACATTAACCCAGGGCCAATAGTTTCCCCGCGATGAACCGGCACGACAGTTCTGTGACCGTCCGGGCTTTGCAGGAAGTGATGACTGCCTTTGACACGGATGACTTCAAAGCCTTTCTTGCGCAACGCTGCGATAAGTTGCCTTCCTGTAACCCGTGGAAGTTTGATCATGCTTCAACCCAAATGCGCTGAACGCCTATGAATCTACGGGATTCTATTTCCTCGGCGGCGACTTCCAAACATAGTTCGATAGCCTCTTGAACCCGTTTCATCAAGGTGTCCAACGATTTAGCTTGTGTATGACATCCGGGTAATTCGGGGACGCTTGCCACGTAGTAACCCTCAGCATCCTGTTCGATAACCACGTTAAATTCTCGCGTCATTTTTGCTTTATCCTCGTTTTTCCCCTTTTTAATTACTTCAACAGGTCGCGCTCGCAGTAGCTCGGCCAGCCGTGGGGAAGGTCCAGCTCGCACACGTCGGTGTCGGCGGGATAGCGGGTGAGTTCCAGCGCCAGTTCAATACCATCGGCGATGTCTTTGAGCGCGGCGGCCACCATGGGGCTTGCGCCTTCAATGGCGGCGATTTGCCCGCGCAGCCACTCCGCGACGTGCAGCCGCTGTTCAGCATCCATTTTGATCAAAATCAACTCACCCTGTCCAATCGCCTCCAGCGTCGCATCTATGCTGGCGTATCCCATCATTTTGGTAAGCTCACGCCCTCGGTTAATCATTGTCAGTCCTCCTTCAAAGTCGTCTCAACGGATTTAACGGATTTAACGGAAAAAGCAATCGTGATACTTAAAGTATACCCCGAAACAGGCTGATGCAAGAGGCAGGAGGCAAGAGGCAAGATTCTTGCTTCCTGCTTCCTGCGTCTTGCTTCCTTCACAATATCCGATCCAGCGTTCTCTGCACCGCGTCGTAGTCCGCCGGGAGTTCGATGGGTGGGTTGGCGTGGCGGGCGATTACGTCTTGAAGTTCCTGATCGTGATATTTTACCTTGAATTGGGTGAACTTCAGACCGTGCGCGGTGGAGATGACGACGACACGGTCGGTGGAACGTACCTCGCCGCGCGCGATGAGCTTGAACAGCACGGCCAGGGCGACGCCGGTGTGCGGACAGCAATACATGCCGGTGCGGTCGGCGCGGGCGGCGGCGTTGGCGAGTTCGTCCTCGGTGGCCTGCTCCACCACGCCATCGAAGACGCGCAGCACTTTGACGGCCCGCTCGTAGCTGACCGGGTCGCCGATCTGGATCGCGCTCGCCAGCGTTTTCTGCGCCTGAACCGGGCGGTACTCCTGGAAGCCGGTCTGGTAACTCAGGTAGAGCGGGTTGGCATGCGCCGCCTGCGCGCACGCGATGCGGGGCAGCTTGTTGATCAGCCCTAGTTCTTTCATCAACAGCAGCCCCTTGCCGAGCGCGCTCACGTTGCCCAGGTTGCCCACCGGGATGATGATCCAGTCCGGCGCTTCCCAATCGAACTGCTGCGCGATCTCGATGCCGACCGTCTTCTGGCCTTCCATCCGCAGCGAATTCATCGAGTTGGCGAGATAGAGGGTGTTGTCGGCGGTGACTTGCTGCACGATCTTCATGCAGCCGTCGAAGTCGGTGTCGAGCGCGAGGACGTGCGCGCCGTTGGCGATGGGCTGGACGAGTTGCGCCGTCGAGACTTTGCCGCGCGGCAGGAAGACGACCGTGGGGATGCCGGCCGCTGCCCCGTAGGCCGCCAGCGCCGCCGAGGTGTCGCCCGTCGAGGCGCAGGCCACGGCGCGGATCGGCTGGCCGTTGGCCCGCATCTGCTTGACCACCGAGATCAGCACCGTCATCCCCAAATCCTTGAAGGAGCCGGTGTGGCTGTTGCCGCAGAGCTTGATCCACAGGTCCGGCACGCCGATTTCCTTGCCCAGCCGCTCGGCCCAGAAGCAGTTGGTGTGGCCTTCGTACATCGAGACGATGTTGTCGTTATCCAATTGCGGGCAGACCCATTCTTTCTTGCCCCACACGCCGCTGCCGTAGGGCCACTCGGTGGTGCGGGTGCGCTGCTCAAAGAGCCGCATCCACCCTGCGCCGCTGCGATGTTTAAGGGCGTCCACGTCGTGGGCCACATCAAGCAACCCACCGCAGTCCTCACAGCGATAGACCACGTCGAAGATCGAGTAGCGGCGGCCACAGCCGCGAATACATTCGAGCCAACTGTTGTAGTTCATTGCGGTTCCTCCGAATTGCGAATTGCGAATGAGCGAGAAAGCGGATCAGCGGATCAGCGAATTAAGAATTGCGAATTGCGAATTGCGAATTACGAATCACGGTTGGTGAGCTGGGACGAGGGAATGGGGGAGAGGTAGGTGCTCAGGCCAACGCAGAGACACAGGAAGATTTCGGGTAGCAGTTTCAGGGGCGATGAGAGATAGCGCAACAGGTTTTCCCACAGGCTGGGCGATGGGGGGAACTCGTAGGCGGCGAAGGGGTAGAGCCAGGGGACGTGAGCGCCGTCGGCGATGAGGTGACTGACGTAGCCGAGCGCCCAACTCCACGCGGCGCGGCGGCCCCACACCAGGGCGATCAGGCCGGTGCTTAACGCCAGACCGAGCAGGGTGTGTCCGGCCATCCGCCCGTTGGGTGTGAGATGCAAGACCTGGCAGAGCGTCTTGTCCAGGATGTCCGGCGCCATCCCGGCGATGAGCACCGGCGCCAGATCAGCTTTTAGATAGCGATGTTCCAGCAGGGAGATGGCGATGTGTCCGATGAGCAATGGCTTTCTCCCGTCACAATTTCTTAAACCGTACCGTGTACGTCCACCAGTTTCCCAACGCAGCCTCGACCACGAATCCAGCTTGCGTCCCTTGTTTGATGGTGGTGCTCATGAAGGGGTAGTCCGGGTCGGCGATCCACTCGGTAATGGCGAGGTATCCGCCCGGCTTGAGGACGCGCAGCACTTCGGTCAATGTGCGCGCACGGTCGGGGATTTCCTGGAAGACGGTGATCATGTAAACCAGATCGAGGGAGTTGTCCTCAAAGGGCAGTTGGTAGGCGCTGGCTTCGTGCAGCGTGATGTTGTGGATGTCCTGGTTCTCCGGTTTGGCGAGCTTCGCCGCGATCTGCGCGAGCATTTCCGGCTGGATGTCCAGCGCTGCCACCGAGCCTTCCGACCCAACGGCGCGCGCAAAGAACGGCGTGTACGCGCCGCTGCCGCAGCCGATTTCGAGCGCCTTCATCCCCGGCTTTGCGCCGCTGCGCGTCACAATCTGATCCGGCGGCTGTAACGTCCGGCGGTAGTCGCTGTCGAGGAAAAAGCCGATGAACGCCGGCGCCGGGAAGTGCCAGACTTTGCGGGCGACGCGGATCACGACCTGCCAGAGGGTGAAGATGCCCACGGCGGTCAATAAAGTTCGTACCATTGAAGGTGATTTTTTCATTGTAAGCCCTTCAGACTCGTAAGGTTTTGTCAGCGCCACGCTATCCGCAGATCATCCGCGTTCACGTTCGGCGGATACGGAAACCAGGGGACTTCCTGGCCGTCGGCAGTGATTTTCCAGTTGCGATAATCCAGAAATTCCAGGTAGGCCGCGAAGGCGGCATCATCGTACCCATCGGATTCCCAGCGCGCAACCCAGTCTTCGATGTCCCAGGCCCCTTCGGCGCGGAGCTTGGCGATGACTGCCGCGTCGTTATCGCTGTGGAACGCTTGCTGCAAGCACTTCAAGAATTCGACGTAGCCGTACAGATCGCTCATGCGATACCGCTGCTCGTCGTCGCGCGGATACTGGCTGTCGTCGCGTTTGAAATACTCATACACCTCCTCGTCGAAGGGGTGGTAGGGTTGGTCGAAGTCGCCCTCGTACCACGCGAAGAACTGCCGGTACGCGGCAAACGCCGCCGTTGGGATAAGCGTCCCCTGATACCACGGAAATGCGTCCTGTATCGGATCCGGTTCAATGTGACCCAACCACTCGCCTTTGTAGGCAATTTCAATGCACATAGGTTTTCCTCAATTATAACGCCCGCACCGGCAGCTTCCCCGCCCGCAGGAAGCGGATCGCCGCCACCGTGGCGCGCAGGGCGACCAGGGTGGTGACGTAGGGGACGTGGTGATCCAACGCGGCGACGCGGATGCGCTGCCCCACGCTGCGCGGCCCGGCGACCGGCAGCGGCACGCCGCGAAATTCAGCCGTGTCCGGCAGCGAGAACACCGGCAGGGGATGCCCTTCGCCGGACGAGGGAGTGTTGACGACCAGGTGGATACGCCCCTGCGCGATCACGTCCACACAGTCCGGGCGGCCCTCGCCGACTTTGGGCACGCTGCGGGTGGGGATGCCCATGGCTTGCAGTGCCCGCGCCGTGCCGCGTGTGGCGACGATCTCGAAGCCCATGTCGTGCAGTTGCCCCACCAGGGCGATGCCCTCGCGCTTATCCGCGTCGGAGAGGCTGACCAGGACTGCGCCGCTCGTCGGCAGGCGGTTGCCCGCCGCGATCTGCGCCTTGGCGAAAGCCTCCGCGAAGTTGTCGCCGAAGCTCATCACCTCGCCCGTCGAGCGCATCTCCGGCCCCAGGAGTGCATCGCTGCCGGGGAAGCGGCGGAAGGGCAGGACGACTTCTTTGACGGAGACGGCGGCCGGCCAGGGGGTGGGGAAGAGGCCAGGGGCGGTAGACGGTAGACGGTAGACGGGAGACGGGGTGGGAGGGGG
>DAOUGD010000117.1:0-5558 GCA_034429475.1 Anaerolineae bacterium
GGCTTGGGTCATGAGCGCACAGATGAGGTTGTAGGTTAACAACCCGGCGGCCAGTTCTTTACGAAACAGCGCGGGAGACTTGGCGGTGAACTCGGCCAGTTCCAAGCTGGTTTTGAGATGGCGGTAGTCCAACTCAATCGGCCACCGGAGCAAGTACTTGGCAATGATTTGCTGCGCACTCCAGTCCAGACGGTTGGTGACCAGGACGACATACGTGCCCGTGCGGGCGGTATACTGGTAACTGATGACCAGACGCACTTTGCCCAGCGTGGGGATGCGCACGGTGAACGTAAAGGTCCAATAGACTTGGTCCGCCACGCGGATTTCCCGAAAGGCCCTGTCAGGAATCAAGGGCACCAGGTCTTGCACGGCGATGTGCGGTTTATCAAAAGTCAGAGGGTGATCCTCCGCATCCCGTAAGATAAAGCTCTGGGTTTCCAGGTTGCGATTCTTCTTGAGGATGCTGATCCAATCTTTCCGCCGCCGCTGGGCCACCGCCACCAAGCGTTCGGAAAGATACCAACCATCGAACAGCAAGGGGCTGAAGCGCACCCGATGGCGAATGGCGGCTTCCACCAACTCGATGGCCAGGTCAATCTTGGTGTGAAACTGCTCATGGAGGGCGACGAACTCCGCATCTTGCAGCAGCGTCTCGTCCACTTGTTTGTGGAGTCGGGCCCGCGCTTTGGCTTGATGGGGAATCTCTCGGTCGGGAAAATGCTTGTGGACGAAGGCCTCCCACTGCGTACATTCCTCATACCGCCGATAGAGCCGCGCATCCAAGGGAAACCGTACCGCCCCACTGACGTAATGGCTGGTCACCAGGTTGTGCGCCAGGGGATAACTCCCGTCGCCGTGGTCGTAGTGCCGATCCACATACTCGAACAAATCGCCGACATGTTCACACAAGGTGTCATCCACCACTACCGCCGATTCCCGTTTGGATTGCCGCACGGCGTGGGTCTGGGCGAGCACATACTCGATGCGGCGGTGGTTGAGCCGCGCCTGCGACCAGGGCGCTTCCGAGAAAAAACGGGATAGATTGGTCTTGTCGGCACTGTCCAGGATGCAGCGGGTAATGTTAGCCATACTCTTGTTGGGCAAGACCCTCAGGCCGGTCAGGTAGTTCTGGAAATGCCGAAACTGCTTGCGGTTCTCAAACAAATCCCGGAAGGCCGCGGCATGGGTAACCACCAGCGGTGCGGGAGCGACCAGCGGTAATTGCATCGTATCGTTTCCTTTCGAATCGAGTTAGGATGCACTGCAAGATACCACTACCAGACCAAACGGTCAAAATACAACAGTCGAGTAAAAACATCCTCGGCCGTCCAGGCCGCATAACGTAATGCCTGTTGAATATCCGCCGCTTCCCAATCAGAATATTCCGCCAGGATTTCTTTGGTCGTCATCCCGTTGGTCACCAGGTTGACGACGAGCGCAACCGAAATGCGCATCCCACGAATGCAGGTTTTGCCGCCTAACACTTGCGGACCAAAAGTAATGCGATCAAACTGAAACATACCGGCCTCCTGCGCAGTGGTTCACCGAATGGCTACCATGAGTGTACCCCAAATTGGGCGGGCGGTGACAACCGAATGGCGCGGCCCAGAGTCCCCTACCCGCTGCCCGCCGCCACCCCTTGCGCATTCATCTTGTCCGCGATCTTCTTGGCGACCATGCCCAGGCCGGCGAGCGGATTGGCAAACGTCGTCAGCACCACCTCCAGGATGTCCGGCGCCATCTGCTGGATGGCGCGCAGGCGACGCTGGATGAAGGTCGCGTCGGCCTGGTCGCCTTTCGCCAGTTCTTGCTCGACCTCTTGCAATTCCGCTGTGACGTCGGCTTTATCGGCCGGCGCCAAGGTGGGACTTTCTGCCACCCGGCGGTAGAAATCCTGGAAGACGGACGTGGTGGTCTGGTGGGATTCATAGTTGAATTGATCCCGCCCGCCATTCCCCATAGTCACGCCCCGCCGATGTACGCCCCACCCTCGGTGTTGATGGTGGTCGTGGTGTGCGCGACGGGCGCCGCCTGCCGGTATTCTACCAGCAGTGCGTCCATCTTCTGCGCCAGAGCGACGGCGGCGGCCAGAAACAGCCCCAGCGCACTGACCAGCGCCGTTTTGGGGGTCAAGCTGGAAGGCTTGTAGGTGGATGCCGTCAACGGGTTGGCTTCCAGACGTGGGACGATCTGCGCCTTCATAGCCTGGACGGTGGACTGCGCGGCAGGCGTCGGCGCTACCAAAATCTCGACAATCTCTTGGGCTTCGCACGTGATATACGCCCCGGTCGGGGGGCGCCGTCAATGCGCCGCTCCCGGCCAAGCGCTGGCAACAAGTCAAGGGGCAAAGAACACCTCAACAATGGGACTGCCGCGGACCAAATCCTCCACCGAGTTGCCCTGTTCGCGATACCACCGCGTCTCCGGCGCGCTCATCAACGCCCGCCGGTCGGCGGGGTCGGTGATGACCACGGCGCGCGCCGGCAATTCGACGTGGAGGGACTCTTTCAGGCAAAACACGAAATCGGGATGGGCTTTCAGGTTCGCCAGCCAATCCCGCCGCACCCGCGACCCGTGGCTGCCGCCCGCATCCGGCGTCCCGCAGATGATGATGCGCCCGCCCACGTTCGTGAACCAAATCTCCAGCTTGCGGAGCAGCCCCGTCTTGGCGCCGTAGGTGATGATGTCAATCAGCCGGTCGGTGCGCAAGGCCGCCTGGATTTCAGCGGACAAGGTTGTCATCTGTCCTCCATTGTTGAGCATATAGTCACGCCACACCCACAGTAAACTGCCTTCAGGATTGATCCGCCGGAGACTGGAAAGTGGCTGCCAATTCGTCCGCCAGGAACGCCAATTGCTTGTGGTCGGCATCACCAGGCGGCGTTTGATCCCGCAGCACATACAGGAGCAGTACCAGGGCATTCTCACCCCGGTCATTGTACCGCCCCCACAACTTCTCAATCACCGCCTGGACACGCTCCGCCGGACTGTCCCGCGAGGGGAGCATATCGCGCCACTGGCTGATGCGGCTATCCACAAACAATGGAGAGAGGGCGCTGTCGCTACGGAACGAGTTGGAGCCAAGCAGCATAGTTTGCAGCCTTTGGTAGAGCTGGGGCAAGATGCCTGGCCTTTCTATAATCGGGACTGCGGCACTGGAGGATGGCGCAGAGTCCTCACTCTGCCGGCGGATGGGGGCGCCAGATAGATAAGCTTCAGGAGCATCTTCAATAGATGCCACGATCTCGCTAATATCAGCCGCTTCGGATGCTCCTATCCGCCGGCAGAGCGTTTGATATTGGGCATAATAATCCCGGATTAGCTCCCACTGTGCCTTAATACGGCGCTGTGCCCTGGTTTTCTCCTCGGGTCGATCGGAGGTCTGGATGATTTCCTCGTACTGGTGGATAGCGTCATAGGTCTCACGAATGTGACGTTCCAGGTCGTCTTTGCGGCTCATATTTTTACTCCTTTTCGGGATAGGGCAGATAGTAGCCTTTGGCCACCACCCAGGCTTGTTGAACCGGCAGCGCGGTGGCGGGGAGCTCGAATTCCAACCAGCGTTGATCTCCCTGGTGTAGGATCAGGTAAGTGGCGTCATCTGCGGCCAATGCCAGCTCGGTTGGCGTCAATGTAAGCCAGTCGCCGTTATCGGTCAAGACACGCACGTAAAGGTAATTCACGTAGGAGATTTCCGGTTCCAATTCACGCAGCCAGAGCCGACCGTCAAAACGGGCCAACCGGCGGGCTTGAAGACGTTCGGATGCCGGTCCGATGAGGTTATAAAGAATCGTCGTGTCGGGCGCCCACCGCTCAGCCAGCGGATCATAGGTAAAAAGGTACGGACAGGCCTTCCCTAATGTTTCAATTTTCATATTGAAAAACAGGCGATAATGTACCCGTCGGTGCAACATAACATACAGTGCCTCTAACCGCGCCGGCAGTTCGGACGGCAAACAAGGCGCATCTGCGCTCCCCCATGCTCCTGGGCCTTGGGCCGTATCTGGGGTCTGGCATTGGCGCCACAGGTCATACCATATCAGGCCATCAGCATTATTGTTGGCCCACATGTAGAAATCATTATCACAACCGGATTCTGCCGGATTTAGTCCAAAGTCGGCAGGGGGTTCTAAGCCGGTTTGAATCGTGCGGAGCAACCACAGCAGATAGGATTTTGTCCCGCAAGCGTCACTACAGGTGGAGGTGGCAATGCGTTGTTCGGCGCTGCTCCACAACCCGCGATCTATTTCGATTTTTGCCAGGAGCAAGGCAAGCGTACACTCAAGGTCACCATCCACGCCTAGCAACTGATACTCCTGGGCGGCTTGCTCAAAATCGCCGAGACGCTGATACGAGTTCCCCAGAGCCAGATGCGCTTCGCGATAAACAGCACTATCGGTTTCGGCCAGCGCCAGGGCTTGCCGATAGGCTGCAAGCGCCTCGTCATCGCGCCCCGCCAAAGCCAATGCCTGTCCCAGGTTTACGAGCACTTCAGGAGATTTGGGCCACAAATCCCGCGCGTCAGAAAACCGTTCGATAGCCACATCAAAGTCATCATTCCACATCGCAATGTTGCCCAACGAGATGTGTGCCCCGACGACGGTGGGATCCGTCGCCAGAACTGCCTCGAAATCTTGCACAAACTGGGCGACATCTATTGTATCCGTCTTGTTGGTCACAAAATGCAGGTTCCAACTCAAAGCTGTCAGGTTGAATTTGACCAGTGCCGAGTCAGGTTGGATCTGAAGAGCTTTATTAAAGAGATCGGCCGGGTACAGCGACAGGAGTCCGGCAGCTCGCACACAGGATGCTTGCTGATAATTGTTATCGGTAACTGTCGTCATCAACACACCCAGATTGTTGTAAGCTTCAGATAATTCCGGGTCCAGTTCAATGGCCTTGGCATATTCACATATCACCGCCAGCGGCTCAGTTATCGTGGTCGTTTGCATCAAACGCGCGTTGAAGAAATGGAGCAACGCCTGATTCTCAAGTTCTACTGTTTCGGGGATGTTCGCCATCGCGGCGTCAAATGCATCATGACCCGCGCTATAGTTATTTGAAAGGTAGTAAAGATGCCCGATCACGAACATTGAGAGGAATATCGTATTCGAAGGCAATTTGTCACGTACATAAAACGAAAGGTCGCTGATCTCATTCCCGGTACCCAGGGGCAATTCCTTTTTCAACCCCGTCGTAGCCAAAGCGCCGGCAGCGTGGCGTTCGCCCAACAGAACGTGGAGGTGAATCCCTGAATCATCATACCAGCCCCAGATAAGCACATCGGTTTCCAGGTTTGTGATGAAATCCCGCGCCTGACGCTCCAAACTGATGACGTCAGCGACTATTTCCACATCTACATCTTCGTCCAGTCCCACGTCTTCAAGGTTATCCGTTAAGTCTTCTTCCAACCGTCGGGCAATCTCTATCTGGCGGCTGGCCTTCTGGCCGTCAAACTCCGCAACGACGACCCGGTATGGGGCATTCGAGGCAAAAATTGGCGTCACGGTGGGGGTGGGCGAAGGCGTAACCGGAGTGTGTGTGGGGGTGGGAGTGGG
>DAOUGD010000118.1:0-25831 GCA_034429475.1 Anaerolineae bacterium
CGTCCTTGGCCACGCACTGCCCCGGCGTCTTCATCCAGCAGCCGAAGCAGCCGGTGCAGAATTTGATGTCCATATCGCGCAGCGTGAAGACCGTTACCGTGTGGCCTTCACCAGTCAACTTTGCCGCGAGGCCAGCCACGTACTCATCGAATCCCCCGTTCTGGGGAGTGCCGTTGCCGTTCATCATCGTAATTTTCATTTTTCTGTTACTCCTTGCTTAAAAAATGCTCTGGGATTGGAGAGCGCGTGCTTACTCCCTACTCCCGCCCACTGCTAAACGCATAATGAATGACTTTCTTCGGACATACATCCGCACACGTCCCGCACAGGACGCATTCGCTGTGCTCCATCGCGCCTTTTTGGACCAACGCGTTAACGTCCAGGCTCATCGGGCAATTCTGTGTGCATTTTTTGCAGTTGATACACTTCTCAGTCTCAGCCTTCAGCCGCAACGCGGGCCAGTTGCCCAGATTGCGCAGCTTGCGGCCCAGAATCATGAAAGGCGCCATCCAGCAAATCGTGTGACAGCCTGCCCGCCGTCCGACGAAGACCGACAAGGCCAGAAATATCCCCACGACGATGTAGTAGATGATGTACCGCTCCGGCGCATCTACCGAGATGCCGCTGTCGGTGAGGTGGAAAAAGTCTACCTGCCGGTAGCCGCCCGCGCGCACCGCCAGCATCACAATGATCGCCAGCCACGGAAGCCAGATCAGCCACTTGATCCAATCTGCCCTGCCGCGCACGGGCTTGTTGTTGATGGCGAAGCTCACCTCACCCAACCCCGCCGCCGGGCAAACCCACCCGCACCACAGCCGCCCCACAAAGAGCGCGCTGAGGAATTGCAGCCCAAACACGATCAGACTGCCGTTGACGATGCCCTGCGATGCGCCGTCAATGATGACGTAGGGCGAGAGATAGTTCATAATGACGGGAAAGAGCAAAAGCGAGACAATAATCAAGCCTTTGCGAATTCTTTGACGTACTACCAGTTGTTGCGCCACATGTACCTCCTGAGCGAATAATGAATTGCGAATTGCGAATTGCGAATTGCGGAATCAGCGGATCTTCCCCTCTCCCGCTCTCCCCCTCTCCCGCTCTACCCTGCCGGCATTTCCCCATTCTTAATCTGCCGGATCACCTCTTCCAGCCAATCCAGGTTGGCCTGCGCCGATTTGAAGCCGGCATCCAACGTCAGCATCCAGCAAAAGAACTCACGCGGCGACTCCATATATTCGCGGTACTCTTCGATCTGTTGGGGAATTTGCTCATAGCGTGCCAGCACCGCGCGCACCTGGTCGGCGGCGCGCTCAAACATCGCCAGGATTTCTTCGTCCGCCAACTGCCCGGCGAAGAAAACCTGGATGAGCGCCGCAGTGTGGGGGACGTGCGGGCGCGTCGGGGTGAGCAGCCATTGATGCAACTCCGCCCGCCCGGCCTCCGTGATGTGATACACCTTGCGGTCAGGCCGGTCGCTCTGTTCGACGACCTCCATGTCCGCCAAACCGCGCTCGGTGAGGCGGGTGAGCGTGCGGTAAATCTGGCTCTGGTCGGCGGACCAGAAATGCTGCACCGACGTATCGAAGATTTTCTTCAAATCGTAGCCGGAAAGGGGTTTATAGTTCAAAAAACCTAAAATGGCGTGTTCCAGGGACATAGGGTTTCCTTTGTATGGGATTTATCCTTTATATGACTGATTTTATATATGATTAGTCTTATAATAGCATTGTCTCATAATTTGTCAAGGGGGAACCTGGGAATTCCAACACAATCCCCCCGCGCAAGCAATGCACGGGGGGATTGGAAATGCGTATTGTTTCTCAGCGTCACGGCGCAAAGGCAGCAAGGGCATCCCTGCCGGCCACTTGCCCATATTTTATACGCCCAACTTCTCCCCTATCGCTGTGGCCCAGGCCTGGATCGCGACCCAATCCCGGTGATCGGGCGTGTTTTTCGCCATTGCCCCGGCGATAAACTTCAGACAAGGCAGTAGGCGCTTAAATTCCGCGGTATTCGTCAGCACCGCGCCGGCGAAGAAGGCTGTATCCACCGGCTGCACCTCCGGCGCAGCGGCCTGAAGCTGCGCGCGGTACTTTTGCATCTCGACTTGATTCTCCGGCGTGGGATCCGCGGCGGCCAGGCACACGATGAAAGTGGCCATCGGCAATGTCGCCAGAGTGTGCGCATGGCGCTTCAAAAAGCGCATCAGTTCGTTGGGGATTTTCCCCGCGTGGACGGAGGCGCCCACCAGCACGGCCTGATAGGCGCTGAGGTCATGCACCTCGCGGGCGCGCAAGACTTCCACCTGAAGACCCTGCGCAGCCAACGTCTCGCCGATAGTCTCACCCACTTGTCGCGTGACGCCAGTCCAGGTGGCATAAACAATCAAAATTTTGTTTGTCATCTCTACTCCTTTGTTAGTCCTCGGCCGGTGAGCCGTAAGTGACAAAAATCTCGCCAGCCGCCCGTTCGGCAGCCGCCGCCGCGCGGAATTGGGCTGCGATTTCGTCAGCCTCCGCTTGATCGGCGATGCCATCCGTCAGGGCGGCTTGAATGGTCTGGTAGGCAGTTGCCGCTGCGTCAAACCGCGTGGCCGCCTGTCCCAGTGTTGCGTCGTCGGCAAAGGCTTCCCGCAGATAGGCAGCGTTATCGCGGCGGGTGCGCGCGGCAACCTCCACCATCACCGTGAGGGCGGCGACGTCCGCCTGGGGGCCGCGCCGGGCGATTCGGTCCGCCGCGGCTGCGATGGCAGCGGCGCCGGTCTTGGGGCCGTAGGGGTTGCCGCCCAGCAGCGCGGCGCTGTTCTGCGTCCAGACCGGCTTGAGGTCGGTGCGGGTTTCCCCTGGTTCAAAAATGACCAGCGCGTAACGCCATGGGTATTTGAGCTGGCGCGCCTGACTCTGAACCGCCGCAAGGAGGGTGTCATCGGTCACATACAGGCCCTTTTCGCCGGCCGCGCGCTCGCCGGCGTCGCAGGGCGCGGGTTCGATGCAGACGGTTTCGTAGTAATGGAAGCCCTGGGCATCGTAGCCCACCAACACTTCGCTGTGCGCGATGAAATCTTTGACGTTATACAGCCTTCCCATGTCCAATGCGACGCGCACCGGGTAGCCCTGCGCCAGAAAGCGCCGCAACGCCTGGCGATACACCGCGGCGTCGCTGGTAACATAGTACCGCCGTTCCAAACCCACATAGGGTGAGGCAACCTGCATACCGGTCTCCGGGTCGGTCCCGAACGGCGCAAAATCCACGCCGGGTAGTTCACTTGCGCCATACGTGAAGCCCATCAAAAAGTCAAAATAGCGCCGGGGCTGTGGAACGCCGTGTTGGGCGGCGATCATTTGCAGGCTGTTGGATTGACAGGTAGGAAAGTCGGTCGCAATCCAGGGGACGTCGGTCAGGTGATACTCGGCCGGAAAATCGTCGGGGGGGACGGCGGGGAGCGGCAACGGCTGGTAAGCCGATTCGTAGTATTGCCGCATAAAGTAGCGCATCAGCCATTGCCAGCCGCCAATGCCGCCGACCGTCAGGATAGCCAGGCTAATCCCGGCAATCATAAGCCATTTGGGTTTCGGTTTTTTGGGTTTCATAAGCATCTCCTCGGTTAGTCTGGAAAGTGTGAGTCAAATCGTCGCATAGTCAAGCGCACGCGATGCACTTTGCGCGCTTTACTGTAACAATTTCATTCATTCCCACAACGGGCGGAATAGTTTCGGGTTGTCGGGCAGATAGATGAGGCTGAACGACTGCCCTACGCTCAGTCGGTCATAGATTTTCTTCTCCACCACCTGGCGCACCGGGCCGACGCCGGGCAGTTCGTAGGCTAGGTAGTACGTGGTGCTGTCGGAGTCGGAGTGCTCGAAGCAATCCAGCAATGTCACCCTGGCGCTCATCCCTTCCGCGTCCAGCCGGCGGGCGTTGCGATAAACGCCGAACAACAGCCACGTAAAGAACAGACACAGCGCCCCGAGGCTGCCGAGGCCGATCAGCCACCAGTATTCGATTTTTCCCGGCGTGTAAAAGGCGTGGATTTTGACGATCTCTGGATCGCTGCGCGCGTAGACCACCTCGATCTTGCTGCCATATTCCACCCGCTCATAAAAACTTTCCGGCACGCTCACTTCCTCTTGTACTTCCACCCGTTGGTCATTGGCGACGGCGGTGAACGCAAACGTGACGTAATACGTCTCGCTGTCGTCGCTTTCTGAAATCCGCTGCGCGGTAACGACAGCGACGGCGCCGACGCCTTCATTTTGCAGCAGCCGCACCTCACGGATGTGATGCTGCTGCGCCAGCCAGCCGCCGACCACCAGGATCAGCCCCAGCAGGCCCAGGCTGACGGCGCATCCCAGCGCCGTGCCGGCCGGCCAGAGCGGCGCGACGACGGGGTATTTCCATGCCGGACGGAGCGCGGCAGAAATCGCCTGCATCTGATTCGCAATCCCCTGCAATCCCCCGGCGCGTTTAACCGCTTTCGTCATTTGAGCGACGATAACGCCTGTGAACAACAGCCCGACGCCGCCGATGATCAGAAATACCAGCCAGAGTACTATGGGTGCGCTCATTGTATTCCCTCCGAAAAGAACAGGATTTACAGAATGAGAGGATCAAGAATCCGCTTAATCCGCTCAATCCGTTGACAAAGCTTTTAATTTCTCAACGTGATAACGCCACCCGGAACCCGTGCGTGGCAAAGGCCGCGTAGGGCAGGCTCCAATCGCGGTAGGCGCAGCGGGCGGCGTGCTGCGCGTGCAGGAACGACCCGCCGCGCACCACGCGCGGCGATTGGGCGTCCGTTTCTACCGCTTCGCGGCCATCATCTGGCTGATAGGGATAGTCAAACGGCTTGATGTTGGCCGGGCCGCCGACCGCTTGATAATGAAAAGCCGTGTCGCGGCGCGGCGACGGGCGGCCCCACAGCGTCGCCGTCCACTCGAAGACGTTGCCGGCCATGTCCCATAGGCCGTAAGGGCTGCGTCCCTGTGGGTATGCGCCCACCGCCGTTGTCGTCCCACGCTCAGCTTCGCCGCTGTTACAGCGATTCGCCAGCCATTGATTGCCCCACGGATAGATGAAACCCTCCGGCCCACGCGCGCCCTTCTCCCACTCGGCCTCGGTGGGCAGACGATAGGGCTTGCCGGTGACTTCGGCCAGCCAGCGGCAGTAGGCTGCGGCGTCGTGCCAGCTTACCTCGACGACGGGATGCTCGGCTTTGCCGGGCGGCGGCTCCTGCTCGCGCCAGGTGGCGCGGTTGGGGACGGGGTGGCGGGTGTGCCGGATGAAGAGGGCGTACTGCGCGTGGGTGATGGGCGCCTGAGCCAGGTAGTAATCCGGCAAAAAGATGCGGTGTTGGGGCCGCTCATCCTTGCGGGCGGCGGCGTCCTGGATCGGGTCGCTGCCCATCAGGAAATTCCCGGCGGGAATCAAAATCAGCTCCGGCTCAAACGGCTGCCGGGCGGGCGCAACGGAGGGCGTGGGCGTGGTATGACCGACTTCCGGCGCAGCCGTGGGGAGCGGCGCAACAGCGGGCGGCGCGGCGGACGACAGGTTGATGACGGCGGCCGTACCCGCGTTCTCTTCCGGCAAGGGGAACGGCGGCGTTTCTAGCGGTGGTTGCGTGCGCCGCGAGAGCGTGAGCAGGGAGTCGGTCGTCCAGGTGGCGTGGTCTACTAAAGCTGGATTCTCAGCGGCGCTGAGGACGGCCTGGCGCAGCGCGTCCCGCAATTCTACCGCCGTCTGGAAGCGCTCGTCCGCGCGGAAGGCCATCGCCCGCAGGATGGTCGCTTCCACTTCCGCTGAAACGGCGGCGTTGAGTTGGCGCGGCTCGATGAGCTGCTCCGTCCCGGTGATGAGTTCCAGCGCGTCGGGCAGCGCGTGGCCAGTCAACAGTGCGTAGAGCGTCGCGCCGGCCGAGTAAAGGTCGCTGCGGACGTCCGTGCGGCCTGCTCCGTATTGTTCCGGCGGCGCGTAGCCCGGCGTCACGGCCCGCGCGCCGACGGTGGTGGGTTGGGCAGGATCGTAGGCTTTCGCCAGCCCGAAGTCCACCAGAAACACCGTCCCTGCCGGCGTGAGCTTGATGTTGGCCGGCTTCACGTCGCGGTGGATGATGGCCTGGTCGTGCAGGTAGATGAGCGCGTCCAACACTTGCGCCATACACGCCAGCGCTTCCGCCTCGCCGAGCGGGCCATGCTGCCGGACGATGGCTTCCAGGTTTTCGCCGGGGACGTAATCCATCACCAGATATTGCCCCTGGCGCGGGATGAGGAAGTAATCAATGACGCGCGGGATGTGCGGGTGGCGCAGTTGATAGAGGAGTTGCGCCTCCTGGATGAACTGCTTCTGCGACCAGGACGTGGTTTCCAGGTTCTCTTTGATGGCGACCGGGGCGTCGAAAGTGATGTCCACCGCCCGATAGACCGCGCCCATCCCGCCCTGGCCGAGCAAAGCTTCAATGCGATAACGATTTTGTAAGAACATACCGATAGCGAGCATAGCTTTATGGTAAACCCACTATGTTAACGGGGTATAGTCGGCCGGTTAACATTTTGTTAAACTCATGACGCATCTTTCGGGATGCAGAAATTTTACCATTTTTCAATACAAGGTTAACTTCACCTTAAACTTTCCTTAACATGCCAGAAGTACACTTTGAGATGGGTGCAACCCCAAACTAAATTCCAATGGAGGAGGATTTGTCATGAAACGGATAGGAATGGCAGTGTTGTTACTGGCGTTGGTGTTAACCAACGCGGGCGTCGGCTTGAGCGCGCCCATCAACGAGAGGCCAATTGAGGCGCCGTCCCACCAGGCGCCGGCCGCCAATCCCGGCGACCGCGACGCGTATTTCCTGGCGCCGCGCTACGCCACGGACTCGGCGTCGGCGGGAACGGCGCTTTCGACCGGGCATAAGACAGACGATGGCAACATCGCCTGGCTGCCCAGCGACCCCGTCACCGGCAGCCTGACGACGATTGCCGAGAGGCTGCGGGCCGACTACGGCTTCGCCATCGGCGCGGTAAGCACGGTGCAGTTCAGCCACGCGACCCCGGCGACTTTCGTGAGCCACAACGTCAGCCGCAACCACTACGCGGCGATTGCCCACGAGGAAATCTTCACCGTCACGCCAGAAGTCCTCATCGGCGGCGGGCATCCCGGTTTCAACGGCGGCAATTACAACTACGTCGGCGGCGCGGCGGACTGGGCAGCGCTGAACGGCGGCGCGACCGGGTACAGCCACGTTGTCACCCGCACGGCAGGCGTGGATGGCGGGGCGGCGCTGCTCGCAGCCGCGCAGACGGTCAATCTGGTGAATGGCGACAAACTGGTGGGCGTCTTCGGCGGCGCGGGCAACAACTTTGAGTATCACGCCGTGGCCGATGCGCCCGGCGCGCTGGCTATCACGCGCGGCAGCAGCGAGAACCCCACGCTGGCGCAGGCCACGGAGGCCACGCTGGACGTCCTCAGCCAGGACCCCGACGGCTTCTTTGTGATGTTCGAGCAGGGCGACATTGACTGGTCAAACCACGCCAACGACTTCGCCGGCATGGTCGGCGGCGTCTGGGATTTAGATATGGCCGTCAAGGCGGCGGAGCAATATGTGGCGGACTCGCCCGCGATGGACTGGACGAATACGCTGGTCATCGTGACCGCCGACCACTCCAACAGCTACCTGCGCCTGCCCAAGACCCTGGGCCAGGGCGATCTGCCCCTGCAAGTTGCGGCGGGAACCCGCTGGGCTTACCCGGATGGAGATGTGACCTACCAGACCAGCGAACACACCAACGAGCTGGTGACGCTGTGGGCGCACGGGCAGGCCGCGTATCTCTTCAATGATTACCTCGGCGATGCCCAAAGCACCGTCATGTATCCCGGCGCCAAGATCGTGGATAACACGAATGTCTATCATGTGATGCACCGCGCCGTGACCGAGGCCGGCGCGAAGTACATCATCCTCTTCATCGGCGACGGCATGAACCTCAACCACGAAATCGCCGCCAGCCGCTACCTTTACGGCACGGATTACGCGCTGGCCTGGCACACCTGGGGGCAACTGCCCAACGGGTGGGGCGGCTATTGCGCCACCTGGGATGTGACTACCTACAATCGCTTTGCCACGCTATTGAGTCGTCCACCTTACAATCCGGCGGACTTTGATCCCAAAGTGGGCTACGACCCGCTGAAGGGCGGCGCCGCGCCCTACCCCCTGGAATCCGACAACACCCTCGTCGAGACGGAGCGCAACGCCTACTTCCTCACCCCGCTGGGCAGTGGCTACGGCGCGCAGCCGGCCACGGATTCCGCCTCGGCGGCAACGGCAATGTCCACCGGCTATAAGACGGACGACGGCAACATCGCCTGGACGAGCGGCGATCCTGCCAACGGCGCGCTGACGACTATCGCAGAATGGGCGCGCAGCGCGTATGGCTTGGCCATCGGCGCGGCCAGCACGGTGCAGTTCAGCCACGCGACGCCGGCCGGTTTTATGAGCCACAACGTCAACCGCAACAACTACGCGGCGATTGCCAACGAAGAAATCTACACCACCGCGCCGGAAGTGCTCATCGGCGGCGGGCATCCCGACTTCAACGGCGGCGACTATCGCTACGTCGGCGGCCTGACAACCTGGACGGACTTGAATACCGGCGATTGGCCTTACAGCCACGTTGTCACCCGCACGGCCGGCGTGGACGGCGGAGCGGCGCTGCTCAATGCAGCGGCAGACGTGGACTTGAGCCAGGGCGACCGCCTCGTCGGCGTCTTTGGCGGCGCGGGTAGCAACTTTGAGTACCACAACGTCATGTCCAGCACGGGCGCGGTCTCCATCACCCAGGGCAGCATTGAGAACCCGCTGCTGGCCGACGTGACCGCGGCGACCCTGGCCGTCCTCAACCAGGATGCGGACGGCTTCTTTGTGATGTTCGAGCAGGGCGACATTGACTGGGCGAACCACGAAAACAACTTCAAGAATATGGTTGGCGGTGTCTGGGATTTGGATGAGGCGGTCAAAGCCACGGAAGACTTTGTGGTCGCCGGCGCCAATGGCATCACCTGGACGAACACCCTCGTTATCGTCACATCCGACCACTCCAACAGCTACATGCGCCTGCCCGAACCGCTCGGTCAGGGTGAGCTGCCGGAACAGGTCTGGAATGACCGGAACAGCAACGGGCGCGTGGACAACGGTGAGTGGGACTACCCCGGCGGCGAAGTGCGCTACGCCACCACCGGTCACACCAAAGAACTGGTGACGCTGTGGGCGCGCGGCGCGGGGGCGGACTTGTTCGCCAATTACGCCCAGAATGGCACGTTTGTCTACGGCGGCGAGCGCCTGGTGGATAACACCGCCATCTACGGCGTGATGCGCGACGCGCTGGCGCAGGGTGTCGAACACGTCATCCTCTTCATCGGCGACGGCATGAACCTCAACCACGAAATCGCCGCCAGCCGTTACCTCTATGGCGAAGATATGGGCCTCGCCTGGCACGGCTGGGAAGATATGGCGGACGCCTGGACGGGCTACGCCAGCACCTGGGATGTAACCACCTACAACCGTTACGCGCCGGTGATGGGTGCGCCGCTTTACGACGTGGCGCACCCCGCCAACAATGACGCCTTGATCGGCTACAACCCGGCTATCGGCGGCTTTGCGCCCTACCCGGCGCAGGCCGATCCGGTGTTGAGCCACGGGCGCGCGCGCGATACGTACCTGATGCGCGCCGCCACAGATTCGGCCTCGGCGGCTACCGCTATGTCCACCGGCTATAAGACGGATGACGGCAACATCGCCTGGCAACCAGGCGATCCCGTCACCGGCAGCCTGACGACGATTGCCGAGTGGGCGCGCGCGGCGCACAGCTTCGCCATCGGCGCGGTGAGCACGGTGCAGTTCAGCCACGCGACGCCGGCCGGCTTCGTGAGCCACAACGTCAGCCGCAACAACTACGCGGCGATTGCCAATGAAGAAATCTACACCACCACACCCGAAGTCCTGATCGGCGGCGGGCATCCCGGCTTCAACGGCGGCAATTACAACTACGTCGGCGGCGCGGGGACGTGGGCCGCGCTCAACGCCGGGACGACGGACTACAGCCACGTCGTCACCCGCACAACCGGCGTGGACGGCGGCGCGGCGCTGCTCACGGCGGCGCAGACCGTCAGCCTGACCAATGGCGACCGGCTCCTCGGCGTCTTCGGCGGGATGGGCAGCAACTTCGAGTATCATCATGTTTCCGACACGCCTGGCGCGCCGGCGGTGACGCGCGGCAGCGTGGAGAACCCCACGCTGGCGCAGGCCGCCGAGGCCACGCTGGACGTCCTCAGCCAGGACCCCGATGGTTTCTTCGTGATGTTCGAGCAGGGCGACATTGACTGGTCGAATCACGCCAACGACTTCGCCGGCATGGTCGGCGGCGTCTGGGATTTGGATGAGGCCGTCAAACTGACGGAGCAGTACGTGGCGGATTCTTCCGCGATGGATTGGAGTAACACGCTGGTCATCGTGACCTCGGATCACTCCAACAGCTACCTGCGCCTGTGGGACTGGCTGGACAAGGGCGAGCTGCCGCGTCAGATCAGCGCAGCCGGCACGGCTTACGGGAGCGGCTGGACGTACCCCGACGGCGAAGTGACCTACCAATCTGGCAGCCACACCAACGAGTTGGTGACGTTGTGGGCGCGCGGCGCGGGCGCGGAGCTATTCGCTGGCTACGCGGGCGAGTGGTATCCCGGTATGTCGGTGGTGGATAACACCCGCATCTACACCGTGATGCGCGCGGCGATTGAGCAGGGCGTGCAGCACGTCATCCTCTTCATCGGCGATGGCATGAACATCGAGCACGAACGCGCGGCCAGTCGCTACCTCTACGGGACGGACATGGGCCTGGCGTGGCACGATTGGGATACGCCAGCGGTCGGCGGCTGGGGCGGCTTCGCGTCCACCTGGGACGTAACCACCTACAACCGCCTCAAGCCGGACGAGCAGCCAGCCTATAACCCGGCGACTTTCAACCCGCTGTACGGCTACGATCCCGATCTGGGCGGCTATGCAGCCTTCCCGCTGCAACCGGCCTATGCTACGCTCGAAGCGGCGCCGGACTCGCTCTATGTGGAAATGGACGCCGATAGCGTGCTGACCGAGACGTTGACCATCACCAAGACCGGCAGCGCCAACGTGATCTGGACGCTCGCGGACGGCGGCGCCGACTGGCTGACTGTCAGCCCGACGACCGGCGCGCTGATCTACAATGGCGCGACGACCCTGGACGCCGTTTTCGACACGACGGGCCTGACGCCGGGCTTCTATCGCACCGGCCTGACCTTCCAGAACCCGCAGCTTGACCTGGCTGTGCCGGTGGTGCTGAAGGTGCGCGCGACGGGCGCGGCCCCGCAAGCCAGCCACGCCATCACCTTGAGCCTGCTGGGCGCGTACCGCCCCGAGCTTGAGGGTGCGAGCGAGATCGTCACCTACGATCCGACGCATCAATATCTTTATGTCACCAACGGCGTCAGCACCGCGCTGGACGTGTTGAGCATCGCGGACATCGCTGCCGTGCCAACGCCGACCCTGGTGACTTCGATTGACCTCTCGGCCTACGGCATGGGCGTGACCAGCGTGGCGTACAGCCACGGCATGATCGCCGCCGCCGTCCCCGCCATCACCAAGACGAATGACGGGGTGGTGGTGTTGATTCAGGACGGCGTGATGGTCTCCGTGACCGTCGGCGCGCTGCCCGACATGCTTACCTTCACGCCCGACGGCGGCAAGCTGCTCGTCGCCAACGAAGGCGAGCCGAATGACGCTTACGACGTGGACCCCGAAGGCTCCATCAGCGTGATTGACGTGACCGGCGGCGTCAGCGGCACGACGCAGGCCGACGTGACGCAAGTGCGCTTCACCGCCTTCAACGCGCCGGCCGTCATTGACCCGCGCATCCGCATCTACGGGCCGAACGCCAGCGTCGCGCAAGACGTGGAGCCGGAGTACATCGCCGTCTCCGCCGATTCAACGACCGCGTGGGTGACGTTGCAGGAGAACAACGCGCTCGCGGTGGTTGATCTGACGATGACGCCCACCGTTACCTCGCTGGTGGCTCTCGGCACGAAGGACTGGAGCGCGCTAACGCTCGACGCCAGCGACCGCGACGGCGGCATCACCATGACCAACGGGGAACTGCGCGGCCTGTACGAACCCGACGGGATCGCGGCCTACAGCGCCGGCGGCGCCACCTACCTGGTGACGGCCAACGAAGGCGACTCGCGCGCCTACGCCGGCTACAGCGAAGAAGCCCGCATCAAGGACCTCGACCTCGATCCGGTTCTGTACCCGGCGGCCTACGCCGACGCGATCCAGGCCAACGAAACGCTGGGCCGGCTCAAGACGACTACCGCCGTCGCGGCGGAGGATACCACGCTCTACACCCTGGGCGGGCGCTCCTTCTCCATCTGGAACGCGACGGGCGCGCAGGTCTACGATAGTGCGGCGGACTTCGAGCAAATCACCGCCGCGCAGGCGCCCGATCTGTTCAACGCGGACAGCGGCGACCCCGAACTGGTGGACACGCGCAGCGACGACAAGGGCGCCGAGCCGGAGTCGGTGGTGGTGGGCGAGATCCACGGGCGCACCTATGCCTTCGTCGGTCTGGAGCGCAGCGCGGGCGGCGTGATGGTGTACGACGTGACCAACCCGCAGGCGCCAACCTTCGTGCGCTACGTCCCCGGCGCGGCCGGCGACATCAGTCCCGAAGGGTTGAAATTCATCCCGGCGGTGGACAGTCCCACCGGCAACGCGCTGCTGGTGATCGCGCACGAGATCACCGGCTCGACGGCCGTGTATGAGATTCCGGGCAGCGCCGAACCGGAAACAGGCAGCATGATCTTCCTGCCGCTGGTGATGCGGCAACACTAACCCTGAGCGGAGCAATCCGCGCAGCTACGCGCAACAAAAAAGGGGGACGCACTTGAGAAAGTGCGTCCCCCGATGTTTTTCCGTATTCAGAAGCTAACTGGTCATACCTTCACCCACACCAGCCGGTCGAAGCCGAGGGACGCGATGGCGTAGGTGTGCAGGCGCAACTTCTCCCCGTAAACCTCCAGGAGCGTGGCGCGATAGCCTGCCGCTTTGCGCACGGCGTCCGCCAGCGCATCCGCTACGGCGGGCAACGCCGCCAGTTCTGCGCGCGGCGTAGCCTTGACCGCCTCGCCGGTCAGGCTCAGATCGCTCAAGGGCAGGTACTTGAATTCCAGCAGCACATCTTGCAGGGCGTACTTGCGCATATCGGGGCGCAGGATGAGCGTCATATCGGCGTAACTGCGTTCTAATGCCGGCTCGGAATCGGTGATGTAGAACAGATCGTCGAAGAGCAAGGTCAGGAAGGCCATTTTGACCGTCAGTTCATTGGCCCAGCGATAGTCGCGGTTATCGAGGACGTGGAAGTAGCGTGTCTCGATGAACTCGCAGAGCGGTTGCAGGTCGCCAGTCTGGTATAGCGCGTTGGCGGCGGCGCGCATGGCCTCGCGCTCGCCGAACTCCGGCAGCAGGCGGTCGCGCAATTCCTCCACGTAAAGTTTACGCACCACCAGATTGGGGATGCGGAAGACCAGCTCGCCCATTGCCGTGATGTGATCGAGCGTGAGCACGCCGAAGTAGTAGAGCAGAGAGACCATAAACGGCGTGTCCTTCACCTGCGTCACCATATCTTCGACCCCAAAACGCTGCGCCAACCGGGCGATGGTGGGCAGGTGCGCGGAATCCAGCGTGTCCGCAATCACCTGCGCGCCGTGCGGCAGGCCGGCAATGTAGGCGATTTTGCCGCGATCCATCGCCAGGTTGCTGTCGAGCAGCTCACGCGGCGCTGCACAGGTTTCAGCCAACCTTTGCAGGAAGTAGATCGCCAGCGTGGGATTGTAGACTAACTCTTCCCCTTCTTCCCCAAACGCATAGCCGTTGTAGAAGGTGCGCATCGTATCTTGCGCCGCTGCCAGTCCCTCCGTTGGTAACGCACACTCCGCCGCCACTTGTTGCAGCAAAGTATGGACTTCGGTATGGGTGAAGCCGCACAACGTTGCGAACTCGCGCCAAAGTGAGACATCGCGGGCGACGTTGTAACCGCTGCTCAAGTCGCTGAGAACAACCGGGGCGACGCCGGTGATAAAGGCGCGATCCAGCCCCATGCCGCTGCCGGCGGCCTTCACCGTCTTGAAGATGCGTTTCAAGATACCTTCGCCATACAACAGGGCTTTATACCGCTCTGTGCCGGCCGGATCACGGCTCATCAAGACCTCGTTGGCAAAGTTGTCGTATTCATCAATCAACAAATACAGGGGATGGGGGGTTTGCTGCACCAGCGCCAACAATGCCTGGAACGTCACCAACGCATCCACCGGATCCACCACCAATTCCCCCGGCAGATAATCGCGGTAACGCAGGGCGCAAGCGCGCAACCAGACATTGAGGTGCCGGTGCAGGGATTGTTCGATCTCGTGGGGGCCGCCCAACGCATCTACCAGCGAGAAATCCCAGCGCAGGATGAAATACGTGTTATGCCGGGGCGTGGGCGCGCGGCCAATCGCCAGGTCGCCGAACAGCCGTTCAAACTCGGCGGCCTTTGCCACGTCGTAGTAGTTCTCCAATATGGAAAGCCACAGACTCTTGCCGAACCGGCGCGGGCGCAGGAAGATCAGTTGTCTCCCGGCCGCCTCTACCAGGGGAATTCGGTCCGTCCGATCCACATAGAGGTAGTTCTCGGTTTTGAGTGTATAAAAATCACTGATGCCGTATGGGAATTCTAACATAGCCTGGCTCCCTTCTCACGCACAACGTCTATCTGCATTTTACCCCCAAGCGGGGGACTGGCAAAAGGCAGCCGGCTGGCGGAATGTGATTTAACCAGACGTTAACAAGCCGCATGTCATCTGTTAACCTTCTTCCCTTATCATACGGCTGTGAGGTGCATCTCAAGGCGCGCGTGTCGCGCTCGCGCCGTTAGCCAGGAGGAGATACAGGTGAGAAAAAACACGTACGTATACGATTGGATATTGGCGTTATGCCTGGCCGTAGCAGGAGTACTCTTCTTTCCCCTCCCCGTCGCCGCCGATTCTCCCATACAGGATGTCCCCGTCCCCATCAGTCGGTGGATGGTGTTGAACCCGGAGACGAACAAGTTGTACCTGGATTCCTACGCCGGCGGCAGTTTTTTGACAGTGTTGAACGGCGCGACCTACGCGACTAAAACCTTGAGCTATCCCGGTGGGGGGAGCGTGGACGCCGCCGTTGACCCCCTCCACAACCGCATTTATATTTTGCCCAGTAGCTATATCAGCGATGAACCCATCCTGGTGGTGAACGGGGCGACAGACACCTGGACGACCAGTTTGCCGGTCCCCACCGGCACGTCGCGCCGCGAGAACCAGGCGTTGGCGGTGGACGCGGTGGGGCGGCAGGTGTACTTTGCAGAAGAGACGACCAGCAGCCACGTGTTGGTTCACCAGATAGATGCCGTGACCCGTGCGACCGTTGGCTCCATGGACGTGACCACCGGCGATGCCGTTGACCTGGCTTACAATCCCGCGAACGGCATGGTCTACTTGCTCACATCCCACAATGTGAGCAGTTCGTGGGATCACAACACCGTGTGGGTGCTGGATGTAGCCGGAAACGCAGTCCTGCGGAATGAAAACATTGACGTCCGGTACGCCAAACTGGTGGTCAACGAAACCACCGGCGACGTCTATGTGGGGACGACAGCGCTGGATGGCGACCGGCATACCGTCCTCACCCGCTCGTTGCCCGCACAGGCGCGTGTGGTCAACCCGTACACTAACAAGGTCTATTGCTTCAATAACGGCGGCACGCTCTATGAAGTGGACGGCGCGCAGTTCACCAACCGCGCCCTGCGCAGTTTCAGCACGATTTCCCCCACCGTCCAGGGCGACGCGCTGGCGATCAATCCGGCCCTGAATAAGCTCTACCTCTTCAGTGATCAATACGCTTCTTCTTATATGTACGACCCCACGCGCGATTTGCGTCAGACCTTGTCGGATGGGATGACGCGCTGGGCCGCCGTCAATCCGCACAACCACCGGCTGTACCTCGCGCCCTCCCGCACGCAGGTGAGCATCTACAGCGGCGCGCCAACGCTCAACGTCAGCCCGGCGGCGTTGACCTTCGTGGCCGTGCAGGATGGCGCTGATCCGCCCACGCAAAGCTTTATCATCACCATGGACAGCGGCGACCGGGGCAACCTGCGCTACACCGTCGTCAGCGACGCGCCGTGGCTTTCGGCGGACAAGACAGCGCGCTTTTTGGAATGGTATCCCGTCTCCACGACGCTCGAAGCGCAGGTGCAGGTGCGGGTGGACATCACCGGCCTGGCCCCCGGCGACCACACTGGCCACCTCACCGTCGCCAGCGAAGGCGCGAATAGCAGTCCACGCACCGTCACCGTCCACCTCGTGGTGGGCGATGGCGCGTCCCCGCTGATGCAGGTGGACGCTGGCAATCCCGCGCGCTTTGAGGCGATGCAGGGCGACCCCGCCCCCGCGCCGCACAACGTACACATACGCAACCTCGGCGCGGGCAGCCTCACGTACACCGTCACCGAGGACAGCCCCTGGCTGGATGTGACCGGCGCCAACCCCGGCAGCGTGAGCGCGAATGCGATCCAATCCGTGACGCTCACCCTCAACGGCGCCTACGCCGGGCTGGAACCGGGCGTCTACACCACAACCGTCACGGTGACGAGCGACAGCCTGGGCAGCCCGCAAACTGTCAACGTCCAATTGCGCATCTACCCGCGCGCGCGTCTCGCGCTCAGCACGCGCACCATGCCCTTCAATGCCTTCGCCGAAACCGGCGATCCGGCCATGCAATACCTCTTCGTCAACAACAACGGCGGCGGCGCGGTGGACTGGACGGCGACGTCCTCTGGGGCCTGGTTGCGCACCTCCGGCGCGTTGAACGGACGCGCGCCCGGCGCGTTCCAGGTGGGCGCGGACATCGCCGATTTGGACCTGGGACTGCACCAGGGGGAGATCAATGTCGCCAGCACCACGGCTTATGTGGACGACAGCCCGCAGACGGTGGACGTGACTTTGAAAGTAGATACCGCGTGGCGCATGGCGTTGAGCAAACTACGGCTGGACGACTTCGCTTTTGTCGAAGGCGCGACCCCAGACGCGCAGAGCTTCGAGATTTACAACGCGGGCGCGGGCGGCGCGTTCGCTTGGGAGGCCGAGACGGACGCGGCCTGGCTTACGCTGAACGCCACGGCGGGCACGGCGGACGAGAGCGGCACGACGGTTCAGGTCAGCGTCAATCCGGCGCAATTGAGCGTGGGCGAGCATCAGGCCACCCTCACCGTGCGCGGCGACCGGGTGAAGGGGGCGGTGCAGACGGTCCGCGTGACGGCCTTCGTCGCCAGCGCGAGCGCGCCCACCTGCCTGCCTGATACCCACCTGGACATCGTGAAGACCAGCCTCGCCCGCATCGAGGTGGACATCGTCAGCGTGGATGCCTTTCACGGCGCGGCCTGCGACGTGACGGCGGATGTAGACCTGCATTTTTACGGGCTGAGCGGCTTCAACCGTCACTACCAAGTCCAGGGCAGCATCAGCGACGCCAACGCGCTGCTTTTACCCATCGCCGACACACTCGATCTGACCCTCGCCAAAGTGGGGCTGAGTTTGAGCAACGTCCAGATCGGCAACGACGCGCTGACGGCGCAAGGGCAGTGGGATTTTGGCCCGCTGCTAGGGCAGACGCGCAGCGCGGGGCAGATCACGCTGGGGCGCAACGGCATTTCGTTCGATGGCGCGGCGACCTTCCCCATCCACCAATCCTGGGGCTTCGAAGGCTTCGCTTTTACCGCCGAGCAGGGCCGGGTGCGCGCGGCGCAATCGTTCAACGAGCTGACGCTGGAAGTGGACGGCGAACTGACCATCAAGATTTTCGGTTCCCGCGACGTGAAGGTGGACGTGACGCTGGAAGTCAGCCGCTACGGTAAGGTGCGCGTCAAGGGCAGCCTCGGCGAGGTGCCGCTGCCCAACTTCAACTTCACGCTGGCCGGCTTCACCGTGCAGACGAAAGACGCGCGCTTTATTGATGGCAAAGTGGAAATCGCGCGCGCCGAAATCAAGACGCCGGCCAACTGGGGCGGCCTGGGCGCAGACATTTACGCCATCACCATTAACGGCGCGGGCAAGATCAGCGTGGGCGGCGGCAAACTCAAGCTGCCGGCATTGAAGGCTGGCGGCCTCAATTTGATGAGCCTGGAAGGCACATTGCGCGAAGTCACCAGCGGCTACGGGACCAACGGCCTGCTCCAGCCGGCCGCCGATGGCTACGAAATCACGGCCGGCGGCGAGTTCGGCATACCGGGGATGGGCGACAGTAGCGTATGCTCGATCAATGTCGAGGTCACGGTCTATATGAATACGATGGGGGCAATGGTGATGGAGTTGGCACCTTTGGAGACGCCGATTCCGGCGGCAGTCAATGCCGTGGACGGCATCGCGCTGCGCCAGGCGACGTTGGGCGTCCACTGCCTGCCGGGTGTGCCCATCGGCAACACCAGCTTCTTCATCACCGGCATCGAAGGAACGGTCACGCTGCACGACCGCATCGAGTCGGTCAGCATCAAGATGTGGATCGAACACAGCACGCGCATCGGTTCGACCTCGCTGGTCAGCACCGATCCCCGGTTGACGCTGTACTTCTCGCCGTTTGCGATAGACTTCACCGCCGGCATCCGGTTGGTGGGCGTCAAAGTCGCCGAAACAGGGGTGTACATAGACAAGAACCACTTCGAGACTTACATCTCCTATGACTTTCTCATCGTCCACGGCTACAGCTCATTCTCGGCGGGGACGCTCAACGGTAAAGCGTACATCGCCGGTTCGGGCAAAACGACCTTTGGCCTCACCAAAGGCTGTATCTGGAAAAAGTGTGCGCTAGGTGTATGCGTCAAAATCCCGCCGTGGAATATCAATTTGGGCGGCGTGGGCATTGATTTCGGCACGTTCAAGAACGGTAAATTCGGCGTTAAAGGGACGGTCAGTGTTGCCGGCTGGCGGGGCGGCGCCTTTGTGGGCTTCGACGGCACGATCAAATTCGGCAGTTTGAAAGATTATCAGCTTATCAGCGGCCGGATGGTGCGCCAGGCGCGGGCGGCCTATGGGCAGATGCGGCAGGGGATGGCGCCACAGACGCCCTTTGATCCCGACCTCAGCTTCGCGCCTAACGGCGACACGCTGGTGCGGGTGACTATCCCCGAATTGAGTGCAGCCGCCCCACCCCACACCACCGCGGCCGCGCCGCTGTTCCCCAGCACCGTGATCTCCACCGTCAGCATCTTGAGCAGCGACGTGATCTTCGCGCTGGCGCAGCCGCCGGACGGCGACCTGGCCTTCACCGTCGTGGCCCCCAATGGGACAGAGTACACCCCGGACTATTTACTTTCCAACATGGACTATATGCAGGCGGTGGACGGCGAGGCGAGCCAGAGCATGTACGTTGTCCAGTCGGCGACTACGGGCGACTGGCAAGTGCGCATCATCGGCGACACCGATCACACCGACTTCACGCTCTCCGTCATCGGCAACACGCCGCCGCCGGCGACGCTGGGCCTGATCCAATCTACCGGGCCGACCACGGCGACGGTCGTCTGGGTCGCCCAGGTCGCGGTGACGGATACGCTGACCGCCAGCCTTTACGCGCGCAGCGGGCCGCTGACCCGCACGGTGACGTATACCGACAGCGAGGGCGTCCTTGTCACCGCGGTAGAGGATATTTATGAAGGTATTTTGATATCCGATGCCTTAACCACCACGATGAGTGCTGTGGCTTATTCTCAGAATTTTGACTTGGATATGTTGCCGAGTGGGGAGTACGCTCTGTGGTTGGAAGTTGACGATGGTGAAAATTCACGCGCGCGCTGGTATCTCCGCGAGAATCTTTTTGGGGATATAGACTGGATCACCGTAGATCACAGCGCGACGTTCCCGACGGACTGGACCGCTGCGCTCACGCCGACGTTGGACAGCATCCAGAGCGGCGATCTGCGCGTCGCGTGGACTGCCGCCGCCCATCCTGACGCGCTCACCTACACGCTGCACGTGGCAACGCCGGGCACGCTCACGCCGACGCTCCAGACGACGCAGGTGTTCACCGTCAGTGACGCCATCTACGGGGGTGTGGAGACGGTTCGGGTGGACAACATCCTGCCGGGCCAACCTTACACGTTCACGCTGGCAGCGCATAATCAGCAGGACGGGCGCGTGGCGTGGTCGCAGCCGGTCACGCTGTTGACGCCGCAGCCGGACTTCATTATCATGCCCACGACGCCCATCACCGTGGCGGCCGGACACACAACGGCATTGACGCTCACGCTGCTCATCCCCGACGACCTGCCCTTCCCGCTGACGCTCGCGCCGGGCTATATCGCTGCGCCGGACGGCTTCACGCTCGACTTCACGCCGGACATTATCACGGAGACCGGGACGGTGGAAGCCATTGTGAAGCTGACGGCTGTGCCGAAAATGTACACCGGGACGTATGCCATGCCCGTCATCGCCCAGAGCGGCGCGTTGGTGCGCGGGGTGGTGCTGGATGTGACGGTGGTGGCAGCGGTGTATCCGGTTTACTTGCCGCTGGTGATGCGATAACCGATAGGGGGATGCTTCACAAGATTATGAAACGTGAAACGTGAAACGTGAGGTTTTTACTGTAAAATTATCATGTTTCACGTTTCACGTTTTTATCTTTTTTGTGGAGGTGACTATGACCATTACCTATCCTTTACGCAGCGGTGATCAGACCTTAACAGCCATTGCGCTGAACCCCGGCGACCCCGGCGTGCCGGTGATCTTGTTGCACGGCATCACGGCGTCGGTGCATTTCTGGGAACCGGGGCTGGTCGCGCCGTTCCGCGAGTACGGCCCGTGTTACGCGCTGAGTCTGCCCGGCCACTATCCGGCAGCCTTTCCGCCCAGCTTTGGGCCGGACGACTTGACCGCCGAAAGCATCGCCGCCGTGTTGACGGCGGCCATCCGCGAATTGGTCGGCGAGTGTCCGGTGCTGCTGGTGGGCCATTCCACCGGCGGCTTTGCCGCGCTCGCCATCGCCGCGCACACGCCGGAGATCGCGCGGGGCGTCATCAGCATTGCCGGATTCGCGCAGGGGCAGTGGACGGGCGCGTTGGGGATGTATCAACATTGGGCGCGGTCGGGTGCTTTGGGCCGCCTGGCCTTCAAGTCGGTTTATGGCGCGGCGAAGGTGAGTTATGCCATCTTTCATCAAGCCAGTCGGATGTACACCCCTAATCCCAAGCGCGTCTTTGCATATCCGGGATTGGCCGCCATCGTCAAACCGCTGAGTTTCCCGGCTTATCGCAAGCTCAACCTCGACGCAATGCTGCTGTACTTCCGCCGGATGCCCGACATTGACATCACGCCGCTGCTGCCGCGCATCACCGCGCCGACGCTCGCGCTCACCGGCGACGCCGACCCCATCGTGCCGCCCGCGCAGGCGCGCCTGATTGCGGAGCGCGTCCCCCAGGCGGCGTTGGCTGTGCTCGAGGGCGGGGTTGGGCACGTGCCGTTTTACGAGGCGCCGGAGGCTTATGGGCAGGCGATCTCCGGTTGGCTGCGCGTCTATGGGGCAACGCACTGAACGGATTTTCGATTTGCAGATTTTTGATTTGTAGATTTGCAGATTTTAATACTTGTCGGAGGAGACTTTTTAATGGATACCCATTTTTGGACATCTTCTACCATGCTCATCTTGTTCATTGGGGGCAGTATCATTGCGCTGCTCTTTACTGTGTTGATAGTCCGCCTCTCGAAACGCAGCCTACAAAAGGCGCAGCAGGCCCATCAGGATATGGTCGCGGCGCATCCGGGCTACCTGTTCCCGGAAGTCACACCGGCGGGCGGCGCCGGCGGGGCGTTAGGCTGCGGGATGACGCTTTTTATTCTCGGCCTGGCGCTGGTGGGCGGCGGCGTGTTCCTGCAACAGCGCTTCATCCGCGAGGCGCGGCTGCTGGAAAAGGAGGGCGTCGTCACTCCAGCGGCATTGCTCGGCCGGGAAGTCCACGAGAGCGAAGACAGCGCCACGACGTATTCCGTCACGTATGCCTTCACGGTCAAGGGCAACGACCTGCGCTACGAGGTGCAGCGCGAAGAAACCGTGCCGTGGGCCGTTTACTTCCACGCGGAGGACGCCGAAACAATTGACGTCATCTACGCCCGCAGCGACCCGTATGTGGCGCGCGTGCAAGAGTCCTACGTTCCCGGCAAGGTACAGTATTGGCCGATCCTGGCCCTCGGCGGCGGCGGGGTGGTCTGCCTGCTCCTGGTCGTCTTCTACGCCGGCGGCTACATCCGCGCGCGCCGTCTGGCCCGGCATGGCGTGGCGGCGACGGTCACGGTGGTAGATACCTTTGAATACGCCGGCGGGGAAAGCACCGATTACTACGTGGCTTACGAGCTTCCCGGCCTGGGGCCAGTGCGGCATCAGGTTGACCTGGGGAGGTTCAAACGGGTGAAGGTGGGGGATACGCTCACAGTTGTCTATTTGCCAGAAAATCCGAAAATATTCCAACCGGTATGGAAATAGTCCATATAAGTTCTTAATCTATCTATGAGAGGTGGTTATGAATCACGCACTAAAATGGCTCATTCCCTTGATTTTTGTGCTCGCCCTGATCGCCGCCCTGGGTGGGCTGTGGCCGGCGGCGGGCCAATCCTACCCGCTCACCAATTTTCGCGGCGAGCAGGTCAGTATCAACGCGCGCGGCCTGTACTATTGGGATGCGGTCAGTTCCGCCGCCCAAATGCAGGCCAACGATCTGGTCACGCTCGGCCTCGGCCTGCCGCTGCTGGCGATTTCCTGCTGGCTGGCCGGGCGCGGCTCGCTGCGCGGGCGGCTGCTGCTGACCGGCACACTGGGCTTTATCCTGTACACGTATATGTCCATGTGCTTTGGCGCGGCCTACAACGCGCTGTTCCTGGTGTATGTGGCACTGTTCAGCCTGAGCCTGTACGCCTTCATCTTGAGCATGATGTCCTTCGATCTGAACACGCTCCCGGCGCACTTCTCCGCGAAGCTGCCGCGCGGCTGGATAGCCGGCCTGCTCTTTTTTGCGGCGGCGTTTCTGGCGTTCGCCTGGCTGGGACGCATTGCCGCCACCTTCACGCCGGGCGCCGTCCCTGCGTTGGACAATGTGACAAGCATGTTTATCCAGGCGATGGATTTGGGGCTGATTGTGCCCCTGTGCGTGCTGGCGGGTGTTTTACTGCTGCGCCGCAGCGCGTGGGGCTACCTGTTGGCCTCGGTCGGGATGCTGAAGTTCGTGACGATGGGCGTTGCCGTCAGTCTGATGGGACTCAACATGGCGCGGCTGGGCGTGCCCGTCAGCGTGGTCGAACTGCTAGTTTTCCCCACCATCACCCTGATCAATCTCGTCATGGTGGTGATTCTGCTCAAGAACATTTCAAGCACGTCATCATGAAAAGAACGTTGAAAATCACTGGCAGTGTCGTACTGGCACTCCTTGTGGCTATTGATCTCATTCCGGCTTTGCCGTAACTTTGGAGGATGCGATGATTGACACCCAACTTATTCTTGTAGAAGGCCCGCCCGGTTCAGGGAAAACCACAACGGCCCAAAAACTAGCCGCCGAGATCGCCCATACCGGCAAAGCGTGCCAATGTTTTCTGGAGTGGAGTCCAGATAATCCCATTGCGATTGGGGACGATTTACATTTAGATCAGGTGATTGCGACCGCTATCGCCCGCGAAGCCGACGTCCTCCAACAGTGGCAACGGTTGGTTGACCGGCAGCGCGCTCAAGACACCGTGACTATCATGGAAAGCCGGTTCTGGCAAACCAGCGTTATGTTGATGTACGCCGCCGGCCATCCGCTGGAGGGCGTGTTGGAGAGCAACCAGCGGCTGATCACGATCATTCAGGAATTGCAGCCGGCGCTGATCTATTTCACCATTGATGACTTGCGCGGCTTTATGACGCAGACAATCCAGTCGAAGGAAGTGGAGTGGCAACGGGGCGGGTTTCCAGGCAGTTGGGCGGAACATATCTTTGTGGCCTTTGAAGGGCAACCCTGGGCCGTGGCGCATGGCGCCACCGGCCCGGACGGAATGCTCGCCTTACTGGAAGACTGGACGCTGGTCGCAGAGCGCTTGTATGAGCGCGTGCCGTTCCCCAAGATCAAAGTGCGGAATCCCTATCAGGATTGGGATTTGGCGCTGACTCACATGCGCCGTTTTCTGAAATTGGCTTGAAACTGAACAAAGAGGCAAATACTATGACCGATGAGCAACTTACCTTCCCAAGCGGAGCAAATCCAAAACCCAGCGCTGATGCCGACGCTTACCGCCCCGGCAACTACACCTTTTCCCCCGTCACGGTGACAGAAACCACTGGGGCGGCTTTCCTCGGCATCCTCGCGCTCACGCTGTTGATCGCCCTGCTGCGCGCGCTGGCGCGCAATCGCGAGCTTGAGATTCAACTGGCGCAGCAATCGCTGAAATGAAAGCCAACATCCCCTGGAAAGTCATCACGGTCATTGAGCTGGTCGTTGCCGCCGCCGTCATCCTGCTTGACCTGTTCCTTCCGACCCTGGTTCTTCTGGGAATGATGGTCGTCTCGCTGCTCATCCGCCGCGAACCGGCCGCCGCGCTGGGCTTCAAGCGCGCCCCATCCTGGCCGAAAGTGGCCAGCCTGGCGTTGCTTGGCGCCGTCTGCCTGCAACTGTTCGATGTGGGCGTGATCATGCCCATCCTGAACCGCGTGACCGGCGCGACGATAGATTACAGCGGGTTTGCTCAACTTAAAGGCAACGCAGGGCAACTGCTCCTCTTTCTGGCGCTGTCGTGGACGCTGGCCGCACTGGGCGAAGAAATTGCGTATCGCGGTTACTTGCAAACACTGCTCACCGATCTGTTGGGGGACGGCCCGACTGGGGTGTGGCTGACCGTCGGCCTTTCCAGCCTGTTGTTTGGTCTGGCGCACACCGAGCAGGGTCTCGTCGGCGTGGGCGTAACCACCGTTGACGCGCTGTTCTACAGTTGGTTGAAACGGAAGTTTGACGGCAATCTGTGGGCGACCATCCTGGCGCACGGGTTCTACAACTCCGTCGGCATGATCGTCTTTTATTTCGTCGGCCCAATCTACGGACTCTGGTGAGAGGTTCAAACGGCCATTTTCGACGGAGTGACAGATGAAAACCTTACGCTTATTGACTTTCCTGACACTGGCAGTGTTGTTGCTCGTGCCTGGCGCTGGGTGGATGGCGCCAGACAGCGCCGCGCTTGACTTTGCTGCCATAGATACCACTATCACCGCGCAGATGACGAAACACGGCCTCAAAGGCGTGTCGCTCGCCATCACCCAGGGTGAAGAAACTCTATACCTCAAAGGCTACGGGACGGCGGGGCAGGGTCGCTCGCTGACGCCGCAGACGCCGATGTTCATCGGCTCGCAGAGCAAGTCGTTCACCGCGCTGGCGATTGCGCAACTGGCCGAACAGGGATTGGTGGACGTCAACGCGCCGGTGCGCACATACCTCCCCTGGTTCGCCGTTGCCGACGAGTCCGCTTCCGCGCAAATCACCGTCGCTCACCTGCTGCATCACACCAGCGGCCTATCCGACGCCGGATTTCTGACCATCCTGCCCGAAAACGCCAGCATTGAAGACGCCGTGCGCGCGCTCAAAGCGGCGCAACTGACCGCGCCGCTCGGCGCGCGCCAGCAATACTTCAACCTCGGCTACGTGGTGCTGGCCGGCATCGTGGAGACGGTCAGCGGGCAGTCCTACGC
>DAOUGD010000119.1:0-24295 GCA_034429475.1 Anaerolineae bacterium
CCGCGCCGACGCTTTTGCAATAACCAGCCCTTAGGCCACGGGGCTTCATCCCCGCTCAGGAGCGGCAGCGGAAGACGACCCTACGCCAACTCAACGTGCAAGTTTCGGCTTTCCTCCGTATGGTCAAAGTCGCCGCGCCTACTGCAAGATGTCCGGGACAGGGAACACTTCTACGCCCAGCCTCCCAGGCAAGTGCAAAAAACGCAACACTTGACAATGCTTTTTATCCTACATAGAATGGAAGTGTGCATTGGATGAAATGATGCTCATGCTTGCATCATGGGAGGTTGCCTTGATCACACAAACAACGATTAACCCCGGCGCTTATTACGATTCCATAACCCTGTTGCAAGCCGCGCAGGGGCTGTTGAAACTGACCGGTGTGGCCGACGCCGCTGTCGTGATGGGGACGCCCGCCAACAAGGGCATTCTCAAAGACGCGAACTTGATGACGCCGGAGGCGGCCGCGGCTTCTGGCGACGACCTCATCATCGCCGTGCGGGCGGATTCTGCTGAAACTGCCGCAGCCGCACTGCGTCAGGCCAACGTGCTCCTCGCGGCCTCACGCGCTGTCCACGCTGGCGCCGATCAGACAGCAGCGCCTAAGACGGTGGCGGCAGCAGCCGCGCAGATGGACGGCGCCAATATCGCCCTGATCTCCGTCGCCGGACGTTATGCCGCCGGCGTCGCCCACGACGCGCTGAGGCACGGCCTGCACGTCTTCCTCTTTAGCGACAACGTCAGCCTGGAAGACGAAATTGCGCTCAAGACGCTGGGGCGTGAGAAGGGACTACTGGTGATGGGGCCGGACGCCGGGACAGCGATCCTCAACGGGGTGGCGTTGGGCTTCGCCAACGCGGTGACGCCAGGGCCGGTGGGGGTCGTCGCAGCCAGCGGCACGGGCCTGCAAGCCGTCACCTGCCAGCTCACCCGGTTGGGGGTGGGTATCACCCAGGGCATCGGCACAGGCGGGCGCGACCTGTCGGTGGAGGTGGGCGGCCTCATGATGCTGGAAGGGCTGAAGGCGCTCCAGGGCGACCCCGCCACACAAACGATCTTGCTCGTCTCCAAGCCGCCGGCGCCGGAGGTAGCTGATAAAGTGCTGGCGTGCCTCAGGGACAGCCCGAAGCCGGTGGTGGTGTGCTTCCTGGGCGGCAAGTCGAAGGCGATCCGCGAGGCCGGCGCGATTCCGGCGACCACGTTGGAGGAGGCGGCGCATCTGGCGGCGGCGGTGGTGCGTGGGCAGGACTTCGAGGCGGCGCGGGAAGTCCTCAAAGAGCGCAACCAGCAACTCAAAATGCAGGCCAAAGCCTTCCGCACCCGGCTGAAAAAACGGCAGCGATTTTTTCGGGGGCTGTTCAGCGGCGGCACGTTCTGCTACGAGACACAGCTCATTCTCAATAAGATGCTGAGTACCCCGGTGGTTTCCAACGCGCCGGTGGAAAAGACATGCCAGATGCTCAATGCCAACCGCAGCGAAGGCCACACGGCAGTAGATCTGGGTGAGGACGAATTCACCGTCGGGCGGCTGCACCCTATGCTGGACCCGACTCTGCGCAATAAGCGCATCTTGCAAGAAATCAAGGATCCACAAACCGCCGTGCTGTTCCTGGACATCGTGCTGGGCTATGGCGTCCACCCCGACCCGGCCGGCGCGGCAGTGGAAGCGATTGAGGAAGCGCGCACCTGGCTTCAGGGGAGAGACCGTGAGGTGATTTTCATCGCCGCGGTGTGCGGCACCGAGGGCGATCCGCAAAAAGTGCGGCGGCAGGAGTTACAGTTGACCAACGCGGGCGTCATTGTGGCGCCCACCAATGCGGCGGCGTCGCGGCTGGCGGGGTACATTCTGGGTTGAGCGGGGAGAGTAACGATGGCGATTCAAGACTTGTTTGGCAAACCCTTAAAAGCGATCAACGTCGGTTTGGAAGCGTTTGCAGCCAGCCTGGAAACGCAAGCGGTGGATGTAATTCGGGTGGATTGGCGTCCGCCGCTGGAAAATTATCGTCCTTTGACCGCGACTGTGGGCGGCGAGGACATTGATACGGTCAACGCCGAGGCCGTGACGCGCATCCGCGCCGGGCGGCCGCTGCTGGTGGGGATGGGCGTGGCCCGCGACGTGATCCCCGACTTTGGAGAGCGAATGATCCTGCACGCCGGGCCGCCGATTACCTGGGAACGCATGTGCGGCCCGCAGCGCGGCGCAGTGATGGGCGCCGCCGTCTACGAAGGCTGGGCTAAATCCTACGAGGAAGCGGCGGCGATGGCGGCGGCGGGCGAATTCACCTTCGTGCCGTGCCACCACCATCACACCGTCGGCCCGATGGCGGGGATCGTGTCGCCCTCCATGCCGGTCTTCATCGTGCGGAACGAGACGCATGGCAATTTGGCGTACAGCACGCAGAACGAGGGCCTGGGGCGCGTGCTGCGCTATGGCGCATACAGCGACGAGGTGCTGGCGCGGCTCAAGTGGATGGAGACGACGCTCTATCCCGCGTTGACCGCCGCGATCAAGGCCACCGGGCCGATTGACTTGCGCAGCCTCATCGCGCAGGCGCTCCACATGGGCGACGAAGGCCACAATCGCAACCGCGCGGCCACGTCGCTGCTCATCCGCCAACTGGCGCCGGCGCTGCTGCAACCGCGCATCACCAAAGCCGTAGCCGAGGAAGTGCTGCGGTTTATAGACGGCAACGACCACTTCTTCCTCAACCTCTCGATGGCGGCGATGAAGGCGATGTTGGAACCGGCGGAGGGGTTGGCCGGCTGCACGTTGGTCACAGTGATGGCGCGCAACGGGACGGACTTCGGCATCCGCGTGGCGGGGCTGCCAGGGCAATGGTTCACCGCACCCGCGCCCATCGTGCAAGGCTTGTGGCTGCCCGGCTTCTCCGAAAAGGACGCCAACCCCGATATTGGCGACTCCGCCATCACCGAGACGGGCGGGATCGGCGGTTTCGCGATGGCGGCGGCGCCGGCCATTGTGCGCTTCGTCGGCGGGACGGCGGCGCTGGCCCTGGAAGTGACGCAGGAGATGTACCAGATCACCGCGGGCGAACACGAATTCTTCACCGTGCCCGCGCTCGACTTCCGGGGGACGCCGTTGGGGATTGACGTGCGCAAGGTGATGCAGACCGGCATCCTGCCGTTCATCAACACCGGCATCGCGCACAAAGAGCCGGGCGTGGGGATGGTGGGCGCGGGGTTGGTGCGCGCGCCGAGAGAATGTTTTGAGGAGGCGTTCAAGCAAATGGCGAATAGCGAATAGCAAATAGCAAACTCTCTCAGTGAACACTGATGATTACGCGAATTCTTACCCTACCGAAAACCCGTTGCGGGAGTGCCTGCGCCGCATTTTTCCCTGGGTCATATTCCTGGCAATCCCCCTGATCTTGCTGTACGTCTTCGGCTTTTTCGATAGAAACGTCCGAGGAGTACGCCTGTGTGCTTCAGATGGCAGAACGCAGCCCGGCAATCATCGAGATCACGGGCGAGCTGGTGACGCCAGGCTTATTCGCGTGGATGGGGTGTGGTTCAAAACGAGCGCGGGGGAAATCGAGATTTACAACAGCACGTACCCGTGCCCTTAGAATCCCAATAAGGAGGGTTCCAATGAAACGCATTGCTTGCCTGCTATGTTTGCTTGCAAGTTTTTTGAGCCTTACCAAAGCCGCCGCTGCTCCCCTGCTCCCCCTCTCCCTCTCTCCCTCTCTCCCCCTCTCCCCCACGCCTCCCGCCGCGCCTGTCAAACTCATCTTCGTCCACCACTCCACCGGCGGCAACTGGCTGGCCGACCCGAATGAGGATCAACCTGCCGGGGGTTTGGCGTTGGCCTTAATGGAAAACAACTACTTCGTCAGCGCGACGAACTACGGCTGGGGGCCAGACGGCATCGGCGACCGCACCGACATCCCCAACTGGCCGGAGTGGTTCCTCGGCCCGAACCGCGACACGTATCTGGATGCACTCTACAATGAAAGCGGTCAGAACGTCGGCGACTTTGGCGACTGGTCGCGCCTGACTGACGATCCGGGCGGCGAGAACGTCGTCATCATGTTCAAGTCGTGCTTCCCCAACTCCGACCTGTACGGCAACCCCGACGATCCGCCGCTGGCCGAACCGAACGACTATGACTATACCGTCGCCAACGCCAAAGCCGTCTATAACGCGCTGCTGACCTACTTCGAGACGCGGCAGGACAAGCTGTTCGTCGTCATCACCGCGCCGCCGCTGATGAAGAGCGACACATCCCGCGACCGCGCCGCCAACGCGCGCGCCTTCAACAACTGGCTGGTCAACGAGTGGCTGGTGAACTACCCCTATGCCAACGTCGCCGTCTTCGACTACTTCAACGTGCTGACCGCGCCCGACAACCATCATCGCTGGAACGGCAGCACAATCGAGCACATCCAGGCCACGAACAACAACTATTCTGCCTACCCTAGCGGCGATAGCCACCCTTCGACGGAGGGGCACAGCAAAGCCACCGCCGAATTCGCGCCGCTGCTCAACGTGGCCTACAACCGCTGGCAGGCCGCGGGCGTCGTTTCCCCACCACCTGTTGAGAAAACCACCACAACGCCGTCCGCTGCCGAACCGCCGCCGGCCAAAGTTACCGAAGCCCCGGCAGAGATTGCCATTCCCCTCGTCGTCGGCGCGGCCGGTGTGATTGACGGACTCGAAGGCGATTTTGTATGGCACGCCGATCCCGGCGACGGCGCGACCTTTGAATGTAATCCTGACAGCGACGCCTACAGCGGCGCGACGGCGCTGCGCATCACCTACGCCATCCCGGAAGGCAGTTGGGGCGCGTGCGGGCGCAACTTTGACAACATCCAGGATTGGAGCGACGCGGCCGGACTCACGCTGTGGCTGCGCACCGATACGCCTGGCGCATGGGTCACGCTGGGGCTGTTTTCCGGCGATCCCGAAGCCTCCACCCCCTTCGAGTTTGGCTTTGAGGTGACGACCGACTGGAATTCCATCTTCATTCCCTGGAGCGATTTCGCGCGCGCCTCGTGGGCGGATGAAAGCGGACTGGCGGAACTCGACCCGGCGCGCATCGTCGGCGTCGCCTTCAGCTTTGGGGAAGGCAAGGGAAGCGTGTGGGTGGACGAGTTGGCGACCTTCACCGAAGAGACGCCGGCGCTTGAACCCACCGCGCCGCCAGCAACAGAAAAACCGCCCGTCGAGAAACCCGCCACCCCCGAACCCACCGGCGCCGAAGAGAGCGACACGGCGGAGGAAGGGGGGGCCGGCGGCGGGCTGTGCGGATCGGCGCCGCTGGCCCTGTCGCTGCTGGCCGTGGCGATGGTGATTCGGCGGCGGGAAAGCCGACTATGAATTCTCGCGCGGTTGTCGCGCTGTGTGCGATGTTTCTCGTACTATCGGCGTGCCGCGCGCCGGACGTGGAACCGCTTGAGGTCGCTACCGCGTCACCGGCGCCGCGCCCGTCTACCCGGCCCGCGCCTGCCGCCCCTGCCCGCCCGCCTTCCGGCGCGCTGGTCACGCCGGACGACTTCACCTACCTGGGCGCGTTCCGCCTGCCCGACGACGGCGACCGCCCCCGCACCTTCGCGTACGGCGGCAACGCAATGACATTCAACCCGGATAACGGCACGCTTTTCATCATGGGGCACGACCGCATGGCCTACGGCGATCTGCCCGACGGCAACCAGGTGGCGGAGATCAGCCTCCCCACGCCGGTCAACTCGCGCAACGTGGCCGACTTGCCCGCCGCCGAATTCCGCCAGGGCTTTCACAACGTCCTCGCCGGTCGCTTTACCGACCTGGAAGAAATCCCGCGCGCGGGGATGGCCTATCTTGACCATCCGGCAACCGGGCCTAAAATTCACCTGGGATGGGGACAGCACCTCCCGCCCGACACGCCGGTTCCGACGCACGGCTGGTTCGCTCCCGATCTGGCGCAAGCCGATTTTCAGGGCGTGTGGTTCATTGGCAATCAGAACTTTAACAGCGTGAACGGGTACCTCTTTGAAATTCCCGCTGCTTGGGCCGATGCCCACGCGCAGGGCCGCGTACTCGCCACCGGGCGTTACCGGGATGGCGGCTGGTCGGGGATGGGGCCGGCGCTCTTCGCCTATCGTCCGTGGGAGGACGACGGCGCGCCGCCGCCATCGGGAACACGCCTGGAAGAGACCGTATTGCTGCACTACGCCACCTCGGAAGAGACGGACACTATCGAGAGCGCGCTCACCGGCTACCAGCATCCCGACGAGTGGGAAGGCGGCGCGTGGCTCACGACGCGCAGCGGCAAATCCGCCGTCATCTTTGCCGGGACGAAGGCGACCGGCGCGAAGTATTGGTATGGCTGGGCCAATCCTACCGGGCCAGACCTGCCGTGCGTGGAGGTGGAGCTGGTGGATCAGTTCACCCTGTGCCGGTTGGCGGATGGGACGCCGTGCCCGCCGGAAGACTTGAGGGGCTGCGAAGGCCACAACGATTATCGCGGCTGGTGGAGCACGCGCTTCGACGCGCAGCTCGTTTTCTACGATCCCGACGATCTGGCGCGGGTGGCCGCCGGGACGTTGGAACCGTGGGGCCCCCAACCCTACGCGACGCTGGACCTTGACGACTATTTGTACCTCAATCCACCAGCGTGGGAACTGGACAACGTGGGGCGCGGCGACCAGCGCCGGATGCGCATCGGCGACGTGGCGTATGACCGCGAGCGGGGTCGGCTGTACGTGTTGGAGTTGTTCGCGGACGAGGCAAAGCCGGTGGTGCATGTGTGGCAGGTAGGAGCAGAAACCCCTGTTCTGCCGCAGACATCGCTTTCAACCCCTACCGCCACCCTAGAGGCGCCCACCCAAGAACCCACATCTACGTCCTGGCCCACCCCGGCGCCTGCGGCCACGCCTATCATTTTGCAAGGCCCCGAAGTAACGTATGGAGGCGTCAGCCTGCGCATTCCACCGGCTTGGGAGAATGGCGTCTATGCAGAGGCAATCTCTCGAACATTGAAAAATAGGGGACATTACCCGGACTCGGCGTTTTTACAGTATGTCCAGTTTTCCGCCGATCCATCCGGGTATGAGACATTCGGGAGCATCATCGTGTATCCGGTGCAATCGGTGGATAGATGGTTCGAGGCGGACAGCTGGGAGACCATCGCGGGGGAACTGCGCGCGGCCATTCCTACTCAAGCGACCGACTATTTTCCCGTTGATAGGCCCGCCTGTATCGTTCTTCAGGTTCAAACGGAGTATCTACATTTTCAGAACGTCTCAGGGGTGCGCGCGGTTATCGCCTGGGGCCAAGACTTGTATCCCCTCTCAAACGAACGGCTATTCTATGCATTTCGAGGACTGGATGATGAAAACCGCTACTATATCGCCGTGACCCTTCCTGTGGATGCGGCGAGCCTGCCGCCATTGCCGGAAAAGTGCGAAAGCAACGGGGAATGTTGTGAGACGTACAACCAAGAGGTGCAAGCCCTGCTCGCGGCAGCGCGTGAAAGCGACTTTGAGCCGAATTTAGCGGCTTTGGATGAGGTGGTGACCTCGTTGAGGATAACGCACCTATCCGCACCTAACGAATAACGCCATCTTTCAAAAACAATGTTCAAATCACTTTAGGAGGCTTTGACCATGAAACTGTTAGACTTAACCATTCCTCTCGGCATTGCCACGCCCCCGTGGCCGACCTACGAGCCGCTGCAAGTGAAATACTTCAAGCGGCTGGCGCCCAACGGCGCGAACGGGCAGCTCGTGACCCATTCCAATCACCTCGGCACGCACCTCGACGGCGAAATCCACTTCTACACCGCCGGCAAGGACATCGCGTCCCTGGGGATGGACTTCCTGGTTCACGAGGCCGCCGTCGTGGACCTCTCCGACGTGGTCGCCGACTACGACATCTACACATCGGAGATGATTGAAGACAAAGTCGAAATCAAAGAGGGCGACATCCTCATCATCCACACCGGCTTTCACCACTTTGGCTGGGATATGCCCTACGCCGACGAGATCCGCTACATGGTGCAGCATCCCGGCCCCGACCGGGAGTTCGCGGAGTGGGCCAAGCGCAAGAAGCTGCGCTGGATCGGCGTGGACTGCGGCAGCGCGGATCACCCGATGAACACGATCATCCGCAACTGGATGCCGCGCCAGGCCGCGCAGGCCGAGAAGCACTTCCAGCAGAAGTACGGCAGGGGGCTGGCGGACGTCTTCGACGACACGAAGTACCAATTGATGCACATCGAGATGTTCCCCTCCGGCATCATCCACGCGGAGTGCATCGGCGGCGAGATTGACTTGCTCATCAACCGCCGCGTGCAGATCGGCTTCTTCCCCTGGCGTTTCGTGGATGGCGAATCGTGCATCGGGCGCTGCGTCGCCTTCGTGGACGACGACGAGTACCAGGACTTGCAAGCCAAGAAAGCCGCGCTCCCCAAGACTAAGTTCGGAGATGCGTTTGACCCGCAACACGTCGAAAACCTCAACCAGCAAGTAAAAGCCAGGCAATAGTTAAAAGTTGAAAGTTGAAAGTTGCAACATCCGAACTTGAAACTTGAAACTTTCAACGCTAAGGAGAATGACGATGATGGCTTTGGAAGGACTCCGTATCCTGGATTTGTCCCGCGTGTTGGCCGGGCCGTATGCGACGATGATTCTGGCCGACCTGGGGGCCGACGTGATCAAAATCGAGATGCCCGGCACGGGCGACGATTCGCGCAACTTCGGCCCGTATTTGCACGGCGAGAGCGCATACTTTATGAGTCTCAACCGCAACAAGCGCAGCGTGACGCTGAATCTCAAGTCGCCGCGCGGGAAGCAGATCATCCGCGAGCTGGCGGCGCAGGTGGATGTAGTGATCGAGAACTTCCGCCCCGGCACGTTGGAGAAGCTGGGGCTGGGCTACGAGACGCTGCGCGAGATCAATCCGCGCCTGATCTACGCGGCCATTTCAGGGTTTGGGCGCACGGGGCCGTACAGCCAGCGCCCCGCTTACGACGGGGTGGTGCAGGCGATGGGCGGCGTGATGAGCATCACCGGGCCGGAGGACGGCACGCCCACGCGGGTTGGCACCTCCATTGGCGACATCATCGCGGGCATCTTCATGGCTACCGGAGTTTTGAGCGCGTTGGCGGCGCGCGAGCGCACCGGGCAGGGGCAGTTGGTGGACGTGGCAATGCTCGATTGTCAGGTCGCCATTCTGGAGAACGCCATCGCCCGGTACGGCGTCACCGGCGAAATCCCGCGTCCCATCGGCAGCCGCCATCCTTCCGTGGTCCCTCTTGAGCCGTTTGAGACGCAGGACGGGGAATTGATGGTCGCGGTGGGCAACGACACCGTCTGGCTGCGGCTCTGCGAAGCGTTGGAGCGTCCCGACCTGGGCGCGGATCCACGCTTCACGACCAATCCGTCACGCCTGGCCCACTATGCCGAGCTACGCCCGCTCCTGGCCGAGATCTTCGTGACCCGCACCAATGCGGATTGGCAGGCGCGGCTCGACGCGGTGGGGGTGCCCGCCAGTCCCATCAACAACGTACCCCAGGTGATGGAACACCCGCAGGTGTTGGCGCGGGAGATGCTGGTCAAGGTTCTCCACCCGGTGGCCGGGGAGCTGACCATGGCCGGCATCCCGATCAAACTCAGCGAGACGCCCGGCGCCATGCGTATGCCCGCCCCCACCCTGGGCCAGCACACCGAAGAGGTGCTGCGCGACTTGCTCGGCTACACACCGGAGCAGATCGCGGAACTGCGCGCTGAGGGGGCGATCTGAGGGGCGAGTGAGGAGTTAGGAGTTAGGAGTTAGGAGTGGCGGAGCAGCGGAGCAGCGGGGCAGCGGGGCAGCGGATCGGCGGATCAGCGGATCACCCCCTCCCCCCTCTCCCCCTCCCCGTCTACCGTCTACCGTCTACCGTCTACCGAGGAGGAATTATGCAACCTTTCACAGTCGCCTGCGCGCAGTTTGCGGTGACGCCGCTGGCAGTGCGCGAGAACGTCGAAAAGGCGCTGGCCTGGACGGAGCGGGCGGCGCGGGAGACCGGCGCGCGCCTGGTGGTGCTGCCGGAGTCGGTGACGACGGGCTTCACGCCGGGCTGCCCGGTCGAAGACCTGTGGGCGCAGGTGGATACGCTTCCCGGCCCGCTGACGGCGCCGGTCGCGGCGGCGGCGCGCGCGCTTGACCTCTACGTTGTCTTCCCTACCTACGAGCGCGGGCCGACGCCGGACATTGTCTACAACAGCGCCGCGCTGTTCGGCCCGGAGGGGCTGCTCGGCGTCTACCGCAAGGCGCATCTGTTCCCCACCGAGCGGCGGGCCGGCGGGGGCTGGTCAACGCCCGGCAACGCGCCGGTCGTGGTGGAGACGCCCCTGGCGACCATCGGCCTGACCATCTGTTACGATGGGGATTTCCCGGAGCTGTACCGCTGCGAGGCGGTGCGCGGAGCGGAAGTCATCGTCCGCCCTTCTGCGCTGTTACGCAGCTTCGAGATTTGGGAGCTGACGAACAAAGCGCGCGCCTACGACAATCACGTCTACATCGCCGCCTGCAACGCCATCGGGCCGGACGCCGGTGGGCACTACTACTTCGGCCACAGCATGATCGTCAGCCCCATCGCGCAGACGTTGGCGCTGGCGCGGGGGACCGAAGACATCATCGCGGCGGAACTTGACCCGGAGCCGCTCAAGCGCATCAGTTACGGCTCCGTCAGCCCGATGGTCTTCGATCACCTGGAAGATCGCAACCTGGCGGCCTACGGCGATATCCTGACGCCGGCCCGCAGTCGCTTCGAGCCGGCGCGGCGCGTGCCGCCAAAGCAATGAGGCTTACAAGCGCCCTTGGGGCGCGCGTAAAGTTCGAAAACAAGGAGGAACGGGTATTGTAAGATTTTCTTGATTGAAAAGAGGGCGTCAAAAACTTATCCATTTATCAATCTAGTTTTACTTTCACGAAAGGAGTATCGCAAATGGCTCAAAAGTCTAAAGGTGCTGCCCCCATCGTCGGCTATATGCCCGAAGATGTGCCTGCGTGGGGCGCAATGTTGAGTTTGGGGTTCCAGCAAGTGCTGACGATGTTCCCGGCAACGGTGCTGGTCGCCATCCTCACGAAATTTGACGTGGGGGTGACGCTGTTCACCTCCGGTCTGGGTACGATTATCGCGTTGTTGGTCTCAAGACGCAAAATACCTCTGTACTACGGCTCTTCCTTCAGCTACATCACCGTCATCATCACCGTGATGTCCAAGTATGTTCCCGATTGCTTCAACTCCAGCGCCGTTTACTGCCCGGATGGTGTAAAACTGGCGCAGGTGGGCATCATGTGCACCGGCCTACTCAATATCCTGATCGGGTTGCTGGTCCAGCGTATTGGTAAAGCCCGGCTGGACAAAATCCTGCCGCCGATCATCACCGGCAACGTGGCTATCATCATCGGCATCGCCCTGGCCGGAACGGCGCTGTCCCAGGCGTCAACCAATTGGGCGGTGGCCTTCATCACCCTGATTTTGACGATTGCGTTCTCGGTCTACTTGCAAGGCAAGGGATTGATCGGGATGCTGCCGATTCTACTTGGTGCGATCGGCGGGTACATCTTCGCCTTAATTTTTGGGATTGTGGATTTTAGCCCTGTGGTCAACGAAACCTGGCTGCGGTTCCCCCATATCACGTTCCCGGCCTTTGGGGATGGGCGCGCGTGGGGCATGGCGATCAGCATCGCGTTAATTGCGATTGCAACGATCCCCGAATCTACCGCGCACCTTTACCAGATGAGTCTGTATATAGACCAGCTCGCCAAGGATCTGAAGCGCAAGCCGCTGGAGATCAAAAACCTCATCGGCCTGAATCTGGTCGCCGATGGATGCAGTGATGCGATCAATGGTCTCTTTGGCGGTTGTGCGGGCACGAACTACGGGGAGAACAACTCGCTGATGGCGATCACGCGCAATTATTCGTCGGCAGTGTTGATGGCTGCGGGCGGCATTGCGATAGCTTTGGGCTTCATCGGCAAGCTGGCCGGGCTGGTCAACACGATTCCCACGGCTGTGACCGGCGGACTTTCGATCTACCTGTTCGGCGTCATCGGCAAGCAGGGTATCGCGCTGCTGCAAAGCGAGAAGGTCAACCTCTTCGATCCCAAGAACCTCGCCATCGGCGCGACGATCCTGGTGCTGGGCATCGGCGGCAACCTGGGCTTGCCCAACGGCCTGTTCCCCTTCAAAGTCCCGGTCTTCTTCCCGGATGGCATCCCCGCGATTGTCTTCGCAGCCATCGTCGGCATCCTGCTCAATCTGCTCTTCATCCTCGTCCCGCCCTCCCTCTTCGGCGTCAAAGAACGCGCGAACATCGAGTAATTTTTAGCCACAGAGGACACAGAGGGCACAGAGAAAAGAGAAACTCTCTGTGTTCTCTGTGGACTCTGTGACAGAAGGAAAAAAGCCATGGCAGATGCACTCACTGAAAAGATTATCGGCGCGGCGATTGAGGTACACCGACATCTAGGTGCCGGTCTGTTGGAGTCCATCTACGAAGAGGCTTTTTGCATTGAGTTTGACTTGCGCGGCATTTCTTATGCGCGTCAGGTTGATGTGGATGTGGTTTACAAAGGCCATGTCCTCAAGGGCCAGCGGATTGATTTGTTGGTGGAAAACGAGGTGGTGTTGGAACTCAAAGCCGTCACACATCCCAACATGGATTTGATTATGGCGCAAGTGCTTTCCTACCTTTATGCGGCCAAAATAAAACGCGGCCTGATCATCAACTTCAATGTTCCGCGCCTGGTAGATGGCGTGAAACGAGTATCTGCTTAACTTTTTGCCACAGAGGACACAGAGGGCACAGAGAAAAGAAAAAAATCTCTGTGTTCTCTGTGAACTCTGTGGCCTGAAAAGGAGTGTGGTATGCAACCATTCGATTATTACAAACCGAAAGATTTTGACGAAGCCTTCAAAGTATTGACTTTGCCGGACAAGGTCATCTACCCACTGGCCGGGGCGACCGACCTCATCCCGCACACCCGCGACGGCGCGTGGAAACCCGATGGGGTGGTGGACATCAAAGGGTTGCCCGGCCTGCGCGATCTCACCGTGGAAGGGTTGGAGCCGTGCTGCGGCTGCGCGCCCGGCGAGTGTCTCTACGTCGGCGCGGCGCTGCGGATGAACGAGATCGCGCGCTCGGAGCTGGTGCGCTCGCATTGGGATCTGCTGGCGCAGGCCGCCGCCGCGATGGGCAACGAGCAGGTGCGCAACCGCGCGACGCTCGGCGGCAACCTGGGCACGGCCTCCCCCGCCGCCGATTCCGCGCCCGCACTGCTCGTGTTGGAAGCGTCCGTGCTGGTCAAAGGACCGGAGGGCGACCGTTCGATCCCGGTGGAGAAGTTCTTCGTCGGCCCGAAGCGCAACGCGCTCAAGAAAGGGGAGATCATCGTCGGCATCCTTATCCCGAAGCCACCCGTGAACAGTGTGGCCGTTTTCGAGAAGCTCAGCCGCCGCAAGGCCGGCGATCTCTCCGTCGTCAGCGTCGCCGTGCTTGCCTCCCCTCTCCTCCCAGGAGAGGGGCCGGGGGTGAGGTTAAAATGGCGCGTCGCGTTGGGTGCGGTGGCCCCCACCCCGATCCGCTCCCCGCAAGCCGAGGCAATCCTCAACGAAGGGCACGACGCCGCCCACATTGACGAAGCCGCCGCCGCTGCCTACGGCTGCGCCCGCCCCATTGACGACGTTCGCGCCAGCGCCGAGTATCGGCAAGCGATGGTAGTGAACATCACCCGGCGGGCAATCCAACACGTTTTAACGTTGCAGCGTTCAAACGTTTAAACGCGAGAGGAGGAACTATGCACCATGAAATTACCTTGACCATCAACGGCGATGCTTACACCATTGCCGTCCAATCCCATCACACCCTGCTCAAAGTGCTGCGCGAGCAACTCGGCATCACCAGCCCCAAAGTCGGCTGCGAGAACGGCGAGTGCGGCGCGTGTACGATCATTCTGAACGGCCTGGCGGTCAACTCGTGCCAGGTGTTGGCGGTGGAAGCGGATGGCGCGACCATCGAGACCGTCGAAGGCTTGAGCAAAGATGGCAATCTCCATCCCCTGCAACAAGCCTTCATTGACCACAATGCCGTCCAGTGCGGCTTCTGCACGCCGGGAATGTTGATATCCGCCAAGGCCCTGCTCGACCGCATTCCCCATCCCACCGAAGACGAAATCCGCCACGCTATCGTCGGCAACTTGTGCCGGTGTACGGGCTATACGCGGATTGTGGAGGCAATTCAGGAAGTAGCGAGTGCTGAGGACTGAGGACTGAGTAAAACGGCAAACTCAGTCCTCAGCACTCAACCCTCAGTCCTTTACACAAAGGAGTGAACTATGAGCCAACAAACAAATAACCCCGTCGGAAAAAGTGTTCCGCGCGTGGATGCGTTTGAGAAGGTCACCGGGGCGGCTAAGTATGTAGACGATATGGCCTTCGGGCCAGGGCTGCTGTATGGCAAGATCGTCCACAGCCCGGTGGCGCACGCGCTGATTAAGAAGATTGATACGCGCAAGGCGCTGGCCCTGCCTGGCGTCAAAGCTGTGGTCACGGGTCAGGATAATCCTACCCACCTGGGACTCTATCTCAAAGATCGCTACATCTTCGCCTACGACCGCGTGCGTTACGTGGGCGAGTCCGTGGCGGGCGTCGTGGCGGTGAGCGAGGAGATCGCGGAGGCCGCCGCCAGGCTGGTGGAGGTCGAATACGAGTTATTGGAGCCGGTCTTCGACCCCTACGCGGGCGCGCAGCCCGACGCACCCCTCATTCATCCCGACCTGGGCAGCTACGAGCACGTCAACTTCATCTTCCCGGAACCGGGGACAAATGTCTCCGAGCATTTCAAGCTGCGCAAAGGCGACGTGTCGGATGACGGTGTTTCAGACGCGGTGTGGGCGCAGTGCGCGGCGATTGTCGAGGAGACGTACACCCTGCCGCAGATTCAGCACGCGCCCATCGAAACCCATGTCGCCGTGGCGCGTTGGGATTTGGATGGACAACTCACGTTGTGGGCGGCCTCGCAATCGCCGTTTGCGCAGCGCGACCTGCTCTCGCAGAGCCTCGGTGTGCCGCACGGCAACATCCGCGTGATCTCACCCTACGTCGGCGGCGGCTTCGGCGGCAAAGCGGGCATCTCGATTGAGGCCAACGTCGCGTTGCTGGCGCAGGCCGTCAAGGGCCGTCCGGTCAAGGTGCGGATGACGCGCGAGGAGGAGTTCGTCGCCACCAACGTCCGCCAGAGCCTCGTCGGCAAGTACAAAATCGGCTGCGACGCCGAAGGCAATCTGCTTGCAATGGAAGTCGCCTACTACTTCGGCGGCGGCGCGTACAACGACTATGGCGTCAATATCGCGCGTGCGGCCGGCTACTCCTGTTCCGGCCCCTACGATGTGCCCCACGTCAAGGGCGATTCGTACTGCGTCTACACCAACCACCCCATCGGCAGCGCCATGCGCGGCTTCGGGATGCCCGAAATCCACTGGGGCTTGGAACAGGTGATGGACAAACTGGCCGAAAAAATCGGCATGGACGCGGCGGACTTCCAACGGCGCAACTGCGTCCGCACCGGCGACACCATTTTGACCGGCATGACCATGCCGCAGGTGGACTTGGTCACGTGCATTGACAAGGTGACGCAGGCGATAGGGTGGAAAGACCTGACGGGTTTCGGAAAACCTGTTAGGTCTGGAAACAAAGTCCGCGGTAAGGGGCTGGCGATCATGTGGAAAGCCCCCGCCATGCCGCCGAACCCCGGCAGTTCCGCCATCGTGCGCTTCAACGAGGATGCGACGGTCAACGTCTACGTCGGCGGGCAGGAAATCGGGCAGGGCGCGTTTACCGTGATGGCGCAGATGGCGGCGGAGGCGCTCGGCGTGCCCTACGAGTGGGTGCGCGTCTCCGCGAATCCGGTGGACACGAAGTATAGCCCCTATGAATGGCAGACCGTCGCCAGCCGGCTCACCTGGTCTATGGGGAACGCAGTCAAGGCGGCGGCGGAAGAGGCACGCGGCAAAATCCTCGACATCGTCGCAAAGTATTGGAACGAAAACCCCGCCGACCTCGACATCAAAAACGGCGTCGTGATCTCCTACCAATCCGAGCGCGAGCAGCCATTGCAGAAGATGGTCGTCTACGGCCTGCCCAATGACAACTTTGAGGGCTGGCAGGGCGGGCCGATTGTGGGCAGCGGCAAATTCATGCCCACCTACGTCACCGGCCTCGACCCGGAGACAGGCCAGGGCGCGCGGGCCGTCGTCCACTACACCGTCGGCGCACAGGCCGTGGAAATCGAAGTGGACACAGAAACCGGCCAGATGGAAGTCCTGAAAGTCGCCAGCGCGTATGACGTGGGCAAGGCCATCAACCCCGATCTGGTGATGACGCAGATCGAGGGCGGCGCGGTGCATGGGATGAGTTCCGCCTTCGAGGGCCTGCGCTTCGACGCAAAGGGAAAGCCGCTGAACGGCAGCTTCGTGGACTACAAGATCGCCACCGCGCTGGATGCCCCGCGCGAAATTCACGGCGACATCGTGGAGACGCCGTTGGAAGACGGCCCGTGGGGCGCGCGCGGCGTCGGCGAGCACGTCATGGTGCCCACCGCGCCGGCCATCGCCAACGCGCTCTACAATGCCACCGGCGTCCGCTTCCACGACCTGCCCCTCTCGGCGGAGAAGATTTTTATGGCGCTGCATCCTGAGGGGCCGGAATTGAGCTGCGAGTTGCCTAAGTAACAGGACGCAGATTTTCGCGGATTCACGCAGATAAATCAAAATCAGCGTTCATCAGCGTTTATCTGCGTCCCGTAAGGCTTTGCGGTTAACACAAGAACAAGGTCAATACCTACAGGGCTGTTCTAAAAAGGAGGCGGCGCTATGCGTAAATCACAGCAATCCAGAAAAGGCAAATTCTGGTTGGGATTGGGCCTGGGAACGACCCTGGGCTACCTGGCCTATCAGCAGGCGTGGGCCATCGCGCGGGTGGCGCGGGCGGACGTTCAGCAGACGTTGACGACGCACCGCAATCAGGGGCAGCCCTGGCGCGCCTACGAGTCCGGCTCCGAAACCGAGACCTATACCGTGCGCCACACCGTAGAAGACGGCATCGAGCGCGTCGTCTACACGCCCAAGCAGCGCCGCTTCGAGACGCCCATCGTGATGCAGCACGGGATGTGGCACGGCGCGTGGTGTTGGGCCGGGTGGCAGGCATTGCTTGCCGAGTGGGGCTGGGAAAGTCACGCGCACAGCCTGCCGGGCCACGCCGGGTCGCCGGTGCAGCGGCCCCTGACGCGCTGCACGTTGGATTATTACCTGGCCTTCCTCAAGGACGAAATGCTGCGTCAGCCGCGCCGGCCGATTTTGATGGGCCACAGTATGGGCGGCGCACTCACCCAATGGTATCTCAAATATGTAGGGGATGATCTCCCGGCGGCAGTCCTGGTCGGCCCGTGGGTGTCGCATCAGATGATAACGGTAGGGAGTTTGTTGAGTTTAAGTCGGCTACAGCCCACGTTTGTTTTGGAAGCCTTCCTCTCCTGGGATTCGACGCCGCTGGTCAACACGCCGGAGCGAGCCGCGCGCGCCTTCATCAGCCCCAACGCGATCATCACGCCGGAAGCCCTGCACGCCAAACTCGGCCCGGAATCCATCCTTGTGCTCTACCAGCACAACCCGCCGTTCTGGTATCCCCCCGCGCGCGTGCAGACTCCGCTGTTGTGGATTGCCGGCGGCGCCGATACCCTGCTGCCGGAGCCGTTGGAGCGTCGCTCGGCGGCCTACTACCACGCAGATTACATCGTCGTCCCCGGCGCAGGGCACGACATTATGCTGGAAGACACCTACAAAGAAACGGCTCGCACGATTCATGAGTGGCTGGTGAAGCAGAACATACCCTAATCTCGTGCTGGGGCCGGCCTTCGACCAGGCCATTGATGTGAAACGTGAAACGTGAGGATTTTGCAGTAAAATCATCACGTTTCACGTTTCGCGTTTTATGACCTTAACCCAAGCGGCTTTTTCTTAAGATTTGTCCGTCCCACCAACCACGAAAATCTTTGTCAACGGATTCAACGGATTAAGCGGATTTTTTAATCCTATCATTCCGTCAATCCTGTTATTCTCTGAGGAGGTTTTATGCAACTCACCTTTATTTTGAACGACGCCCCGATCACCGTGCCCAACGTGCCGGACGACCTGCCGCTGCTCGACCTGTTGCGCGACCGCCTCGGACTGACGGGCGCCAAGCGCGGCTGCGACGAGGGTGTCTGTGGCGCGTGCTCGGTACTGGTGGACGACCGCCTCACAAAGGCGTGCCGCACCCCTGCCGCGAGCGTCGCCGGACGGCGCGTGACCACCATCGAGGGGCTGCGCGCGCCTGACGGCGGCCTGAGCGACCTTGAAGCCGCTTTCCTCGCCGCCGGCGCGGTGCAATGCGGTTTCTGCACCCCCGGCATGGTCATCGCCGGCGAAGCGTTGCTGCGCCGCAACCCCTCCCCCACCCGCGACGACATCCGCCAAGCCCTCCAGCCCAACCTCTGCCGCTGCACCGGCTACCAGCAGATTGTGGATGCGATTGAGGCGACGGCGGAACGACGAGGGGGGGAGAGAGAGAGGGGGAGAGGGGGAGAAGCCCCGATCACCCACAACCCACAACCCACAACCCACAACTCACAACCCACAACCCACAACCCACAACCCACAACCCACTATCTTGGCAACCCGCGCCTGCAAAATGTAGATGGGGCCGACAAAGTTTCGGGACGGGCAAAGTATGTGGGGGATATGCGCGTGCCGGGGATGCTCGTCGCCAAAGTGCTGCTCAGCCCGCTGCCCCACGCGCGCATCGTGACGCTCGACGTGACGCCCGCGCTGGCCGTGCCGGGCGTGCGGGCCGCCATCACCGGCGCGGATTTTGTGGACGGCGGCGCGTTCGGCTGGCCGATCCGCGACCATTACGTGCTGGCGCGCGGCAAAGTCCGCTATGTGGGCGACCCCATCGCGGCGGTGGCGGCGGACGACGAAGCGGCGGCGCTGGCCGGGCTGGCGGCGATTGTCCTGGAGCTTGAGCCGCTGCCGGTAGTGAGCGACATGACGCGCGCCCAGGCCCCCGACGCGCCGCAAATCCCCGACGTCTGCACGCCGATGATTGACGGCATAGTTGCGCCGCGCCCCGATGCCAAAAACCTGTGCGCCGCTCACATCGTCCGCAACGGCGATCCTGCCCCACTGCTGGCCGCCTGCCCCACCGTGCTGGACGAGGTCTACCCCTTCCCTTGCCAGGAACACGCTTACATCGAGACCGAAGGCGCGCTCGCCATCCCGGAGCCGGACGGCGGCGTGATGGTGTACGCCAACAACCAGAGTCCGTTCGTCAACCGGGGCACCCTCTGCGCCGTTTTGGGACTGCCGGAGGCGCAGGTGCGCGTAATCCAGCCGCCGGTGGGCGGCGCGTTCGGCGGCAAAGACGACGGCGTCTACCAGATTTCGGCGCAGGCGGCGCGGTTGGCGCTGCTCACCGGCAAGCCCGTCCGGCTGACGTACACCCGCCGCGAGTCGCTCGTCGCGTCGTACAAGCGGCAGGCGGCGCGCATCCACCTGACGCTGGGCGCCGACGCGGACGGCCACTTGCAGGCCGCGCGGGCCGAAATCCTGCACGACAACGGGGCCTACGCCGCGACGACGCCGCTGGCGACGTGGCGAGCAACGATGCACGCGGCCGGCGCGTACCGCTACCAGGCCGTGAGCGTGGACGCCGCCGCCGTCTATACCAACAACGGCTATGCCGGCGCGATGCGTGGCTTCGGCAACACGCAGGCCACCGCCGCCGTCGAAATCGCCATAGACGAGCTGGCGCACCGCCTGGGCCGCGATCCGCTGGACTTCCGCCTGCAAAATTGCCTGCGTACGGGCGACCGCACGCTGACGGGTGCGCAACTCGCGCAGGAGGTGGGGCTGGCGGCGTGTCTTGAATCGGTGCGCCGCCGCTCTGATTGGGATCGCAAGCGGGCGGAGTACGCGCAGCAAACCGACGAGGTGGCGCGGGGCGTCGGCGTGGCGTGCTACTTCCACGGCATTGGCTTGGGCGCGGAGGGGAAGGACGCGGCGACCGCGACGCTGAAAATTGAGGACGATGGTGGGATCACGCTCACCTCCGGGCTGACGGATTACGGGCAGGGCAGCCGCACGGTGTTCACGGCGCTGGCGGCAGAGACGCTCGGTGTGGACATGGCGCGCATCCACGTCCTGCGCCCGGACACGCACACGGCACGCGACTCCGGCCCGACGGTGGCCTCGCGGGCGTCGGTGATCGGCGGGAACTCCGTGCGCGTGGCCGCCGAGAAACTGCGGCACACGCTCGCCCTGGCCGCCGCCGACCTGCTGCATTGCGCGTCGGAGCAGCTCGCGCGCGTGGGAGAGGGGTTTGTCGGCCCGGACGAGGAGCCGGCGACATTCGAGGCCGTCGTCGCGCACGCCCGCGTCCTCGGATTGCAGCTTTCGGCGGAGGGCCGCTGGCAGGTTCCGGCTATCCATTGGGATTTTGCGCGGGGCAGCGGCGCGCCGTACTTTGCCTATTCCTTCGGCGCGCAGGTAGTGGAGGCGGCGGTCAACCGGCGGACGGGCAAGGTGCGCGCCACAGGCATCTGGGCGGCGCACGACGCTGGCGCGATCCTCTATCCGCAAGGCGCGCTGGGGCAGATTTACGGCGGCATCGTCCAGGGGCTGGGGTACGGTCTGATGGAGGCGTTCCGCTACGAAAATTGTATTCCGCAGGCGACAGGGCTGGCGCAGTATCGCATCCCCCGCGCCGGCGACGTGCCGGAGATGGACGTGGAGTTCATCCAGACGCCGCTGGACGTTGGCCCCTACGGCGCGAAGAATATGGCCGAGCCGGTGATGATGGCGACTGCCCCCGCCCTCGTCAACGCCGTCTTTCACGCAACGGGCGTGCGGCTGCGGACAATACCGGTGGACGCAATTCGCAATTCGTAATTCGTAATTCGCAATTTGCAATTCGCAATTTGCAATTCACAATTCGTAATTCGTCAAACGTGAATTTATGCCGTTTGCCATTTGCCGTTTGATTCCGAATAAATTTTCCTCCTGAGTCGTTATGTCAATAGAAAGGAACCTGTACAGCGTGAACACGGGGAGTATGCCCGCAGAGGATGAGTTAGGTTTGATTCACAGCGCGCAGCGCTGTGACCGCCAGGCGTTTGGGGAGTTGGTGGCGCGTTACCGCGACGGCGTGGTCAATGTCATCTATCGGATGTGCGGCGACGCCGAGTTGGCCGAGGATGCAGCGCAAGAGGCGTTCATCCGGGCGTGGCAGCATCTGCCCAAGTATCGGCCCGAAGCGCCGTTTCGCAACTGGGTGTATCGCATCGCCAGCAACGTGGCGCTGGATACGCTGCGGCGCGAGCGGGAGATGGCTGATGTGGACGAACTGCCCATCGCCGCGCGCACGCCGGGGCCGGAAGCGGTGGCCGAGCAAAACGAGCGGGCGGTGATGGTGCAGCGAGCGGTGCTGGCGCTGCCGGAAGCGAGCCGCGTGGTGTTAATTTTGCGGGAGTACGAAGGATTGAGCTATCAAGAGATCGCCGATATGGTGCAAATTCCCATCGGCACGGTGATGTCACGGTTGAATTACGCGCGCACGCGGCTGCGCGACATGCTCAAAGACATCCTGGAGGCGTCATAATGGAACAACACGTCACCGACCGGATCGCAGCTTATCACGATGGCGCGCTGACCGCAGCCCGGCAACAGCGGGTGGCGGCGCACCTGGCGAATTGCGTAGCGTGCCGCGCGGAATTGGAGACGCTGGAAGCGTTGACGACGCTGCTGCACGCGGCGCCGCCGGCCGAGTTGACGCTCTCGCCGGAGCGGTTCGTCGCGCAGGTGGGACTGCGTCTGCCGCGTCAACCGGAGCGCACCGTCTTGCAGCAGGCTGCCGAAGTCGGCTGGCGGCTGATCCCGGTGGGGGTGCTCGGCGCGTGGACGTTTGTGCAGACGGTCTTGATTTTGGGAACAGCGCTGCTCATCGTGACGACGCTTGCGGGTGTCGCGGGGACATTGTCTCCCGCAATGGGTTGGTTGAATCACGTCCTCGGTTATTTGCCGGACACGATAGCCACGGCGTTGCGGGGTTGGTTTCAACAGCGGGTCGCCGGTTCGTTGATGGTGGGCAGTGTGATGCTTCTGTTGGGAATGGCCGGCTTGTACGGGAGTTGGTTGGCAAGCTGGTGGCTGCGGGAGCAGAGGGCAGACGGTAGACGGTAGACGGTAAACGGGAGATGGGGGATGGGAGACGGGGGAAGGCGCAGGTGCTACTCCTAATTCCTAACTCCTAACTCACAACTTATAACTTTGGCTTTTCAGGAGGAAGGCAATGGATCACGCAAAGATTTTGAAACGGGCATGGCATATCGTATTACAGTATCGGGTGTTGTGGATTTTCGGTTTGATTCTGGCGCTCACCACGGTTTCGCCGGGATCGCAGTCGTCCTATCGGGCCGGCTCCAGTGATGCGGTTATTACCCCATCGGAATCGCAGACGCCTGAGGAGATGTGGGAGGAATTCAGGCATTTGAAACCGGGGGAGATATGGGAGGAGATGCAGCGTGAACTTTCCAAGGAAATTCCAGCAGAGTTTTGGGGATGGTTTATCTTCGGGGTCATCGCGCTGGTGGTGTTGGGATTCGTGTTGACGATTGTGGGACGCATCGCGCATTACGTGTCGCAGGTGGCGTTGATTCGGATGGTTAATCATTACGAAGAGACCGAGGAAAAGGTGGGCTTCCGGCAGGGTTGGCGGTTGGGCTGGTCGCGCGCGGCCTGGCGGTTGTTCCTGATCAATTTAGCCACCGGCATCCCGCTGTTTGTGCTCATCATCATCCTGATCGGCCTGGCGCTCTTGCCCCTGCTGCTGTGGATGGGGGATGCGCCGACCGCCGGTGTTTTGGGCACGGTCGCCACCATCGGCCTGATCTTCCTGGTGATTTTCTTCAGCATCATCCTGGGGGCCTTGGTCAAACTGCTCCGGCACTTCTTCTTCCGGGCATGCGCGCTCGAAAATCTTCGGGTGGGCCAATCCATTCGCGCGGGATGGGCGATGTTCAAGCAGGATTGGAAAGGCATTGGCTTGATGTGGATCATCACCGCCGGGATCAACATCGGCTGGACGATTGTGATGGTGCCGGTGGGCATTCTGGTCTTTGTGGTCAGCCTGATATTTGGCGGCGGCGCGGGGCTGATCATGGGGTCGTTGATAAACGCCTTGTTTACGAGTGAGGCGGCGGCGTGGGTTGTCGCTTTTATTGTAGGTCTCCCGATCTTTTTGGTTGTGCTGCTCGCTCCGATGGGGCTGATCGGCGGCTGGCGCGAGGTGTACCTGTCCAGCGTATGGACGCTGTCGTACCGCGAGCTGCGCGCGCTGAAAGCGTTGGCGCGGGAGTCGGCGCCGCTGACGGCTTGGGATGAGGAGATGGCAAGCGCGCCAGTCGAATAAGACGGCGTGAAGCGTAAAACGTGAAACGTGAGGCCCGCATCGGCGCTCCTTACGTTTCACGTTTTTTTAGTCTTACCGTGCAGGACGATTTTGCGATGATTTCTTTCACTATGCAGACCGATCACTTTACCATACGTCCCATCACGCCGGGCGATTTGGACGCGGTGCTGGCAGTCTACCGGCAATGCGAGGATTTCCTGGCTCTGGGGCCGGACCCCATCGCTTCTATGGCGATGGTGATGAAGGACATCGAGATTTCACAGGGCGAGGGTGGCATCTACTGCGGGGTCTACACGGCAGAGGGCGCTTTGATCGGGGTGGTGGACTACATGCCGCGCGGCTTTGAGGGCAACCCACAGCACGCCTATCTTTCCCTGTTGATGCTCGCCGCGCCCTTTCGGGGGCGGGGAATCGGGCCGGCCGTGGTCGCGGCAGTGGAGGCTGAAATCCACAAAGATGCCCAGATACAGGCCATCTTTTTGGGCGCGCAGGTGAACAATCCGCAGGCCATACAGTTCTGGCAGCGACAGGGGTATCGCATCGTCGACGGCCCGACGTTGATGCCCGATCAAACGACGGTTTTTGAGCTGCGGAAAGAGAGGGCAGACTGAGGCGCGAAAGCTGAATTGGCCTCTCCAATATACCAAGAGACGCTCCATCAGGAGCGTCTCTTTTGTTATGACGAACGTCGGAACACGCCAGGGCTATCGCATTTCGAAAAGTACCGCCCGTCAGACTGCCTGTTTTGCCGCTAAAGCGGCGTTTTAAGGGGGATTTTTGTGGCGGAGCTGCGCTCCGCCA
>DAOUGD010000120.1:0-2175 GCA_034429475.1 Anaerolineae bacterium
CAACGCCTTCACGCGAGCGGGCTACGCCTTCGCGGGCTGGAATACGGCGGCCAACGGCTCCGGCACGGCCTATGCCGACGGCGCAACCTACGCCTTCGCTGCGGACGTCACGCTCTACGCGCAGTGGACGGTCAACCAGTACACGCTCACCTTCGACAGCGGGGGCGGCAGCGCGGTAGCGCCCATCACGCAGAACTTTGGCAGCGCGATCACCGCGCCGGATGATCCCACGCGCACCGGCTACACCTTCGCCGGATGGGAGCCGGACGTGCCCGCGACCATGCCCGCCGAGAATCTGACACTGACAGCGCAGTGGACGGTCAACCAGTACACGCTCACCTTCGACAGCGCGGGCGGCAGCGCCGTGGCGCCCATCACGCAGGACTTCGGCAGCGCGATCACCGCACCGGATGATCCCACGCGCACGGGCTACACCTTCGCCGGGTGGGATCCGGACGTACCCACGACCATGCCCGCCGAAAACCTGACGCTGACGGCACAATGGACGCTCAACCAGTACACGCTCACCTTCAACAGTGCGGGCGGCAGCGCGGTGGCTTCCATCACGCAGGACTTCGGCAGCGCGATCACCGCGCCGGACACTCCCACGCGCACCGGCTACACCTTCGCCGGATGGGAGCCGGACGTGCCCACGACCATGCCCGCCGCGAATCTGACGCTGACGGCCCAGTGGACGGTCAACCAGTACACGCTCACCTTCGACAGTGCGGGCGGTAGCGCGGTGTCTCCCATCACGCAGGACTTTGGCAGCGCGATCACCGCACCGGATGATCCCACGCGCACCGGCTACACCTTCGCCGGGTGGGATCCGGACGTGCCCACGACCATGCCGGCCGAGAATCTGACGCTGACAGCGCAGTGGACGGCTAATGCCTATACCGTGACCTTTGACGGCAATGGCGGGGATGTGCCTGCGCCTGTGACCAAAACGGTGACGTTCGACGCGGCCTATGGTACGCTGGCCGATACCGGTCGCAGCGGCTACACCTTTGAGGGCTGGTTCACTGCCGCCGGCAGCGGAGCCGAAGTCACTGCGGCGACGATTGTCAGCACGGCGGCGAACCACACGCTATATGCGCACTGGACGGCCAACGAGTATACCCTCACCTACGTCGCCGACGCCGGCGGGACGCTGACCGGCGAGATCGTCCAGACTGTCGCCTATGGCGCGGACGGCACGCCCGTCACTGCCGTGCCCAACACCGGCTACCACTTCGTCAACTGGAGCGACGGCTCGACGGCCAACCCGCGCACCGATACCAACATTACCGCCAACATCAACGTCACCGCCACCTTCGCCCTGGATGAATACACGCTCGACGTGAATGTCACGCCGGAGGGAAGCGGCTCGGTAAAGATCGAGCCAGCACAGGCGGTCTACGGCTACGGTTCGGTGGTCACGTTGACGGCGCAGGCGGCTGAGGGTTGGACCTTCACCGGTTGGACAGGCGACGTGATCAGTGTTGCCAGTCTGCTGACGCTCACAATGGACGCCGCCAAGACGATCACGGCCACCTTCAGTCCCAACAGTCCGGTCTGTGTGCCGATCACTGATGTGACGCTGCACCAGATCACGCTGGGCGAGTTCGTCGCAGGTGATACGATCACCTTCAGCGCGATGCTACAACCGCTGGGTCTGACCACGCCTTACTCATACACGATCAACGGCGGCCCAATACTGACCGGCAGCGCCAACCCGTTGGACTTCACGCTGATCTACACGGAGGCCCTCAAGACCGTCACACTGAGCGTGTGGAACTGTGCGCAGGCGGAGCCTGTCACGGACACTTTACAGATAGTGGTTCAAACACAATCAACGACGGTTCTCTATTTCCCTATACTCATGCGGGCAACGCCTTAAACGTGGCCCAAACGTCATAAGCACCCAAGAGCCGCTGAGCACCCTCAGCGGCTCTTTTTTGTCGGCAAATCTCGCCGCGAAGTGAGCCATTCCCGACATTGCAGAAGTGGGTTACAATGAGATCAGTAGATGAAAATTTAGGCTCGTAGTAACGACTTATGAACTCGACTTTTGCACCTTAACACAGAATACTCCCAACGCGAAAAAAGGGCGTGACAGAGTCAATCGTCGCCTGTCAGGAGCCGCACGCGAGTAGCCGCGCTCTCCACGCGGAAAGCGCGGTAATCACTGCA
>DAOUGD010000121.1:0-3784 GCA_034429475.1 Anaerolineae bacterium
GGTGCGGCGCCTCAAGGTCGCGCGGCGTTTCGTCATTCATTGATATCATCCTCCTTTCATCAAGATTGGAATGAATGATACCCGATACCTGAGTTTAGAACAACCGTGCTAATTTAACATTGTCGAGCTACTATCTATTAATGCTTCATGGCGCCGGCGGGGGATTGAAGAACTGCGATGAGGGTGCCGAGACGTCCCCCTCGACAGTGGTAAGCGTTGCGGCAGGATAGAGCACCCGTAGGTGATACGCCTGCGTGCTGCCGCCGCCGCTGCGATTGTAGACCTGAATATAATAAAAACCGGACGGCAGTGCAGTTCGGATGTGCTCGTTGGCGTTTTCCAGTTCGCCGGAGTGCCCCACCACCTGCAAAGCAGTATCCCGCAGCGTGAGATCGTAGTCTCGTCCCGCCGCAATATTGCTAAGCCAGAGTTCTACAGTTTGAGCACTCTGCAAATAAATAAGGAAATAATCCTTCATATCCGTTCCGCTGGGGAAGTAACCATAATAGGTGAGTCCGGAGACGAGGGGGCCGTTTGCCTGGAGCAGCGCATTATCGTTGGGTTCTTTTTCCCACAACACATCCACCGAGCGCACATTGGACCAACCGCTATCACCATAAACGTTGCGCGCTCGAACACGATAATAGTAGCGCGTCGGCCCTCTGTCGCTGAGGGATACACCGGTACCCACATCAGAATAGACCTCGGTAGCATCGTAGAAACTATCACTTTTGGATTCTTGTAAGATGTACGAGGTGGCATGTTCAGTGCTACTCCAACTGATAGCGTAATTGCCGTAACCGTCGGGATTGTTAATAGCAGTCAGCACAGGCGCAGCAGGAATAGGCGGCCAGCCACATATCACAAGCGGCAAATAAACCAAGAATCGCGTGGCTATCTTCTGAGTGTACGTCACCGTCACCGCGGCGGCGTTGGAGCGATTGCCCTGGTCGTCGGCTACCGTGTACGCCACCGGCGTCGGGTCGCCCGTGAGGGCGGCTGCCGGGGTGAAAATGAGCGCGCCGGTCGTCGGCGTCACCGCCCAGACCCCCTGCCCCACCACCGCCAGACTCGCGCCCGGCTCTGCCGCGCCCACGAGCTGCACCGACGCCGGAACCAGCGTCCGCCCCGGCGCGGCGGCGTCATTCGCCAATACGGCCACCGTCACCACGTGACCCACCGGGTTGTCCACGCTCACATCGGCGTGCGCCATCGGCGGCGGGGTGTACGTCACCGTCACCGTGGCGACGTTCGACACATTTTCCTGGTCGTCATGCATCATATAGGCTATCGGCGTCGGATCGCCTGTGAAGGATGCCGCCGGGGTGAAGGTGAGCGCGCCGGTGGTTGTGTTTACCAGCCAGTAACCTTCACCCGGAATCACCAGTAACTTGCCATCCGGACTCAGCGTACTGCCCACAGGTGGGTTGACAATCACTACTGAGGTTGGCTCGAGTGTCCGGCCTGGCGCGGCCACATCGTTGGACAGCACTGGCAGCATCACCACACTGCCTACCGGATTGCCCAACGAGACATCGTTCCTGGCCAGAGGGTTATCCGTATAGGAAACTACCACTGTAGCCGGATTGGAGGTGTTGCCCTGGTCGTCGGCCACCGTGTACCCGATGGGCGCCGGGTTGCCCTCGAACCCCGCTTCCGGAGTGAAGGTGATTGCGCCGGTGTTTGGAGCGACCGTCCACACACCTTCCCCCGCCGCTATTAGAGTCTTGCCATTGCTGCCGGCGTCGGCATCCACGATCTGCACCGACGCCGGAGCCAGTGTTCGACCCGGCGCGGCGGCGTCGTTAGCCAATACGTCCACTGTCACCGCGTTGCTCACCGGGTTACCCAGCGAGGCATCGTCATTGGCCTCCGGCGGCGGCGTATAAACGATCGTCACCGTGGCTGCGTTGGAGATATTGCCTCGAGTGTCGGCTACCGTGTAAGTGATGCTCGTGGGATTATCGGTAAAGCCCGTTGCCGGCGTAAAGGTAATCCTGCCACTGGTCGGGTTCACCGACCAGTAACCTTCGTTTGGAATCACCAACAACTTGCCATCCGGGCTTAACATACTACCGGCGGGCGGATTGACGATCCTTACCGAGGAGGAGTCTATGGGCAGATCGCGCCGCATGTCATTGGCCAGCACATTCACTGTTACGACCTGGCCGATGGGATTTCCCAACGACTGATCGGAGTTAGCCACCGGCGGCGCCGCGACGAGCGCGGTCGTCACTGTGTCAGTCTCCGGAGCTAACGGATCGCCATGTGGATCATCGGCAGTGACTGTTACCGTGTTAACGATTGCACCCGCCACAAAGTCCGATTCCTGCACTACGTAGGAACCGATGAGAACACAACTCGCGTCCGGCAACACAGCGGCGCAATCTTCACTCGCGGGCGTGAGCAGCGGGTCGCTCACGACAACAGCATGCAAGGTCACGTCGCCGGTGTTCGTCGCCATGATCGTGTAAGTCAACACGGCCCCCAACGCGATCGGGGTCGCGCTCTGGCCCGTCAGTGTCTTGTCCACTGTCAGCGCCGGGTGCTGTGGGATCGGCGTGGTCACGGTGTCCGTCACCGGCGTCGGCGTCTCGGCACTCACCGCGCGGCCCGTGTTGACGATCTCCCCCGCGTCAATGTCCGCCTGCGTCACGGTGGTGACGCCCGTCAGCACGCAGACGCCGCCCGGCCCCACGCTCGCACAGGTGCGCGTGGCCGGTGTCAGCAGCGGGTCGCTCACGACGACGTTGTGCAAGGTCACGTCGCCGGTGTTCGTTGCCGTGATGCGGTAGGTCAGCACAACGCCCGGCGCAATCGGCGTCGCGCTCTGGCCCGTCAACGCCTTGTCCACTGTCAGCGCCGGGTGCTGTGGGATCGGCGTGGTCACGATGTCCGTCACCGGCGTCGGCGTCTCGGCGCTCACCGCACTACCCGTGTTGACGATTGCTCCCGCGTCCATGTCCGCCTGCGTCACGGTGGTGACGCCCACGAGCGTGCAACTGGCACCCACCGCCAGCGTTGCACATGGCGTCGTGCCGCCAACCGGCGTGAGCAAGGGGTCGCTGACCACCACATTGGAGAGTGTCACGTCGCCCACGTTCGTCGCCGTGATCGTGTAAGTCAGCACGGCGCCCAACGCGATCGGGGTCGCGCTCTGGCCCGTCAGCGCCTTATCCACCGCCAGCGCCGGATTCTGGGTCGTGAACGACCACCAATCACCGTCGTCGGCATAGGTTATCCCCCCGCCCGCATCAACGGCCCGTACCTGCCAGTAGTAGGTGGTATTGTTTACGAGGTCGCGCAGAGGCAACCCTACCGTAGCGGCGGACGTCCACGTTCCCTCACAGGTGGCGCCTTCAGTAGTATCATAGCAATACTGGTAGCCGGTTGCGCCGGCGCTCTCGCCCCACGAAAGGGTGGTCGCTAGAGCTTGACCGGTAGCGCCATCCGTCGGGGCGTTCTTGCCAAATTCGCCTGGCGCGGCCCATGCCGGCGTGGCCAGGCCTGACGCCCACAGTATAATGAGCAAACTAAATTGCAAACGATAGTTGCGAAACATAAGCGTACCTCCAACGATATCGTTATCTCTCTTCACTCCCACACGATACGCGCGGTTACGGTTGGGGCGGCGAATTGGTAGGCGGCGGTGACGGCGGACGATAGGTAGGCGGCGGCGATGGGTTACCAGGTGGCAGAGGGGTCTCAGTCACTATAGGTGTAAGTAGGAGCGTGGGGGTGGGGGTGCGCGCTGGTCCACGGGTCCTTGGGATAGTCGCGGTGG
>DAOUGD010000122.1:0-55858 GCA_034429475.1 Anaerolineae bacterium
CGCTGAACCGCGATAGTGCCACGCTGCACGGCAAGCGGCAGGTGTGGGGCGGCCGGGACCAGGTCCGCGCGGTGTTGTATATGGCGCCCCTCAGCGCCCCACGCATCAACCCGGTCATCCGGGCCTTTTAACAAAGGTTGGTCCAGTCCGGCACGCCCCAAAAAGTGGCCTAGACCGCGTGTATGCGTAAATAACTCACCATCCTCAATGCCATGCTAAAGAACGGAACACTCTGGCAAGACCCGGAAACTGCTCCCACGCCAGCCTAACCAGAGCGCTCATTTATCACAGTTGCTGACAGGTTTCACCAAGGCCCTTTTTACAGCGAGTTGCGCGCGAATACCGCCATCTTTGCTACCGAAAGCGCGTTCTAAAACCTGTCAGGTCTGGGCCACTCACCTTAACTTAATGACATTGTCTCCTCATTCGTCTCGGATACTTCCATTTTAACACAAATTCATCGTATTCACCTCTGGAATGCCCCTGGAGGACGCCTTATGCCTGCGCTACCACGCCGCGCAGCACGGCCTCCAGTTGCGCGGCCAGGGTGTCGCGGGCGAAGCGAGTGTAGGCTAAGTCGCGGGCGGCCGCGGAGGCTTTTTGCAATCGGTCGCTATCCCGCACAAAATCGGCCAGCAGCCGCGCCGCTTCGTTAAGGTTCTCCGGCGGTAAGACGATTCCTGCGCCGGTCTCGTGCAACAAATCCGCTTGCCAGCCGCCGTAGTTGATTGCCACCGGTTTACGCGCCGCCAACGCATCGAAGAATTTGTTGGCGGAGTTATTCCACATGGGCTTCAACGGGACAAATACGGAGGCAGCTACGGTTGCCGCTGCCAGCAAATTGGGCATTTCAGCTTTGGGAAGGGCTTCCCAAATCCACAGATTTTGATCCAAGACGCCCAATTCCTGGGCGCGTTGCGTGACTTTGGGCACTTCAGCGCCTTTACCCACCAAAAGAAAACGTACTTCTGGCGCTATTTTCCGCATGACCGCGGCCAGGTCCGCCAGATACCCGACGCCGTTGATCAGCCCGAACGTGCCGGCGTAGACAATCAAAGGTTGATCGGGTGATAGTCCCAACCGTGTCCGAATCGCACTCCCGCGTTCCGCCGGCACGTCGAACACATCTACATCAGAACTGTTGGGGATGATGGTGACGCGCGACGCCGGAATGTCCCGTCGCATCACGCCTGCGGCCATCCCCGGAGAAAGGGCGACGACGTGCGCGGAAGCGTGATAGGCCAACCATTCCAATAGCCGCGCCGCGCCCTTGAAGGCCGGATTACGCAATGCTCCCACTGCAATCGGGAGTTCCGGCCACAGGTCGCGCACTTCAAAGACAAATGGAATTCCCTGGCGGCGCGCGGCATAGATGCCGGGAAGTGCAATGGTCAAGGGTGTACTGGTAGCAAAAACCACATCAGCCTTCAGATGCGCCGCTTTATGCGCCGCGCCGAAGGCAAACTGGAAGAATGCCTTCACTCTGTCCTGATAGGGCATCACATTGGAATACGGTACGGGCAGCCAGTGAACGTGGATGCCGCTTTCCTCGGTTTCCCGCCAGCCACGGGCGGCGCTACCCCGAAGGGCGCGTTGCGATGTGATCATATCCACGCGATGACTGTGAGCGACCAGCCGACGCGCCATCTCGTAGGAACGGGTGCCGCCAGAATCCTGGGGGGTGTTGAAGTATTGGTGAAGGTATAGAATTTTCATTGCAACGATTGTTGGGTTATCTCAATCAATTGCACCAGGCGCTTTCCCAGAACCGGCCAATCTACTGTTTCCAATGCCACCTGGCGCGCGGCTGTTCCTAGTTGTATTCGTCTGGCTGGATCGCGAAGCAATGCTACAATTTGCGCGGCGAATTGCTCCTTATGATGTGCAACGAGGACCGATTCCCCATCCAGCAAAGAAAATCCCCGAATCCCTTCGGGGGTGGAAACAATCGCCATCCCCATCGCCATCGCCTCGGCGATTTTAAGTTTGGAGCCATGGGTTTCTTCAAAGGGTGCAATAAATACATCGCTATCGTTGAAGTAGGGGCGGATATCTTCCACCCAGCCGGTGAAATGGATGTTGCTATAGCGCTTAAACTCAACTTGTGCCTCCGGTTTGAAATTCCCGGCCACCAGTAATTGCGCCGTCGGCATCTCCCGTTGTACTAACGGCCAGACATTCTGTACAAATTGACGTAGGGCAGTTACATTACGTGGGGCCGAAGTGCCGGTGAAAAGCAATCGAGGGGGGGCGTTTCGTGGCTGCCGCTCGGGCGTATAAAATGCACAATCCACACCATTCTCGACCACGTAGATTTGAGAATTCGGTGATAAGGACAATGTCAATTGACGGTCGGCTTCGCACACAGAGACGATCCCTCCCACACTGGTATAGATATGCGGAAAATGTGCGGCAGCCAGTCGCCAATTCACCCAAGAGGCCAATTTGAACCACCAACTTGTAGCTTGTGTCATATACACACGCCAGAAATCAACATCTGCGTTGTGCTGATCCAGAACCCAGTTTTTACCCTGTTCCCCCCGAATCAATGTTCCCCAATGCCCATAACTGGCGTAAACCACACCGGGAAAAGATTGGATTCGTTCTCGAACGCCAGGGGAACGCTCAAAAGACAACGCTAAAAGCGCGCAATGGTAAGGCATCCGTTGCATAACCATCCGCGCCAAGATGAGGAATTTGTCGGCCAATGTGGATCCTGTCATTGGCACGCGAGTTATCGGATGTGCATATCGGGCAAGTTCTTCCTCCTGTTTCACTAACAGTGGCTTGGACGAAACCACTATCAAGTGAACGGGGTAGGTTTTGCTGATTTCCCTGAGCAATCCCAATGTCCGCAGAGGACCGCCACCAAATGCAGGCCAGGGAGATTCCCAAGAGAGAAATAAAACTTTTGAAGTCATACAGATTCCTCAGGTAAGTGAAATCATCTTTCATTATCTGCCAAGTATGCTTTCCAGTATATTTGGTTTAGGAATTGATACTTCTCGCGCTTCGCGGCGTTTCTCGCTAATATCTGATAAACGCGATAGCGCCACCAATAATTTATAGCCGACCAAAAGGCTACCTTTTTCCAACCTTCTTTGCCATATACTTGTTCAACAAAAAGCTTTCTGGAATTTAACTGCATTGCGGTTGAGGCCTGGTAGTTCTTCTGCGAAGAACTACCACCTCGTAAATGCACTACGTGACTTTGGGGCATATAGTAAGTCAACCATCCATTTTTTCGCGCCCGATAACAAAATTCAGCATCCTCCACAAAGAAGAAAAAACGCTCGTCGAGTAAACCGATATTCTCAATAGTGACTCGCTTGATTAACATACATGCCCCATCAACGTATTCCACTGCCCGGGGATGTAACCAGCGTTTAGTCAACGAACTCAAAAAAGCCGTAACAATGTGTCCAACAGAAGTTATCCCCAATGCATCTAACAAGGCTGTTCTGGGTGAGGGTATCCGACCGGCACTACGTTGCCATCGTCCGTCAGGATACAACAGTTGTGGGCCAACAATACCTACTTCAGTATGCTGTTCCAGATACTCCACTAAAGTTTCCAAAGCCCCCTGATTGGGGAAAGCATCTGTGTTCAGAAGTAATACATACTTCCTTGCTGTTTTTCGGATACCAAGATTGCATCCATTTGCAAAACCAAGGTTATGAGGGGATAGCACTACATGAAACTGGCCTTTACCTAATGTTTGTAACCATTCCTTACTTCCATCCGAAGAAGCATTGTCTATAACCGTGATCTGTTGACTCTCAAACCCAATAGCAAGGAGATGGCTAAGGCACTGCTGTAACAACCCAAGAGTATTATAATTCACAATGATGACATCAACGAATTCGAGAATCATGATGATAACCTAGTTTGCAGGTTGAGAGGTTGTCAAAAGCAACTTCACTTCATCCTTCGAGTTGAGGTTGGCAGTTAATCCTAACAAGATCCACATTATCCCAGCCACCATGTAATGTTCCCAAACACTACTGACAATTGCTTCCACCGAAAACCCTAAGAATGCAGCTAACATACCCAGTCGTATCGCCCAAATTTGTCTATTTTGCCTCAGGTTAAGACTACGGAGCAAGCAAACTACGACAGTGAATAAGAATAGTAGAAAAACTATTATGCCTATGAAACCAGACTCCGCTAAAATCTTAAAGTAGGCTCCATCATAAATCCCCTGGCTGGCAGATGTCTCATCAAGGTGTCGTGCAGCATGACCAACACCCAGCCCTTCCCCAAAAGGAGTTGCTAAGAAACTGTTGAGCACCATGCTATACTGCTGAAACCTACTCTTATCAAAAAGTTGTCCCCGCGAATTGGTCATAAATTCCAACTGATCGTTAAACGCCAAAAATACAAACAGAAATACACTCACTACAATTATACCGGTAACGATCACTGGCGTAATCCCCTTTTGTCTTAAGCCAACCTCCCAAAAAACCACACCTATGCCGACTGCAAGCAGAATATATGCCCCACGCGTTATACTCAACCAAGTACATACACTGAAGAGCAAAAATAACACGGCATAACGCAGCCGATGTGTACTTAGTAAGCTTACGAGGCTAAAGATAGCCGCAATGGCCATCAATGGCCCAAAATAAAGCGGATTCCACAATATTGACGTCATTCGCCAACGTCCACTTCGCGCCAGCGCAGAGAGTTGCTCTGCAGGTACTATTAAACGGTACCATCGGGCTGGGTCACTGAAATGTATAGCCAAACCCAAAACCGCGATGATACCACTGACCACGAGAAATATCTTTAGCCAGAGATGCACTGTTTTTATAGAAAATGGTAGTGTTCTCACCCAAAAGTACATAAGTAATGGGATATAGGAAATATGAATTCCTAATAAGATTTTCTGAATGTCAGAAGCCAAAATAGCTGCGTATATGCCTGTCATCAGAACTGCCATGACCGTAATATCAACAAGCTTAATGTGTAGAACAATTCTTTCTCTAAATTTAAGCAACGCACCAAACCAAGAAGTTACAACAATGCCTAAAATCCAAAATTTCACGATGACGTTGTCTTCCAGCTCTAGCAATCTCACTGCTGATGGATAAAGTGGCCATGCGGCCAGCAACAAAAATGGGCCCAATATAGGCCAGCGTATCAGCCCCCATGCAACAAGGCCAACACCTGACAAAATGACGATATAAATGAGCGAAGTCATTTGCATCTCTTGTTTCCGGATCAGAAACAGACTTGCAATCACCAAACTGCTACCTAACACCATAAATAGCCAAATCATTATGATTAATACTAGTCGTTGAATAACTCTAGTTTTTATCATCATAGGTCAAACTCACTCTTTTTCCAGGCGTTGAAGCGCGGCATGGGCCCCGGGCAGATTTGGGTTATGGATAAGCGCCTGTTTATATGCGGCTATGGCATTCAACCGATCACCAAGTTCATCATAACATTCTGCTAACGCCAACCAGTGATTAGCATTATTCTTATCAAGTTGTGTCGCGACACGCAGAGGCGACAGCGCATTCACGCAATTGCCGGCAGACTTATACGTAAGCCCTAACCAGTAATGCCCCAAAGCATTGTCAGGTTCAGCAAGAATTGCCTGTTCAAAACTCATAATCTTCTCCGACAGGTCTTTTGTGCAAACGCCGGAATAAACATATGGATAAGCGCTTTCCGGATTGCGTTGTCTGGCCAAATCGTACCAAAACAGCGCATCCTCACAAGAGTTTCCTTCTACACGCAAATAATGCCCAACGCTAAGAAATTCCCACATATCACTATATATCTTCACAGCCTCAGTAAACACGGGGGCTTGAATTTGTCGAGTTTGTACATTATGTTGATACTCACTAATGAGAGGGATAGCTCCTTCCCAATTTTTTCTGTCAATCTCAAGCCCTATCAGAAGGAAATAAGCGCCCGTTGGATCATTGATTTGGGACTGAGTGGCAATAGCAGTGCGGTAAAACTCGCTTGCCGTCTCAGTTTCGCCTCGACCTTCCGCTGCTAATCCCTGGTTTATGAAGTAATACACTATATCAGGGCACTGTTGCCAAAGTGCTACCGCCGTCTCCATATCTTTAACATGCACATATTCATATCCAATCTCTAGCATCAGCGAGCAATCGTCTATTTCAGTATTTGAATAAAACGTTGTAGCTATCGAGCCTTGCCCTGTCGCAAGCAACAATCTAATCCATGCTCTTTGTAATGGCAAAAAACCTTTGGCGTAGTGCCACTCTTTGTCTGTAGGCAACGTCGGAATTTCCGTAGTGACAGCAAAAAATGTACCCCGGATAATTTGTACAGTTAACAGATTAATACGATTCGCCCATGCAGCTTTTCCGCAATCAGAAAACACTAGAGCCGCAATCGCCAACAAAGACAGTATCCGCCGCAATCTGTACGTCATCATTTTCCCTTAATTTGCGCAAATCTTCACAAGAGAATCAAGGATCTCTTTAATTCGCCCTTCCCAACTACACGAGCAGGCTATGTCCAACATCTTTGCCACAGCTTCATTTTCTATTGAATTATCAAGTGCTTCGGCAATCTGCAATACGAAATCTTGTCTCGATTTATAAAACCGGAGCGCCTGGCCGAACGGTAAAATTGATGGCAATTCCGTCGTAACAATCGCCTTGCCAGCCGCCATATACTCGTAAATTTTTACCGGGTCTACACTCTGGATCATCTCGCCCGGTATAAAAGGCATGATAGCCACATCAAAGTATTTGAGGTAGGCGGGCAAATCCATGTAAGGCTTAGCTCCTAACCAATGCACATTAGGCGCATCAAAGTGAATGTGGCGATCATGAATTGGCCCAATCAGAACAAACGACCACTCTGGATGTTCATTGGCGGCATACGCAACTGCATCCGTATCAAACCACCAGGACAAAGAACCATAATAACCTATAATAGGAGGGGATAATTTGGCAAGGTCTGGGGGGATAGTTAGAGGTGCTGTTTTTACCTTTTGGAAATGTGCCACATTGACGCCATTAGGAACTAACCTGACATTTTGAGCTAAACGCTCACACTTGGTTTGTAACGGCTTGCTGGTTGTCAAGACAAGATTGGCGCGGTTTAATATCCGTCCTTCATCTTCATAGGCTGTTTTCCGTTTTTCAGCTTTGTAAAAGAGGGGATAATCATCCATACAATCGTAAATAATGTATTTGCTAGGAAATATATCCAAATACCGAGCATGATTAGGCGCGCTGACCCACAAAATATCCGTCTGGAAATCCCTGGTTTCAAGATATTGTTGTAGTTGCCTGATATAGCTCATCTGAGTAAACCGTTGTGACCATTGAAACCGGCCCAGTAAAGGTAAAATCAACGGAGCAAAAACTGTTAGGTTATCATTGATTTTCTGTCGGGACTGAAGGACCTTCCTTCCCCAACGAGAATATAAATTCCGGGCTTGTTTTAAGGTACGCGGCCGCGTGTAAATGATTGGATGGTGGGTGGATAGTCCCTCAGCTATGTGTTGTGCCCGTTGTTGAATATCCAACCAATCGGTGAGACTGAAGTAAAGGATCTTAGCCATAATATAATTTACTTACTCCCGCTCATAATTCTACCCCCCCCGCGTGGGGCGCGTCGCATAGATACTTCACGCCGGCGTAAGAACGTAAGGATTGACCGCGGATAGCACAAGAAGTTCTATCCTTTCACCCATAGAATTTACCCACACTATAACTATGCATACTCGGAAAATCTTAACACTTCTATAAGATTCTGAGTGTCTGCGACCATCTGGCACACACCATTTACTGTATCTATCCGTGCTTGCTCTACTTCATTCACCATTGCTTGCAATTTATCCCGAATTTGTGGTGCCGTAGCCGTAGCAATATCTACTAAATAACGTTGATGACCATAAATAGCGTTGTTAAGATAGTGGGATTTGGGACTATAACTGAGGCTGAGTACAGGTACTCCTGTGGACCAAGCTGCAATCGTGCTATGCATTCGCGCTCCAGCAAATAAGACACAACGAGAAATCGCGTGCTTGACCTGGCGCGCATTGATACCATCAGGTAAAATACCAATCCACTCCGCGAATTTATGTTGCAGCTTCTTGTACGCCGGTTCGAGAACCGTGAGATCATTGTCACCTGTCGGACACGCTGGTGGAAAACAGTGTGGTACAAGTAATATTCCGAACCCAGCCTGAACCAACTCTGTTACCACATCTTCAACAAAACCACTCAGTGTTTCAGAACTGACCCCACGCCGTTTTGCTGCGAATGGGCTCAGATTAAGTCCGATGACGCCTTTTTCAACACGTTGAGGCCAGATGGAATCTACATCCCAGACTTCCGGCTGCATAGCAAAAGCCGGGTCGGACATCCGGTAGACTGGACACGCGACCTGTAAATCAGAGAGATACTGGCGGCTAGGCTCATCTCGCACGGCGATGAATGCATACTGATTGAACGATTCCGTCAATTGAGTTTTTGTCATTGAAGTAGATAGGTGAGGGTCTAGGTTCATTCCCCACAAGGCAATCGGTGTTCCACTTTTTTGTTGAATTCTGCGATCCGCAACAAAACGCCATTCAAAGCCGGGGATGGCAAATGTGTCTCCACCTACCTCTAAAATCAAATCCCATCCTTTGAATGGAAACCCCCAATTACGTGTGACTGCCTTATGTTGCACCAACCGCATCATTCGCCAGAACGCTCTCTGGGCGAGCGTAGGCCGTCGAATAAACGGTAAAATTTCCACTTCCAAATCGGGCAAACGACCGCGATCTATCGAAGCGCTCGACTCATCGCCAACCGCTACAGCAATGTGAGCACCTGGATAGATCTGGCGCAAAATCTCCGCGGACCCCCACACAATCGCTTCGCAGCCACGATTGTATAGACCAAACATACCAATGAGCAAGATGCGCATAAAGTTACGCAAACTCCTTCTTCTTTATATATCTGTGGACAAAGGCGAGAAACTTCGTCCAGATACTCTTCATATTACGAGTGCAATTGCGTACTAGGTGAGAAAGCCTTGTTACTCGTTTAAGCCAAATCAGATCAGCACTCATCATTTGGTTAAAGACCAAAGTGCCTTTCATTTCCCGTTGCGCTAACCAGGCTACGTGGCTTTTAGAACGAACGCGCATACGCAATTGTTGCTGTATAATCAATATAGGATTAAATGAACGTTTAGGATATACTCTTTTACGTGGTACTATCAACCCCTTCTGTTGCGCCCACTTCAGGCGGTAAGCTAATCCATGACGACGGTGATTTATGTTCCCTTGTTGGGAAGTATTAGCTTGTGTCGGTGTAATTTCATCTAGTTTGAGATGACCCAGAACAATACCTTCCTGAATGATTTTGAGGGCAATCTCTGAACGGACAACTAACACATTATTACCACGACCATCCGCACGATATGGTGGAATCCATGCGTCCCCTACTGACAAATCTGCAAGTTCAGCGGAAAGATCATCGCAGAAGTCACACGCATTAGGTTTGAATAATCCTGTACCCCACATATCTCCTAAAGTGCGCATAGCCTTTGCATATTGTTTGCCGACATTATCTTCACAAGTAAAAACATAATCATCAGCAGTTGATGTCGGTTTTTTTACTCGATACTCTGGAAATCGTATATTTTTCGACTCCACATCAAGCGTAGCAGCGAGATACTCTGTATAATTCCGTGTTTTCAACCCGCCACAAAAAATGCCTATCATAAAAATGATACGTTCTGACAAAATAGGCATTTGCTCTACGGCCAAACGGAGAGCTTTCACCGTACATGGTAGAGCAATCAAAGCATAGTGTCCTGGTTTTTCAAGTAGCAGTTCAATAGCTTGGTTAATTGAAACTGGATAATACCTGGTTTTAGCCGCAGCTCGTATTGCCTCAGTTGTTTCACAAACGTTATAGGAAAAATGACTATCTTCTTGATTGTGATTTGGTTGAACACAGATAGCTGCGTCGATATAATCATTTTCAAGCAGATGCGTAAGTGCCCAAGTCGATATTCCCCCCGAACTACTTGTCATTCGATAGTCTTCCGCATACCCAACAAATAGTTTTCGATAATACCCCAGGTATTGATCCTTCTCTATCTGAGGGCCAACAAATAAACGCATACCTAGTTCATCTTCGTTAGGTACTTGAATATTCTCCACAATACCACAACTAAATGGACAAACTCTTAGACAGGCGGAACAGTCATTGCACGATGTATTAACGATGACTGGCTCATAAAGACCATATTTGTTCCATTGTATTGCTATTGAATTTCGTGAACATACTGGCGCACAAACACCACAGCCTATACAAAGATCATGTTCTACAATTGCGGAGACAACGTTGCGACCAGCATAATCTAACATATCAGATTATTCACCGAACCATTTTTTCATCAGTTTAATCGCCAGATATATCAAGCCACAAGTACACACAAACATCAGGAGCAGCCAATGTTTTGCCAAAATGAAAAAATTACTCAATGCGCCCGGTAGCAACGCCAATGTCAACACCAGTCCTAATATGGCATCCCGCCATAATTGGCGATTCATATTCAGTTTTTTGTAATAGATAGGAACAAATATAATCGAGTTGAGGGCGTAAGCCAGAAAAGTAGCCAGCGCCAAACCATTGGCGCCATCTCCCACCAGCAGATAAGAGCCAACAATCAAAACCAAAGCCCAGACCAGATTGCTGATAAATCCGAGCCATAGAAGCGATTTAGCCTGAATAAAACGAGCTATCCCATCTTTGTAAGTTAAAATCGGCAACGAACATAACACAAAAACCATAGCAATACGTCCATCGCTGAAATCTTGCCCGTAGAGCAGGAGAATTGCAGGTACAAAGTATAGTAGTATAGAAACCAGACTGGTGGTCAGGAAGAATGCAGTATATGAATTCAGCATCATCAAACGATTACTCTTTGGAGTTTCAACGTCCTTGTTAAGTTCCATTGCCAAAATAGGTAACAGAACTTGTAAAGCGGAGCGTGGAACGAACAGAGCAAATGTATTAATTTGATGTGTCGCGCTCATAATGCCCATTTGCGCGTATCCATCTGGCTGATTAACCAACATTGTGTTGGCAATCCAGAGTGTCGGTCCCACTATCGAACTGGACAAAAAAGCCGGCAAACTAAAAGTGGTGAGCATTTTGTATTCGCTCCACACGTCTCTGGCTTGTGTCAAGTTCGGTATAGTGTGTTGGCGGCGCACAGTGCGAATTGCCTGACTGTTCATCAGCAATATTATGCTGGCGCTGAATACAAATCCCCCCAGAGCGCCATTGAGTCCAGCGTAGCGCGCCCCCCCAAAGACAGAAACGACCGTTGTCATACCGCCAATAATGTGAATGACCGCCGATTGACGGTAAGCCTCGAATCCGGCCAATATCCCCTTTTGCGCTCCATCATAAGCGTAGACGAAGAGCAACAATGCACCAAGCAACAATGATGGGGCCAGATGCGGTGCAGCCAAAACATTTTCGGCTATCACCGATGAACCAAGCATCAAAACTAAAGTCATAAATGCTCCCGAAAATACAGCCACCCACAAACATAACTGTATAATGCGGGCCGTGCGCTCAACATCCTTCTCTCGAAATTCGGCTATGTGTTTAGTCGCGGTTACTCCTAATCCTAATCCCGCAAAAATGCCCATGGTGCTGATTGTGTTGCGGATAATGCCTAATTCACCAAACCCGACTTTTCCTAGCAGTTTAGCGCAGGCTAGACTCGCAATAAATGACATGCCATATGAGGCGGTTGCGCCTACAAGCGACCAGAAACTCCCTCGGATAATCCGCGCTCTCAAAGAACCGGATTTAGCCAGTATGCCTTGCATAAAGTGAGTAATGCGTTTAATTGCTTTCAACTCATTAAAACCTCAACTATCTTTTGCGCGGACTTGCCATCCCCGTATGGATTCACAGCATAGGCCATCCGTTCGTACTCCTTTGTGTCCTCCAGCAAGCGTCGCGTCCAATCCATAATTTTTATAACGTCCGTCCCTACCAGCCGCACGGTCCCAGCCAGTATACCCTCCGGTCGCTCTGTCATCTCCCGTAACACCAGCACCGGCTTCCCCAATCCCGGCGCCTCTTCCTGGATGCCCCCAGAATCCGTCAGCACCAGGTAGCAACGCTTCATCAAGTGTACCATCGGCAAATAATCCAGCGGCGGCAATAGGGTGATGTTGGGGATCCCCTTGAGCAAACGATACACCGGTTCCTGAACGTTGGGGTTCAAATGGACCGGGTACACAATCTGCACCGTGTCCTGGTATTGCGCCGCAAGTTCACGCAGCGCCGCACAAATGGTTTCCAGCGGCTTGCCAAAGTTCTCCCGCCGGTGCGCCGTGACGAGGAGCACGCGCTTGTGCCACGGGATGCCCGCCAACGGCCCGCGCTCCACGGCATACGGCATAGCCACGGCGATTTTCAACGCATCAATCACCGGGTTGCCGGTCACGTAGATTGTGTGGGGGGCGATCCCTTCACGTAACAAATTTGCTTTTGCGGTTTCGGTGGCGGCAAAGTGGACATCGGCCACCACGCCGGCCACCCGGCGGTTGATTTCCTCGGGGAACGGCTGCCATTTATCGTAGGTGCGCAGGCCCGCTTCCACATGGCCCACCTTGACCTGGTGATAAAACGCCGTCAGACTCGCCGCCATCACCGTCGTCGTATCGCCCTGCACCAATACCCAATCCGGCTGCTCCTGCACCAGCACCGCATCCAACTCAGTGAACACCCGCGCGGTTAGTGCCGCGAGAGATTGATTGGGGCGCATCAGGTCGAGATCATAGTCTGGCACAATCTGGAACAGGGTTAGCACCTGATCCAACATTTCTCTGTGCTGCGCCGTCACACAGACGCGTGAAACAATCTCGTTGGGGCGTTTTGACAAGGCTCTGATTACGGGCGCCATCTTGATCGCTTCGGGGCGTGTGCCAAAAATAGAGAGAACTTTTAACATATAGAAACCCTGCACTCTGTTATTTTATGATGACAAAATTCAACTGTTCTACCACATCGCTCTCTACCACTACCAGTACTATCCCCCGCCCCAGCGCAATCGCCTTCTACTTCACCCGCCCAATGAAAGCAACGCAACTACAGGCAACGAACACCCCAACCACATCGAGTCTCGCCCTGGCAAGAACGTTCCAAAACAAGCGGCACGAACACCCCACACAACCGGATATTCGTGCCGCCCCTCCCATTCCCCTACACCACCGTCTTCCCCGCCTCCAAACTCCCGGCGTGCCCCGGCAAATCGCGGGCCGTCACCAACACCGCCGCCGCGCCGCCGGGATGATCCACCGTCGTCACGTAATGCCACCAACCGTCAGCTTGCAACGTCGCGGCCCCGCTTTCCACCAGATTCCCACCGGCATCCGCGAGCGCAAACTGCACCGTCGTCACCTGCACGTCGTCGCGGGCGCGGGCGCGCAACACCTCGCCCACCCCGCCCGTCCAGGCCTCCAGATCCACCTCAACCACTTCTGGCTCGTGGTACCAGTCCGCCACCGCCACATTGTAAGGCGACTTCGCCGTCCCGGACGCTTTCGCGGCGTAGGCCGGATCGTCCTTTGCCACCTTCCCGTAAGCCGCAGCCTCCTGGAAACGCGCGCGGGATTCCTCCTGCGCGGCTGAGGGCGGCCTATCGCTCGGCGCCGGCATCGTGCGAATAATCGTCTGCCCCCCGCGCCCCGTCTGAATCACCAACTGCCCGCCCAAAGACCCGCTTAAACCCTGAACGACAATGTTCTTCTCAACCTTAGCCATCGCTAAACCCTCCTGAAAGAAATTGATAGAACTGGCCTGAAAAACACGCTTTACAGCCCTATGCCGTAAAGCATCACACCCTATCCCGCCCAAACCAACTGCTATCAACTACATCAGAGCAACGAACCACCTATATAGCACCTATATACCACCTATAACAAAACAGAGGCATATTTGGAAACTGTACTCAATTACGCCCGATAAAAACCAATCACCTGCCGCAGCGTATCCTCCAAAGACACCTGTGGTTCCCATCCAATGAATTGTTTGATCTTGCGAATATCGGGAATCCGCCGCTGCATATCCTCAAAGCCCGGCTCGTAGGCCTGCGCGTAGGGGATAAGCACAATCCGCTCGTCAAACGGCGCCGACGCGCCGGTCAATTGTAACACCTTTTGCGCCAGCTCAAAAATGGTAATCTCCTGCGTATTCCCGACGTTGAAAACCTGCCCGGCGGCCTGGGGACAGTCAATCAAGGCCACCATCGCCCGCACCACATCCTTGACGTTGCAGAAACAGCGGCTCTGGCGACCATCCCCATACACCGTGATCGGATCGCCGCGCAAGGCCTGCTGCACGAAGCGCGGCACCACCATCCCGTACTGCCCGGTCTGGCGCGGGCCTACCGTGTTAAACAGCCGGCAAATAACCGTCGGCAGTCCGATTTTCCGGTAGTAGGCCAAGCCCAAAAATTCCTCAATCGCTTTGGAATCCGAATAGCTCCACCGCGCCGTGGTCGTCGGGCCTAAGACCCGGTCATCGTCCTCGCTGAAGGGCACTTTGGTGGCTTTCCCGTAGATTTCGGACGTAGAAACCAACAGAATCTTCTTCCGGTAACGCGCCGCCGCCTGCAAAATGGCGTGCGAGGCCAGCACGTTGGTCTCAATCACGCGCACCGGGTCGTGCACGATAAGCTCGACCCCCACCGCTGCCGCCAGATGGAAGATAACGTCGCACTCACTCACCAGGCGATCCATCACAATGTCGTTGGTGATGGTATCAATGGCGAAATGAAAATGGGGATGCTCCACCAAGGGCCGAATGTTCTCAAACCGCCCGGTGGATAAATCGTCTATAATCGTCACCGTGTCGCCACGGGCCAACAACGCCTCGGCCAAGTGCGACCCAATGAAACCGGCGCCGCCGGTAATCAAAGCACGCTGTTTAGGCATACGTTCACTCCTTGAATTTTATTCATACCTAACCACGAGGAATCACTAAAATAAATCTTCTACCGCCCAAACCGCACCCTGAACTGCTGCCGCACGGTATCGTTCTCCAACGTCACCGGCACACCTTTTTCCCGGCACAGGCGCAGCACGCGCGGAATGCCACTGCCACGCCCCGTATACCCAAAGTCGGGGGCTTTCGCCGTGAAAGATAAGAGGATTGGGTTACGCTCCAGGTGAATACCCAGCTTGATGTTTTCCACCGTCACCGTGTTGGGCAGAACGCCCGGACTGACAACCTCTACCACGTCGGGGAAAATGCTGACCTGAATGGGTGCGTCCACAAAGTAGTCACGGTGAATCAGCGCGTTGGCGATGACTTCCCGCACTGCCGCCGCCGGGATTTCTACCTCGCCAGGCGCGTTGAAATCTGGCCCCTGCGGCATGCGATGCAGATTGCGCAGCACAAAATCCACACCGCGCTTGTACTGTTCAAATAGATTGCCGCTTATATCTTCTTTGTCCCGGAACTCGTCGGCATTGAGATACACCGTGCCCCGGATGCCAAACTGCGGACGACGCCAGGCCACGTCTTTGCCAAACAATAACAACCCGGCCAACGTCAACCGGCCTTCACGGGCCAACTTCAGGTTTTCCAGCAGGGTAGTGCGTGCAATCTCGGTCGCGTCCAATTCTTCCGCAAACGCCGTGCGATAGAAATGAGCAAACCATAGCTCATCTAACTGCGTTACAAGAACCTCCGTGAGCATCTCGTCCGCGTATAAACGCTGCGCAGATTGCAACAGGCGCAACAATTCTTCACGGGTGGCGCGGCGCTTGTCGGCGCCGTTCTTAACCCAGAACTCAGTTTTATTCACGCTATACGGCTTATGGCTGCCGCGCGGCACATCCACAATCAGGAGCGCCTTTTGTTCCCACACCAACGTGGTGCTGCTGACAAAAATCGGTGGCTCAATTTTGTGCGCCGTCGCATTGGATATCCATTGATTCAAATGGTGGATTTCCTCCGGCGTCAACCCGCCCACTTCGCCCCGGTCGCTAACGCCGATAAAAATCTGCCCGCCCTGACTATTCGCAAACGCGGCGATTTCCACCGCCAGGTGGTCAATGCTGGTGAAATTGACCTTGAACTGATGGGTAGAGTCCTCCCCGGCCAATAACCGTTCTCTTATGCGCTGAATGTCCATCTCATCCATAGGGGACTAAACCACCACCCACGCCAACGCCCGTTGCTCGAGCCGCAACAAAGACCTGATCCGCTGCAACATCGGCATCGAATAAAAGCGTTCAGGAACCATCCTTACCGCGCCGCCGCAGGCGTCCACTGCACACTTCCCTCGTCCACAAAACCGGGCGCGCCATTGCCTGCCGCCGTCACCGAAATATCGTCCCACACCCACAGCGTCCAGGCGTTGTACTCGCGGAACTTCATCCCCGCTTGCAGGCACAAAGTGTCCCCCGGCACGATGTGAACCAGTTCCCGCCGCGCCGTGAATTCACATTGCCCCGCAGCGTTGCGGCAGCTCAGCGGGTCGGCATACAACTCGCGCCAGGCAGAGTCCGGCACGTACCAGGGCCGGTAATACTTCGTGATCGCGTACCATGCCACGCTGTTGTAGGGGATAGTCTCCGATCCCCAGGCGGTGGTGTGGAGCGTGACCCAATAGTCGCCCTCGCGCGGCACGTCCAATTCCGTGCAGACAGCGCCATACGCCCCGCCGTAATACCGGTGTGAATCGCGCACCAGCAGACTCAGCGCGTAATCCGGCGACTCCGGCGGCCCGCCCCAGCGCACTTTGGCCCAGCGCACGTCGTGCCCACCGCGCTCGGCGGTATACAACGTCCAGTCGGTGGGGCCGTATTTGCCCCAGGCGTGGAAGTCGCCGTTTGCCACGTGCCCCGTCCCGGCGGCAAAGTCACGAGAGAGAGTCAGATCGGTGTATTCGCCGCTGACCTGAGCGGTATCATACCACAGGCTGATAGGCGGCCCTTCGGCGCGCACGCCCGCCGCGCCGCTCAGACACAACCCTACGAGAAGCATCCCAAGGACAAAGGCTCTACATTGTTTCATGGTCTCCCCCTCCCTAAAAAGCCTGCTCACGCCAAGGCGCAAAGACGCGAAGAAATTTAAAAACTTGGCGACTTGGCGGCTTTGCGTGAAATTCTTACCAATGCCCGTTCAACACCCGCGCCGGGCCATCGGATTGGCAGAAATGAACGCTGTACGTCCCGGCAATCTCCGGGTGCGCCTGAGGATAACGCGCGGCCAGCGTCGCCAGGATTTCTTCGCGATACGCCGGATCGCTCAGGCCCAGGCAACTCCCCCGGAACCCGCCGCCGCTGAACCGCGCCCCGTACACGCCCGGGCACTCGCTCAAAATGTTGTATAGCGTGATCAACTGCGGGCAGCCGGATTCGTAATTATAGACCGAGCTGGCGCCGGACTCGCGCATCAAACGCCCTACCTGCGCCACGTCCCCCGCGCGCCAGGCCGCCACGCCGTCCCGCACCCGCCGCACTTCCGTGAAGAAGTGGCGCGCGCGGCGATCCAGCGGTGCCGGCAAACGCGCGCCCAGCTCAAGATAAATGTCCTCCGGCACCATACGCAGACGCGGATTCTCCGGCACCGATTGTCCAGCCCACGTCAGCAACTGTCGCGCCGCCTCCTGGCATTCGTTCACCCGGTTGTTATAGTCGGTGCCCACCAGGGATTGCCCCACGCCGGAATAGACCACCAAAATTTCAAAATTATTCTTGTCCTGGGGCATCGGCGCTTTTTCAAACGTCATGGATTGGCAATCCAGGTAAGTAAGCGCGTCACGTTCACTCATCAAAATGATGGATTGATCCAGGACGCCGTTCTTCAACCCCAGGTAGACGTTTTCAATGTACCGATCCAGTTGGATGTTCTCTTCTGGGGAAATGTACAAGTCGTTGGCCGTCTCCAACGCCAGCAGATACGCCACCCCCACAGCCGCCGACGAACTGAGGCCGCCAATCGGCATCGAACCGGACACCACGGCGTCCACTCCCACCCGCAGGGCGTGCGTCTGCTGCAATGCCAGCACCGCGCCCCGCACGTAGTTGCCCCAATCGCGCGCCGACTTGGGAGGAACAGCGTCCAGGTCAAATTCCGTCAGCCTGGGAAAATTCAGACTCTCCACCCGGACGCGCCGGTCACTGCGGGGAACGAAAGCCAACAAAATCACCTGATCCAACGTCATCCCCGTCACCAGGCCGTCCTGATGATCCACGTGCGCCCCCAACGGCGAAATGCGCAGCGGCGCGTAGACCACCCGAATATCGTCATCCCGACACCCTACACGTTGTTGTAAATGTGCTTTTAGTTCCTCTATTCTGGTTTCCATAGCCCTATGATTCCCCACCCCGTCCTCAGCATTTCCCAGTATCAGTAGAGCAAAAATTGGATTCGTAATAACCACTTGAGTGGTTCTTTGGACGACTAAAGTCGTTACTACAAGCCTAAATTTTCAGCTATTGAGTATACCCGAAAAATCGGCTGCGTCCACCTACAAACGTAAAATGAGGCACAGATCAACCGAAGCTGACCCCACCAGCCCCGGCCATCCGTGCCTCAGTAGCTAATTGCCGTCAACCCCGCGCGACGCGGGCCTTGTTTACCTGCTCCTCAATCCAGGGATAGGTGTGTCGAATACCGTCTTCCAGAGAGACTTTGGCCTGCCAGCCGAGTGAGTAAATCCGCGCGTTGCTGAAGTTACGCGATTGCACACCCACCGGCCCTTTTACGTGCTTCAGGTGGATGGTCTTGCCCGCCACCTTCGCCACGGTCTGCGCCAGCTCGTCCACCGTCACGTACTGCGGGCAGCCGATGTTGGCCGCGCCAGCCATCTCCGACTGCATCAGCATATAGATGCCGTCCACCATGTCGCTGACGTAAGTGTACGAGCGGATAGCCGTGCCGTCGCCCCACACCTCAATCGTGCCGCCGTCCTCTACCTCGGCGATCTTGCGGCACATGGCAGCGGGGGCCTTCTCGCGGCCGCCCGTCCATGTCCCATAAGGGCCGTAGCAGTTCTGGAAGCGCGCAATGCGCACCTTGATCGGGGCGTGACGCGCATACGCCTGCGCCATACGTTCGGCATAGAGTTTCTCCCAGCCGTACTCGTTGTCAGGGTGGGCGGGGATGGCTTCCGCTTCGGTCATCTCTGGCTCACCGGCCTTCATGTCGCGGTAGACACAAACCGACGAGGAGAAGAAGTAACGCGGCACGCCCATCTTCACCGCCGCGTCAATCATGTGGATATTGATGAGCGCGCTGTTGTGCATGATTTCACATTCTGCCGTGTGGATGAAGCCCATCCCGCCCATGTCGGCGGCCAGTTGATAGACCTCGTCAAAGCCGCCGGCCACGGCTAACGCCTCCCAACAGTTCTCCGGGTGGCGCAAATCCAATTGTAGGAATTCATCTCCCACTTCGGGCCTGAATTCGTGCCGCTTAATGTCCACGCCACGCACCCAGTATCCTTCTGATTGAAGTTTCGCCACCAGATGACCACCGATAAAACCGCCGGCGCCACACACCAATGCTTTTTTCATCGTTCACCTTCTCCTTAATCTGATATGCGTCGAATAACGATTTGGAATCCTTCTGGGATGGGCTTATCCGCCACCAAGATCAGGTAGCCGCCGCCGCCCGCGCCGGAAACCTTCCAGCCCAGCGCCAAATCCTGGTAACGCGCGATAAGCTGCTCCATCATCGGGTTTATCATGTAAGGGAACATCGCCACCTGCGCCTCGAAGCCGGCGCGCATAAATTGGCCGAATCCCGCCAAATCGTGGGCGAGGATGGCGTCCCAGCAGGCATCGGTGGCATCCGCCAGGGCTTTGGCGCCGTCGCGGGAGATGCGGGTGTCGCTCAACACGCTAAACTCCGCGCCGCGGGGCCCCAGCGGCACCAGGTAAAGCGACTGCTCGATGAAGCGCATCGTCAACTCATCGTAGACTTTATCAATGCGCGCGGGCCAGTATTGGCCTTCGTAGTAGGCGCGGTTCAGACCCGGCATCGCAATCCCGATGGAGTCCTGGGAACCGGAAATTTCTGTGGTGCCGGGCGGGTTATCGTAGCAGAACAGAATCTTTGCCAGCTTCTCCGGATCACCCGCCGGGAGTTTTGGCCCCCACAAGTCTATCGCATGCACGCGGGTACTGGACGCCATCCCGCTGCGCTCGTTGAAGTTGACCGTGGGGTGGATGGAAATGGTCAGCACCGCGCCAGGGTAATGCCTGGATACAAACGGCTGATCAAGCCAGCCGCCGGCCAGATCAATGCGGTAGGGCATCTGTTCCACCGTGCGCAGCGATGTGGTGGAGCGGCGCGGCAGGGCGGCGTGCGGCTCGCGCTTGAGGATGACGTATTCAATGCCCAATTCCGCGCACAACTGGCGCTTGTCCGGGGTGTTGCCATCCTCGTTGACCACAAAAAGGTCGGGATGCAGTTCGCGCAACTCACGCTCGAAGTCCAACATCCCCGATCCCTGGGAAATAAACGCTTCTTTCACCCACGCGACAGACTGCACCATAAAGAGACGCTCCTGCTCGGTGTTGATGGGCAGCCGGCCCTTGAGTTCGTAGACCGTCTTATCCGCTCCCAACGCCACGTACAAATCCCCGTAGGACGCGGCCTCCTTGAAAAAGGCGACGTGGCCGCTGTGCAACATATCAAAACACCCACTGACAAAGACCTTCTTCACGCCCCCCACCCTTCGCAACTCCTAACTCCTCACTCGCAACTCGCCGCTACGCGCGCTGCCGATACAACTCCGGATCCACCACCGCGAGCATGGCCTGCGTATCCAAGTCCATGTCCAGGAACGCCTGAACTTGCGCTACCTGCGGGCGCGGGTCGGCCAGCATCGCGTTGTAGTCCACTTCCAGGCACGTCAGGTTGGACTGCTGCGACATCCAGGCAAACGTCTCTTGCAGATGTTTCTCGAACAGGCGCGTCATCTCTTCGTCGGACACCTTGTCGGTCGCCTCGCCCCGCCGCACCAACATCTGCTGCTGGGAGGCCAGGATTTCCGACATCCGCCGCCGCATGAAGAGGACTTTGTACGTGTGGGTGGGCGGCAGGTGCTTCAACAGCGCGGAGATGATCTTGACGACGCGCCCCTGCGCCTCCGGCAGCCACGCCGCGTCGCCGTCCGGCAGCTTCTTGACGCGCTCGAACTCGTAGTAGCCCTTGGGATTGTCCTCGTTGGGCGTGCGGATGTGATCCGTCAAGACTTCCAACCCGCCGGCCTCCAACATCTTCATCATCATCGAAGTGCCGGAGCGCGGCAAGCCGGAAACCACCACCACCGGCGACTTAGGTTTCAACAGATTGTGTAGAAACTTCATCTCTCATCCTCTTTTCTCAACGGATTCAACGGGTTTTAACGGGAAAAAAATCCGTTGAATCCGTTCCATCCATTGAGACTATTGCAAAAATCCACGCTGTTCGAGGTAGGCGACGATCTGGCGCGCACCCTCTTCCGGCGTGCAGTCCACCGTCTTGATGACAACTTCGGGATTCTGGGGTTCTTCATAGGGATCGTCAATGCCGGTGAAGCCCTTAATCTCGCCTCGGCGGGCGCGCGCGTACATGCCCTTGATGTCACGCTGTTCGCAAACCTCAATCGGTGTGTCCACAAACACGGTGATGAAGTGCTCGTCCCCCACCATCAAGCGCGCCTCGTTGCGGGTGCTGCGGTAGGGGCTGATCGCCGCGCAGATGACCGTACCGTTGTGCCGCACGATTTCCCCCGCCACAAAGCCGATGCGCAAAATGTTGGTGTCGCGGTCCTCCTTGCTGAAGCCAAGTCCTTTGGAGAGGTGTGTGCGCACCACGTCGCCGTCCAGCACCGTCGCTTGCCGCCCGCGCTCCAACAGCATCGCCGTGAGCGCCTGCGCAATCGTGGACTTCCCCGCGCCGCTCAGGCCGGTAAACCAGATACACACGCCCTGCTTGTAGCGAGGCGGGTACGCCTCCAACAAGATTTCAGCCGTCTCCGGGCGGGTGAACCATTCGGGCAGGAGCTTGCCCTTCGCCAGGTAGTCGTCGCGCACCTGCGTGCCGGAAATGTTGGCGATCTTGGCGTCGGGCGGAACTTTGCTGACTTCCTCGTACCGACCTTCGTCCTGGAGATAGACCACTTCCTGGAACTGCACCGACTTCACCCCGATCTCGGCCTCGTACTGCGTCATCATCTCTTGCGCCTCGTAGGGGCCGTAGAACGGTTTGCCGGCGCTGTCGTTGCCCGGCCCGGCGTGGTCGCGCCCCACCACAAAGTGATTCGCGCCGTAGTTGCGGCGGATGATGGCGTGCCACAACGCCTCGCGCGGCCCCGCCATACGCATCGCCAGCGGCAGCAGGCTGAGGACGGTGTTAGCTTTGTCGTAGTAGTTGTCCACCAACGCCTTGTAAGTGCGCACGCGGGTGAAGTGATCCACGTCGCCCGGCTTGGTCATACCGACGACAGGATGGATGAGCAAACTGCCGTCAATCTGCGCCGCCGCGCGCTTGGTCAGTTCTTCGTGGATGCGGTGGAGCGGGTTGCGCGTCTGGAACGCGATCACGTTGGCGTTCCCCATCTGCCCCAACAGCGCGCGCACCTCGGACGGCGTGCGGCGGATGTCCACAAAGTCGTAGTATTTCGGCAGATTAAGCACTTTCAGTTCGCCGGAGATGCACAAATCGTGCCAGTGATCCATCTCCGGCACCAGGGGATGGCGCGGATCGGTCGTCCCCAGCACCAGGCGCGCCTCGCGCTTGGGATCCCAGCGGAACACCTCTTCCAGGCGCATCACCGCAATGATGTAGTTGCGCGAATCCCGCAACGTGATCCATTCGTCGCGGGTGGGCAGCTCTGCCTTGTCAATCGTCAGCGTGATGGGGATGGGGAACAACAGTCCCGACGCCAGCCGCATCTCGGTCAGCACGCGCTGATAGTCGGCCTGTCCCATAAAGCGATCCAGCGGCGAGAAGCCCCCCGTCGCCAACAATTCCAGGTCGTGCTGCGCGCGCGGCGAAATCTGCACCGAGGGGTAGGCATTGGCCTGCGCCAGCAGCGCCTCCCGCTCGTCGCCCGCGACCACCAAATTCACCAGTGTTCCCCCATAAGGGGAAATTAAACCATTCACCCTATTCTTCATATTTAATCTCCATCGCTGAGTTTCCCAAAGCCTTTAGTAGTTTTTGCATTTGCACACTATTCGTCAAATCGCCGCGCGTGCGTTCCAACACTGCGCGCAATTGATCCACCCGATGCCGCAGCCCGCCGGTAATCGCGTCCGGGTAGCTGAACGACATCAACACCTCGTAGGCCGCGTCCATCGCCGCCAGCAGCCGCTCGGCCTCGGCCATGCGATCCTGGCGCATCGCGTCCAGGCAGCCACGCCGCAACTCGCTGGCGGCCTCGCACAGGCCATTCAAATAGGTGCTGAGCGGGATGGCGGCAGCGTCCACCGGCGGCAGCGGCCCGCCCGACATCAACGCCAGGGTCGCGTGCGCCTCCACCAACTCCTTCAGCGCATCCTGCGTGTAGCCGGCGAAGAAGAGGTCCGGGTAAGGGGCCAGCAGCGCCGACATGTCTCGTCCGATGCCATCGGCGGCGGTCAATTGCGCGCGCGCCTCGTCCCACTCATCCCGGTGCGCTGCGCGGATGGCGCAGGAACACAGGCGGATCAGTTCCCGGCTCTTTTGCAGCGCCAGATCGCGGGCCTGGTTGCGCACCTCAAAGTCCGCTTGCGCGGCTGCCGCCAGTTGATCGAGCCAGAGTTGTAACGTTGCATCCATCTCACTCAGCTCCGGGGGGGCGCAGGCCGCCGAAGAACTCGCGCGCCAGATTACCGGCATCGCCAGGGAGGGCGATTTCACCAAAGGCAGCCTCATACTTCGCCAGGTTTTCTTGCAAGGCGCGCAGCAACAGCTTGGCGTTGAGGGGGGTCATGATCACCCGCGCCTTGACCCGCACTTTGGGATTGTTGGGCATCATTTGGGAGAGGTCGAAAATCATCTCCGAGGGAGAGTGCGAAATCAACGCAAAATTGGTATACACCGGTTCCAAATCGGTGGGAAGCTCCACGCTCAAAGCTGGGGCTTTAGACTTGTCCATCATCCTGCCTCTTCATCACTCACAAGACAAAAGAACAGAGAGGCTTTGCCTCTCTGTTGTGCTGCTCCTATCCATTGTAGCCGACTAGAAGGGAATGACTTCTTCTTCCCCGTAGGATGCTGCGGGTTCTTCGACAACGCTTTCCGCGCCGCCTTCGCCCGTCTTGCTGCTGAGGTAGGTGATTTTCTCGGCGGTGACTTCGTAATTGGCGCCGGCGGTGCCATCTTGCCGGGTCCAAATCTTCGGCCCGCCAGTAGCCTTGTCCGGGTTCAACCGGCCTTCCACCAACACTTTGCTGCCTTTTTTGAGATACTGCGCAGCGTTCTCGGCGTCACGCCGCCACAACGTCACCCGAAACCATGTCGTTTCCTCATTTTTAGAACCATCCGCGCTGTTCCATCGGCGGCTTGTCGCCACGCTGATATTGGTCACAGGCGTTCCATCCGGCATATACCGCATTTCAGGGTCGCGTCCCAAATTTCCGATAATGATCAATTTTTGATATGACATCGCTCACGCCTCCTTTCAAGAGTTGGATGACTGACGAATGAATACCACCAAGCGCAGTCAAATTGATCAGAGTTTACCGCAGTTATATAAAACCGCAAATGGGAATGGAAATTGGCGATGGGAGAATCGGTCATCAGTGCTTGAAGAGAGGGATGGAATCGCAGCTTCCCGACGCCGATTTCCAGATTTTTCAGGGGGATTCATTTTCAACGAAGCAAATCAACCCCTCAGCAATGCCCTGGGCAACGAGGTCAGGCTGCTCTGTCAATATCTGGCGGTCATCCAGCAGAAAGCCCACCTCAATGATGGCCGCCGGGGTGGTGCGGTCAATCTCATAGAATGCATGGTAGCGGGTCATATCGTAAGTGATAGTATAAGGATCAAAGGGCAGACCGGTGCGAGCTTCGTAGCGCTGGCTGAGACACGCCACCAGCCGGTCGCCCGATTCCGGTAGGGAACCGGCTTCAGCGCGCGCCACTTTGAAGCCCGTTTTGCCCGGCACGGTGCATGAATCCGCATGGATAGAAAGCAGTACGTCCGCTTTGTAATCGTTGAGGCGCACGTCAAATTCATCAAACAGGTCTATCTGCCAGCCACGCGGCGTCAACAGCGCCACTACGCGGCGGGCAACTTCCATATTCACGTCCGCCTCTTGCAGGCCATCCGGGCAAATCGCCCCGCTGTCGTGGCCGGCGTGGCCGGCAATCAACCCAATACGCGGAACGGAGGGAGTCGGCGTGAAAAGGGGGGGGGGCGGGGTTGCCGGGGTGTGTTCCAACGTCATCAGAGGGACGATAAGCGGGCCAGTAGCCACAACCGTCGCGTCCGCCGGCTGGGTTACCGCCGCGATGATCGGAAAGCCCATAGGCACCGCAAAGGCCGCGAGAAAGGCAACCAGAATCAGTACCCGGATCATCCATCCCACGACCCAGGGGTCGGGTGAGGCAGTCGTTTTTGTCATTCCGGATCGGTTCTACGAATATCTCAGAGACACTTGACCGTACACCATCTACCGGACACGGCGGCGCCATTCATCGGTGACTTCAATCGCGTCCCAATTGTCCTTGTTGATTAAAAAGTCGCGCAGCAGGCGATTGAACTTGGAGGTTTCTTCCAGCATCGGGTAGTGCTGCGCCGTCTCGAAGAAGAACGAATAGACATTGTAATCCAACTCCTCCAGAATATCGTCGCCGGGAACTTGAATGATGGGGTCTTCCCGCCCGCACACCAACAACACCGGCAAGTCCAATTCCTGGAGGGCCTTCAAAAGGTTCTGACTCAGCACGGATTTCACACTTTGTACGACCGCGTTGCCGTCCGTCTTCGCCGCCTCAATGTCCACTTCTTCATAAGACTTCAATTTGCGTCCCAGAATAACTTTAGCGGGGTTTTCCCCGCCGTTGAAGCCGCTCAGGGAACGGGCGATGTCGTTGCCGGTCATCGGGGTGCTGACCATCATCAACTGCTCCACCCGGTCGGGATGATCCTGGGCAAAATACATGCCCACGATGCCCCCCAAGCCGTGACCGATGATCGGCACCTGACCGATGCCCATTTGATCCATAAACAGTTCCAACTGGTTCACATATCCGGCGATACTGTAGCGTCCGGCCACCTTATCCGAATCCCCGAATCCCCAAAAATCCAGCGCGTACGCGCGATAAGACGAGGACATGTCCACCATGGTCGGAACCCAATAGCGCCACGAGCCTAACCAGTCGTGAAGGAACAACAACGGTTTGCCGCGCCCCAGCGCTTCGTAATGCACCAGGCTACTTTCGAGGATAATAGCACTCATAGGCTAGACTCCCCTCCCCCATCAAACTTTACCCATTTCTTTGAGGATACGCTTTACCTGCGACGTTAACTCGTCAGGAGCAAAGGGTTTGAGAATATAGTCCGTCGCTCCCACTTCCAACCCCTCCTGAATTTCGCTCTCTTGACCCTTGGCCGAGAGGAAAATCACCGGGATGTTTTTGGTCTTGACGTTCTGCTTCAAAACCTCACAGGCTTCGTATCCCGTCATTAAGGGCATGCGCACGTCCATCAGAATCAAATCCGGGAGAACCACCGGTGCTTTTTCCACGGCTTCTGCGCCATTTTTCGCCAACTCCACCTCGAAATTGGCGAAGCGCAGGGTAAAAGCAATCAGTTCACGTATGTCACGTTCGTCTTCAGCCACCAGAATTTTGACCATTATCGTTACTCCTGTGTACGGTTAAGCTTACGCGCCCCGTTCCCATTGATCAAACCAGAAATATCACGCGCCAATCCCTCCAGAGCGAGGGGCTTAGTCAAAAAATGCGCCACGCCCAACTCCTCCAACGCTGCCCGCTGCGGAGCAACTTCCTCGGCGCTCTCTGCTATCACCATAGTGGGAACGTGCGCCATCTGGGGGGTTTGTTTGAGCGTTTCTAACACACTACGGTCATTTATATCAGGTAATGCGAAATCCACCAATACCAACGCCGGCCGCATAGCCTCTAACAATTTCAGAGCTGCATCTCCGGAGCGCGCCGTGCGCACCCCAATCCCCTGGAGTTGCAGGGCGGAACGCAGCGTATCCAACGTTGCCCGATCGTCATCCACCACCAAAACCGGCCCGCGCTTCTCCAATACGCGCCGCACCAGCATCACGAACTGCTTGGTATGCAACGGCTTCGTCAAATAATCCAAAGCGCCCAGGCTCAGTCCCTGCTCTTTTTCCGGGACCGCCGAGACGATGACCACCGGAATGTCAGCCGTTTCTGCATCGCGCTTGAGCAGTTGTAAGACTTCAAAACCGCTTAAATCCGGCAGTCGGACGTCCAGGGAAACGATGGCCGGCAAATGTTGGCGGGCCAACCGCAGAGCCACCTCACCCGAAGTTGTCGTGAGCACCTGCATCCCTTCGACTTCCAATGCCGCTTTGAGAACGTTGGTGAATTCCTCATCCTCGTCCACAAGGAGCGCGGTCCCTAGCGTCTTCTGTTCGGCAAAACTCACCGGGGGTTCCCCCACATCTGCGGTCGGTTCGCCCTCGGCCAGCGGGATGGAAAACGTGAAGACACTGCCCATTCCCAATCGGCTCTCCAGCCAGATTTCGCCGCCGTGCATCTGGATCAGGGACAGCGAAATCGCCAATCCCAGGCCGGTGCCCGACACTTCGTAGACCGCCGGATCATCCTCGATGCGGTAGAAGCGGTCAAAAATCTTCTTCTGGTTCTCGGGGGCGATGCCGATGCCGGTATCCGCCACAGCCACATTCATGGCGCCGTTCCGCACATAGGCGTAGACGGCGATTTCACCGCCGACCGGCGTGTACTTATAGGCATTGCCCATCAAATTCGTGAGAATCTGAATGAGACGCGCCTGGTCGCCATAGACTTTGGGCAGGGCGGGAGGCAACACCAGCCGCAACCGCTGCTCTTTATCCTCCACTTTGGGCCGCAACAAATCCCGCACCTGCTCGATCAGGGAGCCAATCGCCACAGACACGCGCTGCAATTCCACCCGGCCGGTCTCTATGCGTGAAATATCCAGCAAATCGTTGACCAAGTCGGTTAACCGGCCGGCATTCGTCTTCACCTTCTTCAAGAAATCCGTCTGAAGCTCTCCCAACGGCCCGGTGACGCCCGCCAACAACAAATCCACGTACCCCACAATAGAAGTCATCGGCGTGCGCAACTCGTGCGAGACCGTAGACACAAATTCACTCTTGGCGCGGTCTGCCGCCACTTCGGAAGTCACGTCCCGAAACACGGAGACAACGCCCAGGAATTCCAGTCCCGGCGAGATCACCGGCGACAGATGGACGCTCACCATCTTGCGCCCCACTTCGAGGCGATGCGCCAGGAAGCCCTCGGCATCGTGACTCTGGGGTTTGGTACGCCATTCTTCAATTTTTGCCAGCCAGTCCCGCGCTGCGCTGCCGTAGAGACCGAAGATGTCATCTTGGAAACGCCCCAAGGCCTGCGTACGGCTGATGGAGAGAATGCGTTCGGAGGCCGCATTGAACAGGATCACGCGCCCGTTGGCGTCGGCCACCATCACGCCATCGGCAATGCCCTCCAGGATCGCCTCATTCTTAACCGCTTCAATTTGCTGACTGCGCAGCATCATCCCCAAACTCTCGGCCTGTTCGCGGATGAGGCGATATAGCTCCGCATTGCTTAACGCATTGCCCAACTGCACCGCAGCCGCTTCTACCAACTGTAGTCCTGTCTCATCGAAGGCGTCGGTTATCGGCGATTGCAGCAGAATGACCCCCAACGGCTCGCCGGTTCCCCCCAAAATCGGCACCACCATCAAGGAGTGGATCAACGAATCCGTCGTAGACGTGTCCAGATCGGCCGGGTCAACGTCCGCAACAATCACGGGCCGTTTTCCCTTCAGGGCGCGCCCCACCACCCCACGATCCACCGCAAAGGGCGACACGCGCCCACCGGGCGGAATGGGTTCGGTGTGCCCAATGGCCGCCCGATAGACCAGTTCACCGGTGCTCCGATCCACCAGGATGACCGAACTCTTGGAGGCTCGCACGGCTTTCTGCAACAACATCAGGGCCTGGCTCAGCACCCGATCCATGTCCAGGCTGGCAACCAATTCGGAGGCGATGTGGTAAAGCACCTCGGAACGGTCACTCTGCACCCGCAGGTCTTCCAGGGCCTCGGCTAACTCCTGGGTACGCTCGGCCACCCGCTCTTCCAGTTCAACGCTGAACTTCTTGACAGCCTCGAACAGGCGCGCATTTTCCACCGCCACCGCCACCTGGTCCGCCAGGGAAGTCAAAATCGCCACGTCGGTGGGGGTAAAATCGCCGGCCGCCTTGCGCTCTGCCGAGATCACCCCTACGGAGCGTCCTTCGACCATCAAAGGGGCCACCACTGTTGACCCCACCAGGATCGGCCCCGGCACAAAGCGCACGTCGGCCTGCGTGTCGTCAATGACCAGCGGCATCCCCATCTGCGCGACCTTGCCCACCAATCCATCGCCGATGCGAAAGGATTGGGCGCCCAGCAACTCCAGGGAATATCCCGAAGAAGCCAATGGCGTCAAACGCCCCCCGGCTTGATCCTGGAGATAAATGGTGGCGTAATCATATTCCAGCAAATTGGTCACGGCCTGCACGACGGTGTTCAGCACCAACGGTAAGTCCAACTTTGTCGTAATTGAGCGGCTCAATTCGTTGAACAGGCGCAGCGTATTGACCTGCCGACGCAAGTCCTCGACCAGGCGGTTGTTCTCAATCGCCAGGGAGACCTGGGTAGCAAAGAGTTCGATGACCTCGGCCGTCGCCGCTGTCGGGGCGCGACCATTCACCGGGTCATCCACGCTCATCATGCCCACCACATCGCCACGGCTGCCCCGCAAGGGAATGACAAACGAGTCCAACGGATGCCAATCGCCGGGTAGTCGCCCAACGTCTTCCGCCTCGGGAATAAAAACGTCAATTCCATCCAAGAGGTTGGCATACTCGGCGGGGATGTAATAACACTGCCCCAGGCGGAATTGTTCCTGGCAGAGCGCCTTGATTTGCGTCCACGTGTGCCGCGCCTTCTTCATCCGCTGGAGGTCAGCCAAGGGAATGCCGGCGCCGGCTACCCGCCGCAAATAGGTTCCTTCTAACACACTGATCAGCACGACATTGAACCCGCTGCCCTCTTGCACTGCATACGCCACGTCCAGCAAGATGTCTTCCAGAGAACGGTCGGAACGCATTGTGCGGCTAACTTCCAGCAGCAGGGACATCTGTTCCGCGCGCTGATGCAGTAACGCGCCGCGTTGCAGTTGCTCCTGATAGCGGTGCGCATTGCCAACCGCCACGGAGGCCTGCACCGCCAAGCCCTCCACAAACTCGATGGTCGCCCTGGTAAAGGCATGTGGGCGGCTGCTTTGGAGCAGAATCGTAGCGGCCAGCCGCTGCTCGTAAAAGACCGGCGTCACCAACAAAGTGCGCGCTCCCGCCGGATATAGCTCCGCATCGGGCAGCGCGGCGACGTCTGCCAGATAGACTGACTCCTGTTTTTCGACGAGCGCCCCCATAGAGGAGCCGAAGCGCTGTTCTTGAAGGATAGCCTGAATATCGGCCAGGGACTCTTCCGTATACCCCTGATGCGTGCGCAGGGACGTCGCCCCTTCCTCAAAGCGCAGCACCATCCCCGCTTCCGCCGCGCTGAAACGCACGGCCTCCGCCAGGACTTCGCTCAAAATGTAATCCAAATCCACGGTGGCAGTGATTTCGCGCGTCACCCTTTGCAGGGACTCCAGCGCCGCTAGACGACGGCGCAGTTCCACATCGGTTTGCATATAGAGGCGCGCGTTTTCAATCGCGACCGCCGCCTGCTCCCCCATAATGCGGAGCAAACTTAGCTCATCTTCGGTAAAATGATGCGGCTCAGTAAACTGGATGGAAAGTAATCCAATGGGCTTGTCCCCACGGTACAGAGGTAAATCCGCAAAGGCCCGGAAGCCCTCTTCTTTGGCCATAGGCGCAATCGCCGCCGAATCCGGTTCCGCCATGATGTCCGCCGAAACCACCAGTTCCTTGGCTACCACGGCGTGCGCCCGGCCGCCGGCGACGAGTGGGATTCCCTGTGAGCGTTTCCAGTAACGGTCGGAGATGCCCACGGCGGCGGCCATATTGAGCGTGTTGGTCAGAGGGTCTACCTCAAAGATGACGGTGCGCTGACAACGCAACCCATGGGACACCGCCCGCACAATTTCCTGCAACACGACTTCCAGGTCCAACGTGGTTCCCACCGTTGAGGCGACATCCACGACGTACTTTAGTTGCTCCAAACGCTGCTGCGATGTGGCGTACTGTTGCGCGATCTGGTTATAGCGACTTTTCTCCACTACCGCCAGACGCGCCAACTGCACCACAGCCGCCATCCATGTCAACGCCTCTGCGCCAAAAGGCTGCCGCGCGCGATACAAGAACAAAGTACCCTGCCAGGGCGTCACAACAACGGGGATCAGCAGCACACCCGCCGGTTCCGAACCAAAGCGCGTGTCAAAGGACTGCTGCGGTGTAGCAACTGCTCCTAGCTGCCCCAGCATTGCCGTCCACGTCTCGGAAGACAGCGGGGCCGCAAGGACAGACATGGTTTGGGGGCCGGGTGACTGCCAGATCCAGGCGCCCGCAGTGGCATCCAGCAACGGCAAACTAGCCTCCAACGCAATCTGCCAGACGGCTTCGGCGTTGGCGGTTCCGGCCAGTTGTTCGCCAATCGTTTGTAACTCGTCTACACGCTGCACCCTTGACTCCTCACCCACGCGAGGCTGCCCACATTGTGGGCAATCTGGGCTTACTGTTTTCGCGCCGACGCGCGGCGCGCTTCCGCCGCCGCCTCGGTAATCTCCCGAATGTCAGTAAACGGCCCATTATCCGCCGACAACCCACCTACCTGCAAGCTCATTAACGGCACATGCACTTCTTCGCCCTGGTCATTTTGGATGACCAGGTAGCCTTGCATCCGCGTCATAAAGTCGTAGTGGGTGCCAACACTGTCAGCGAAGCGTTTGACGATTTCATCACGCAAGGGGGTAATCAGTTCTTTGCGAGTGACCACGATAAAATCATCGCCGCCAATGTGACCGATAAAGTCATCGGGAGTGCCCATCTCTTCGACGATCTCGTTCAGTAACATCCCCGTGAAGCGCAGCACTTCCTCGCCGGCGACGAAGCCGTAGAACTCGCTAAAGGCATCCAACCCGCTAATGCCGATATACAAGATTCCCCAATCATCCTTGCGCATCAATTCCCGCAGCTGCTGCTCAATCAAACGGCCACTGGCCAGACCCGTACTGGGGCTGGTCAACGCGGCGACCTCGGCGCTCTTGATGGTGTTGCGCACCCGCAAGCGGAGTTCTTCCACGTCAAAGGGTTTGGTGATGTAGTCATCCGCCCCCAGTTCCAGACCGTGGATTTTGTCGCTGCGCTCATCTTTTTGCGTCAAGAAGATGATAGGGATGTGGCTGGTACGCAAATTGGTGCGCAACAGGCGACATACTTCGTAGCCGTCAATGTCGGGCAACATGATGTCCAAGACAATGACGTTGGGCATCCGCTGTCGGGTCATTTCCAGGGCTACACCGCCGCGCGGGGCCACATACACTTCGTACCCTTGCGACTTAAAATATAATTGCAGCATATTGGAAATATCGAAATCATCCTCAACGACCAGGATACGACCATCACTCATTCTCTACCTCCTCACGATCACAAAACCGTATGGTTAGTGATATGCTTTTGCCTTAATTTGTGCGATCAGCGACTCGTCCAGTTTCTTCTCAAAACTGCGCAGAGCCGCCAATTCAAAGCCATGGTGGGTCGCTAATGTATCAATGCGACGCACTTTCTCTAATGAGAGGTCTTTGCCAATAGAATAATCCTCAAATAACCCTTCAAATGTTAAAGTGATTGCCTCTGCTAAACACCCATACGTCAAATCTGGGGGCAGGCCATAATCAAAACCAAAATCAATCTGCCCAGGAACCCGTACCAGCCCCCCATCAATCACCAACACATCATCCCGCGCCCGGCTGACCTGCCAGGACACGTCTCTGGGACGCGACACGTCACAAACCACCGCTCCCCGGCGCAGCATCTCCGGTTGAATCAAATTACCGCCGGAACTGGTCACTGTGACCACGACTTCGGCAGCGGAGATGTTCAAAACATCTTCAGAGACCCCCACATCCGCACAGCCCATGGTGCGCACTTTGTCAGCCACCGCCTCCAAACTCTCACGCTGCCGGCCAATTAACAGCATCTGCCCAATGTGCGGCGCCAACAACTGCGATACCGCTTGCCCGATCGCTCCTCCAGCGCCCACAATGGCCACCACCGAGCGGGCCAGATCAATCCCCATCCGGCGAGCAGCCTCTTGAGTGGCGTAAACAGAAACCGCCGCCGTGTAACTGTCGCCAGAAGTGACGGCAATATCTAAAGCATTGGCAATGGTGCGCCCCCCATCGCCGATTACAGACGTATAGGCGCCCAATCCCAAAATCTTGGCCCCCAGACTTTCGGCCAGGTGCCCGGCAGCGATAATTTTGCGGTAAACCTCCTTCGGCGAAAGCGCCAACATACGCTGGGTGGTGTAAGGGACGGCAATGAGCCACCCCTCAATTTCTTTTCCGGTCGCCACTGACCGCGCACCGGTGATATGGGATAAACGCACCGGCGGCCAGAAACGGCTCAAAAAGTGAATGGCCGGTTCCGGCAGCATTTTGCCCAAAAAAGGATATTTACGAGCGACATCCCGCTTCGGATCAATTGGATGAATAATAAAGGCAAACGAATCCATTCAGCCCCTTATCAGTCGCGTGGGAATTTTCGTGGATGAAGTTGCTCGCCATTTTTAACCTTCAGGTGATCGCTGTCTTCATAATAAATGTTCGACGCAATAATCCGCCTTTCAGGGGAAGGAATTAAAATGACATCGGATTCGATCATACGTGCAGGCATCACAATCATGCCGGACCCAATCCGCACGTTGTGACCCACTGCGCCGCCAATGGCCGTCATGCCAGTTTCTTCCAAACGCCCGCCGAAAAGTGCGCGGATCGGACGATCCACCAGGTAGAAGTCGGTGAACGTGTTGCCGGCGCCGATAAAGGATTCCCGTCCGACGACGCACATCTGGAGGCAGGTGTTTTGCGCCACCATGCACTCCGGCATCAAAACCGTGCGATAAAGCGCGGCGCGAAACGGCAGGAAGGTGCCGTTTCCCACTACGCTCAACATCAACTGACAGCCGTGATCAATCGTCACGTTGTCCCCGATAATGCAGTTACGCACAATGACGCCAGGGCCAATTTTGACGTTGTTACCGATGAAAGAAGGACCCTGAATAACAGCGGTGGGGTCAATATCACAGTCTTTGCCCATCTCGACGATACCTGAAGTGGTCAACACCTGCTTGCGCTCCAGCATGCCCCGCCACAGCAGTTTTAAGGCCAGGAAGGCATCCCCATTCAGGCGACTTTCATAGCGCGCGCCAATGGCGAAAATGCCGAAGTCAATGTTGGCGTGCAAAATGTGCATCCAATGCTCAATGGAAAGGAAGGGCTTGGTAGGCAGATGGTAAACCAGGTCGCCGTAAGCATCCGACATGTGGGTCGGGACATGGTAAAACCCAATCCGGCGCGGCGCGGTGTCAATCACTAAGGGGCGGACCACCGGCTCAATCCCGTAAGGGTAATACCAGAGATCAGCAACAAAGTAGTTGCCCTGCCGCCGAATACCCCTTTGGAGATACATGGCTTGTCCCGTGATGGCCTTATCATCCAGGGAGAAGGCGACCTGGCAGGCCTTACCGGAGGCCTTGGCACGGGTGATAAACTCTTCGATGAAGACCTCGTCAAAATACAGATTGTCGCGGTATACCAACGTTTCGGCGCGGTCTTTCTCAATTTCGTTGATGGAATCTACTTCCCGTTCCTCGGTGGTATATTGAGCCAATAGGTCCCGCTGAAACAGCCACAAAGGCTTATTCAGCACACTCAAATCGCGTGCTGGTTCGTTAAATGGGGGTATTTTTCTTTTATCTTGCAGAATAACTTTACGCACAGAACTCTCACTTTAGTCCAACGTCGCCTTACTGATCTGCATCGTACACACCGGGTCGCCACAGGCCAGACATGTCGTCTCTTCAACCCAAAAATGCTGCCCGCGCGTCACCCAGTAAAGCGATTCCTCCAATAACCCCACCATCAATGCACACGCCGGGCTTTCGGTATGCCGATTCCAACACAACCCGGAGCGTTCCATCACAAAGAAGTAGTATTGTGCATCCTCGCCGAGGACAATCTGCTGATCGGCATAACGATTCAAAATTTCCGCCAAGACTTCCAGGCCAAGGTGAACACGCAAGGAAATCGGTAAAAAGCGCAGGGCAAAATCAGCAACCCCAGCCACGCCGCCCAAACCGTCCATGCCGTACTTAAAACAAATGTGCCCAATCTGCTGGCTTAATCGCCGCCCCCCGCGCACCCCATAGATGCCTTCCAGAGCTTGAAAAAGCCGGCCCGCCTCCTCAAACGTCAAACCCGGTTCAAAGTTAGGAAGTGGAAAGTTATCAATCAGATGTTGCAATCGCGCCGTATTTAACACCGCGCTCGCGCCGTTCTTCCCCAACGTCTCATACATTGCCATCAACAAAATACGCGAGATGCGATTGGGGAAGTGATATGCCTGGTTCGTCAGCGATTCACTCACGTATCGGCCAAAAATTCTAAGATGGTGGTGTGGAAGCGGTCGGTTTCATCCAACATCGGGAAATGGCCGGAATGCTCAAAATAATGCACGGTGTGCTCTTTAACGCCCTTAAGTATCAGGTCACCCTGTTTAGGGTGGACAATGTTATCTTTGAGGCCATAGATCCCCATCGCCGGAACACGAAATTCTTTTAAGCGCGGACGCAAATCGGTATGCCGCAAATCACGAATACTGGCGGAAAACGACTCGGCGGTCGTGCGCGAAAGGTCTTTTTCCAGCATATCGTACAGGGTGCGCCAATCCTTGGCATACGAGAGCGCGAGTATCTTCGTGAGGGTGGGCAAGACTCCCGGAACAGTGTAAAGAAGTCGCGCGATTTGCCGATACCCCGACACCTTCAGCAGGAAACTCAAACTTGACCCGACGATAGGCGAACCCACCACCGCGACCTTAGAGACTCTTTGTGGATGCGCCAAAGTCAGGCTCAAGGAGACGGTGCCCCCCATCGAATGGCCCATCACCCTGGCACGATCCAACCCCATGCGCTCCATAAACTGCTCAACCATTTCCACGTATTCGGAAACGGAAAAAGAGCCTTGCTTGGCCGAATCGCCAAATCCCCAAAAGTCCAATGCATAAGTCTTATAACCCCGCACCGCCAGGTATTCCATCGTTGAGTACCAATAACTCCACGAGCCAAGCCAGCAATGCAAGAGCACCACCGGCTTGCCGCGCCCGACGGTTTCGTAGTGAACAATCCCCCCATCTGTGACAAAGGAACTCATGCTATCGTACCCTACCTGGTCTCACTCAATCATACCACAGACAAACTTTTCGCAACAAAAACAGGCCGTTGCAGTTAGGTTAAAAAAGGATTACTCCTCATCCATCAATTCAATAATCGAATACAATAGCTCGAGCAACACTTTCTTGACACTTTCTTTGTCGGTAGCTACACACGGCACCACTTTAACGCTCGATTCTACCCGCAGCACGATACGCAAGTCTTCCGGCGGCCAGGCGTCGTCCAGGTCCTGTTTATTGGCCCCTACAATATAAGGAACAGGGGAATAGCTACGGAAAGTGTCCAAAATACGGCGCGCTTCGCGGAAAGTCTCCGGGCGAGTGCTGTCCACTAACACCACGAATCCCAGCATCCCTTCGGATAGGATTTCCCACATAAAGTCAAACCGTTTCTGCCCAGGAGTGCCAAACAAATAAAGAATTAATTCTTCATCAATGGTAATTCGTCCGAAGTCCATCGCCACTGTCGTCTGTGACTTAATCCGCTCAGACTCACGCGTGATCTTGCGATCCGTCGAAACCACGTCAATTTCGCTGATACTCTGAATGAACTCTGTCTTCCCAGAGTTAAAAGGCCCGGTGACAACAATCTTAAGTGTCTGCATAGACTACAACTCCCGAATTTTATTCATTAACTTTTGAATAACGTTCCGCTTGACAGCAGGCGGCCGCATCTCCGGCCCTACAACAGCGGGTTTACCCCCAGCCGGCTGACCGGCCGACCCAGCCGCGGCGGTTGGTCCCCCTGGCCCTGCCGGGCGCTGAGGGCGGATGACCTCAACCAATCCCGCTTGAATCAAGCTATAAATGATTTTACGAATTTGTACCTCGTTCATGTTGTTGAATTGGGCAATTTGACGCACGGTGTTGCGGGGATTGATAAAGGAAATGACACGCCACTCTTCAACACTGAGGTTAATGTCACGCAGGGGAGTTGTAGGGCGCTCGGCAAATTTCAGCGATACATCCAGGTCGGGAAGTTCATCCTGGAGACGCTCCCATTCCTTCAGGCGCCGGCTGCCCTCCATAATCACATTTTCAAGAGCAATTGAAGTAGTAATCTTGCCCTGAACCGGTAATTTCGATGGCTCAAATCTAAAGGTCCCCTCATTCCAGGAGAAAATCTGATAAACCAGCTCGAGAACGTATTCGCGGATATTCTTGGCCACCGCCTGATGTTGTAAACGCTTGCCCGTCACCAGGACACTGGCAATGTCCTGATCCGATTTGTTCGGCATATTTGTAACAATCATGCGCACTTGTTCGGCGGTGAATACCCCGGCGCGCTGCAAAATTGCCAACAAGCTATCATCTATACCCGCCATCGCCGCGTAAATTAACTTACCTTCGCGAAAACACAGGTAGGCATCTTTGGGGCCGCCTTCAAGGTAAAGAGAGCCTGTTTTACGGGCCAGGTTAATGAGGTTCAGCAATTGCGTGATGCCAAAATCTTCCAAGTTGCCTTTTAGCGCCATTTCCGACCGTCCTTGATCATAAATAAGAAAATACTCAGGAGCGACCTATCGTACTATAAGGTTAGCCAAAGCTACGATCACAATTTCTGTAAACGTCACAATCATAATCATTATAAACGGCTTCTAGCATTGGGCAAATTCGGCAAGAATCAAGTTAGATCATAGCTACTACGGCTTGCTTCATTCCCTGAGCCTGCTCCAGGATTTCCAGGGCGCCCTGATGCGCCGCTTCCCCCAGGGTTCCCAGCATTTGCGACAGTTCCCCCACCCGCGCCTCGTGTTCCAGGCGTGTCACCTGGGTGACGGTACGTCCATCCGCAATGTGTTTATGTACCTTGAAGTGACTGTCCCCAAACCCGGCCAACTGGGGTAGGTGCGTGATACACAACACCTGGTGGCCCTGCGATTCTGACATATCATCCCCCACGGTGAGCTGCCACAGTTTGGCGCCGACGACAGCGCCAATACGCCCACCAATTCCCTGGTCAATTTCATCAAAAATAAGAGTCGGCGTGCGGTCAGCCCGCGACAGCACGGTTTTCAGCGCCAACATCAACCGCGCGGTTTCGCCGCCGGACGCGATGCGGGTCATCGGCTTCAATCCCTCCCCCACATTCGGCGCGACCAGAAATTCGGCCTCATCCATGCCGGTGCCGTCAAAAGCGGCGCGCGTCACACTGGGCGTGTCGTCGGATTCTACACCGGTATCCGTCACTGTGAGGGCGGCGGGCAGGGCATGGACTAGGGGGAGGCCGTCGCCCGTCTGCCGCCATCGGAAGGCCACGCCCAACCGCGTCCCGCTCATGCGCAGGTCATTGAGTTCGACCTCGACGCCCTTGCACAAGTTCGCTGAGGCCGCCTGCCGCTTCTCAGAGAGTTCCTGGCATAACTTTGCGCATGTTTCTAGCAAATCGGCTTCTTGCGCGGACAGTTCGCTGATGCGCTCGTCGCTGTGCTCCAACGTCTCTAACTCGGCGGCCACCTCTTTCCCATATACAATGACATCCGCAATACTGCCGCCATACTTGCGCTCTAACTGCCGCAGCAGCGACAGCCGGGCTTCCACCCAGGCCAGCCGCTTCGGGTTAAACTCCACATCGCCCAGGTAGTTCCGCAACGTGCGCGCCACATCCTCCAATTGATACCCCACTTCGTCCAATGTCTGCGCCTGCGGAGCCAACCTGGTATCAATTCGCGCCAGTGCAGCCATGTCGCGCTGTCCCTGTCCCAACACATCCAACACGGAGGGCGCCCCTTCTGCGCCCTCTTCCAACAGCGTCACCAACTCCGACGCCAGGGAAGACAATTGCTCCGCATTGGAGAGCCGCACCAGCTCGGCCTCTAACTCGCTCTGCTCATGGGGCTGCAATCGTGCATCGGTGATCTCGCTGACCTGGAACCGCAGCAGATCAATCCGCTGCATTCGCTCTCGCTCACTTTGGCGCAGGTGCGCGAGTTCACGGCGGACGACCTGCACTTCGCGCACGATCCCCTCCACCTGCGTGCGCAGCTCTCCCAACCCGGCAAACCGATCCAACAGGTTCAGATGCTCGCCCACGCGCAACAGGCTCAAATGCTCACTCTGACCGTGAACGTCTACCAAAGTCTCGGCGATCTCCCGCATGATGTTCAAGGAAACCATCCGCCCATTGACCCGCGCCACAGCCCGCCCATTGGCGCGCAGTTCCCGGCTCAACCACAGCGAATCGGGAGCATCACCTTCTAGCCCCTCGCGTTCCAACAGCGATGCCAGCCATTCCTGCTGCGCCGGGGGCAAAATGAACAATCCCTCGACACGCGCACGCGCCGCCCCTGTCCGCAGCAGCGTCATGTCGGCCCGCCCACCGAGCAACAACGTCACCGCATCAATCAAGATGGACTTGCCGGCGCCGGTTTCCCCGGTCAAAATATTGAAACCGGACTCTAAGGTCAAGTGCAATTCATCAATAATCGCAAAATCTTCTATGTGCAGTTCACGTAACACGGGACACCCTGTCTGATTTGAAAGTCTTTTCAGCGCAAGCGTCGTGCGAAAAGCGTACTAAGAGGATATACCGAATTGCCGGATAACGCAAGAATAATCGTCATTCTTCTGAGATCAAGATCTCTTCCGGTTCACTGAAAAACCCTGAACAATGAACGCCCCCCCCAGAAAGCCTTTGCAATAAACCTGATAGATTTTGATAGGCCGTTTATGCTATGATAGACACGTTAATCAGCCGAAACAGGAGAGGAACGCATGTCGTCCACATCCCGACTATCAAAATTTTACAATCTTTCCCCGGCAGAACGGCAGGAGCATATTGCACAGCAAGCAGCCTTGACCGCCGAAGAAACCCAGGCGCTTGCGGGCGCTATGGGGCTGACGTTGTCACGCGCTGACGCTATGGTGGAAAATGTTATTGGGATATATACTCTCCCTCTGGGCATTGCGACAAATTTCATCGTCAACGAGCGGGAAGTCCTGGTGCCGATGGTCATTGAGGAACCCTCCGTCATCGCCGGAGCGTCGTTGGCCGCCAAGCTGGCCCGCGCGGGCGGCGGATTTGTGGCAACTACAGATGCCCCGGTGATGATTGGGCAAATTCAATTGGTGGATGTCCCTGATCCGCACGCGGGCAAAGTGGAGATTCTGGCTCACAAAGAGGAATTGCTGGCCGTTGCCAACCAGGTAGACCCGGTTCTGGTCGGATTGGGCGGCGGCGCGCGCGGCGTGCAGGTGCATCTCCTCGATGACGCGCCCGCGATGGTCATTGTCCATTTACTTTACGACGTGCGCGACGCGATGGGCGCCAACGCCGTCAACACGGCCTGCGAGCGTATCGCGCCGCAGTTGGAAACCCTCTCTGGCGGACGCGCGCTGCTGCGCATCCTGAGCAACCTGGCGGATCAGCGTCTCGCCTATGCCAAAGTCGCCATCCCGGAGGATACGCTGGCCTTTGACGCCTTCAGCGGCGCGGATGTGGCGCAGGGCATTGAGCAAGCGGCGGCTTTCGCGGCTGCCGATCCTTACCGGGCCGCCACCCACAACAAAGGCATTATGAACGGCGTGGATGCCGTCGTGCTGGCGACCGGCAACGACTGGCGCGCCATCGAAGCAGGGGCGCACGCTTACGCGGCCCGTAGCGGACGTTACACCAGCCTCAGCACGTGGCGGCGCACCGGGCGCGGCGAGCTGGTCGGCACATTGGAGACGCCGCTTGCGCTCGGTATCGTGGGAGGCGCCACGCGGGTTCATCCCACCGCGCGCGTCGCACTGAAGCTCATGGGCGTGCAAACCGCCCGCGAACTGGCCGAAGTGGTCGTCAGCGTGGGATTGGCGCAGAACCTGGCCGCCCTCCGCGCCCTGGCGACCGAAGGCATCCAGCGCGGTCACATGAGCCTGCACGCCCGGCAAGTCGCCATGGCCGCGGGCGCAACCGGCGCCGACATCACCCGCGTCGCCGAGGCCATGATTGCCCAGGGCGTCATCCGCACCGACATAGCCGAGAAACTCTTGCGGTCGTGAAACGTAAAACGTGAAACGTGATGTTCTCACAGTGTTTTTGACTTTCGACTTTCGACTTTGGACTATTTTTGGAGGTTTTTGTGAGTGACGGACACATCATGCATCCACAACGTCCTGTAGGGATTGTAGGGTACGGCTCCTACATCCCCATGTACCGCATCACCAATGCCGAAATCGCGCGGGTGTGGGGGCATGAGTCCGGGCCGATCAAAGAGAAGGCCGTTGCCGGGCTGGATGAGGACACCATCACGATTGCGCTTGAGGCGGCGCGCAATGCTCTGGCGCGCGCCGCCATCGCCCCGGAAGCGCTGCGGGCCGTGTGGGTCGGCAGTGAGTCGCCCCCTTATGCGGTAAAGCCGTCGGCCACCATCGTGGCGGAAGCCTTGGGCGCTACACCCTATCTGCTGGCCGGCGACATGCAATTTGCCTGCAAAGCTGGCACAGAGGCACTGCAAGCCGCGCTCGGTCTGGTGGGATCCGGCATGGGCGACTACGCCCTGGCGATTGGCGCGGACACCGCCCAGGGCCGCCCTGGCGACGAATTGGAGTTCACGGCGGCCAGCGGCGGCACAGCCCTGATCGTCGGGCCGGCGGAGGCCGCCGTGGCGGTGTGTCGCGGCTCGCTTTCCTACGTCACCGACACCCCCGATTTCTGGCGGCGGGCGCACGAACAGTACCCACGCCACGGGGGACGTTTCACCGGCGAGCCAGGCTACTTCCACCACATCCAATCGGCCGCCGAAGCCATTTTGGAGGAAATGGGGCTACGAGCGCCGGATTTCGCTTATGCCATTTTTCACCAACCCAACGTCAAATTCCCGTTGCGGGCCGGCAGCCGGTTGGGATTCACCAAACAACAACTGGCGCCGGGCATGGTGAGTGATGTCGTCGGCAACACTTATGCGGGCGCGGCCATCACCGGCTTCTCCGCCGTGCTGGACATCGCCCAAGCCGGCGACCGCATCCTACTTGCCAGCTTCGGTTCTGGGGCCGGCTCGGATGCTTTCGTCTGGGAAGTCACCGACGCCATCACGGTGCAGCAGGAGCGCGCTCCCAAAGTGGCCGATTACATTCGCCGCCGCACCGAGATTGACTACGCGCTGTACACGCGCTATCGCGGCAAACTCGCTATGTGAAAATTTTATCAACGGATTCAACCGATTTTTACGGAGAACTTTTCCGTTGAATCCGTGCAATCCGTTGAGTCTTGAGGAGATTTTATGCGTGATGTAGCCATCATCGGAGTAGGGCAAACCCCCGTGGGTGAACATTGGACGACGAGCGTCCGCCATCTGGCGTTTGAGGCTGCGTCAAATGCCCTGCGCGACGCCAACATTGAGAAGGTGGATGCCGTCTATGTCGGCAACATGCTCTCCGGTGAAATCACCGGTCAGTCACACCTAGGCGCGTTGGCGGTGGATTTCATGGGGATGAACGGCGTCGAAGCCCTGCGCATCGAATCTGCCTGCGCGTCAGGGGCCGCGGCGCTGCACGTCGGCTACATAGCCGTCGCCAGTGAGCTGGTTGACCTGGCGCTGGTGTTGGGCGTTGAGAAAATGACTGACACGTCGGGACGGCAGACCACCGCGATGCTGGCGATGGCCGCCGACGCCGAATACGAGGTCAGCCAGGGGATTTCTTTTGTGGCGCTGAACGCGATGTTGATGCGCCGGTACATGCATGAATATGGCTGGAAGCGCCAGGATTTTGCCAATTTCGCCGTCAACGCGCACGCCAACGGAATGAACAATCCCAACGCGATGTTTCACATGAAGATTACGCCGGAGGCGTATATGCACGGCGCGATGATCGCCGATCCGGTGGGCCTGCTGGATGCTTCGCCGGTCTGCGATGGGGCGGCGGCCGTCGTTCTTGCGCCGGCGCGCTATGCGCGCATCCTCAACCCTGCCCCGGTCAAGATTCGCGCCTCAGCGGTGGCAACGATGCCGTTAGCCATTCACGACCGCAAGGACCCGCTTGCCCTGGAAGCATCCGTGCTCTCGTCGCAGCGCGCCTACAAACAGGCCAACGTCAAACCGGAGGAAATTGACTTCTTTGAACTGCACGACGCCTTCACCATCATGGCGGCCCTGAGTCTGGAGGCCGCCGGATTCGCCTCCAGGGGACAGGGCGTGCGGATGGCGCTGGATGGCGACATTATGCTGCAAGGCCGATTGCCCACCTGTACGATGGGCGGGTTGAAGGCGCGCGGACATCCGGTGGGCGCCACCGGCATCTATCAGATCGTGGAAAGCGTGTTACAATTGCGCGGATTGGCCGGCCCCAACCAGGTAGGGAACGCGCGCCTGGGGATGGCGCAAAACATCGGCGGCAGCGGGGCTACCATCATCACGCATATTTTGGAAGCTATGGATGAATGACCCGTTGAAACGTGAACTGTGGTGGCGTTATAGTCAGCTCATCACGGTGTGTCTCACGTTTCACGCATCTGGAATTGTGTGGGATGACCTAAATACCATTGCTTTCGTTAGCATATCCATGCTATAATCATAAGTAATAAAACAGTTAGAGGAGAAACCTATGGAACACAAAGTGGCACATGACTGGCGGCTGCGCGGGCAGCGCTATCGTCTGGAAGGTGAAGTTTGCGAACATTGCGGCAACAAAATCTTTCCGCCGCGCGATATTTGCCCTGAATGTCATCAGCCGGCCAAAAAGCCCTATACGCTGAGTGGCCGCGGAGAAGTCTACTCCTTCAGCACCATATCCAGCGCGCCGGAAGGATTTGAAGCCTACGCGCCCTACACCGTTGCGCTGATCAAACTGGAGGAAGGGCCGATGCTCACTGCCCAACTGACCGATGTGGCGCCTCACGAAGTCCAGATTGGAATGCCGGTGGAGATGGTCACGCGCCGCATCCGCACACAGGGGGAAGACGGCGTCATCACCTACGGCTACAAATTCCGTCCCGTCTATTTCGCGCAGGCGCAGTAAACAAAACAAATCGGGGCGGATTCACCGCCCCGGTTTGTTAAATCACTCACATTGCCGTCTTTGGAATAGACCAGAGGTTCTTACAGGCTGAGCCTCACGTTTCACGTTTTACAGTCCTATCCCCGCGCCACTATGTCCCCATTGGGGGACGAAGCATTGTGCAGCACCTCTTGCACCGTCAACCATCCCGTACCCGGAAACAGCCGCGCCATTTGCGTGCGAAAGGCAGGGGAAGCAGACAACACCGCCGCCGGCGTTCCCTCCGCGATGATGTGCCCCTGCTCCATCAGCAGCACCCGGTCGGCGACTTGCGCCGCCAATTCCACGTCGTGTGTGACCAGCAGGATCGCCATACCGGCGTTGCGCCAATCGCGCAACAGTATCAGCAGCGCCTGCTTGGCGTCGTAGTCCAGGCCGCGCGTCGGCTCATCGAGCAGGAGCGCGCCAGGCTGCGGCACCAGGATCGCGGCCAGCGCCACGCGCTGCCGCTCCCCCACGCTCAAGTCGCGGGGGTAAGCCTGCGCTTTGTCCGCCAGACCCAATCGCGCCAGCAATGCCTCCGGCGACAACGTCAAATCTTCCGACGCCAGGTCGTGATTGCGCAGTGTGACGTGCAACTCATCCAACACCGTATCCGCAAAAAGCAGCGCGTTGGGGTCTTGCGGCAGATACCCCACCTGCCGGCACACGTCCGCCACATCCAGGCGCGCCACGTTACGCACCCCCAGCCGCACCTTGCCCTCCTGCGGAGGTACCAGACCCACCAACGCCCGGAGCAGTGTGGTTTTGCCCGCGCCGTTGCGCCCCAACAGCGCCACGACTTCGCCGGGATAGAGCGCCAGAGTCACGCCGCACACTGCCGGTTGTCCATCATAAGTCACCGTCAGGTTCTCAGTCGTCAAATAAGGGAAGCCCACATGAGGCGGCAGAACCGGCGGCGCCCCTTCTTGCTTCACCATCGGCTCCGCAAACGGCAACGCTTCTTCCACGCTTAACGGCAATGGCGACCATCCCAGGGCTTTGCCCAACGTCACTACCGGCGGCGTCAGGGCCAGGTGCGACAACACCTCTTCTGGATAGCCCACCACCGGCGGCGCATCCAGGCCACGCAAGTAGATCAAGCGGTCGGCGAAGGGCAGCACGCGCTCCAGGCGATGCTCCGCCAGTACGATGGTCAACCCCAATTCCACGTTGAGCCGCGCCAGGGCCGCCAGCACCTCTTTGGCCGACTGCGGATCGAGCTGCGAGGTCGGTTCGTCCAGCGCCAACACTTCCGGGTACGACGCCAACGCGGCGGCAATCGCCACGCACTGCTTTTCACCGCCGGAAAGCGTCGTCAAAGACCGTGCGCGCAGCGGCGTCAATTCGAGCACGTGCAGCAGCGTCTCCACCCGCGTCTCCATTTCCGGCAGGGGGACGGCGGCGTTTTCCAGCGCGAAGGCCAGCTCATCTTCGACGCGATCCATCACAAACTGCGCTTCGGGGTCCTGAAAGACGAATCCGACGTGACGGCTCATGCCCCGTGGGGATTCGCGCACCGGATCCAGCCCGGCCACGGTGATCTGCCCGGTCAACGTCCCGCCGCTGAAGTGCGGCGCTAACCCGTTGAGACAGCGCAGCAGCGTGGATTTCCCCACGCCCGACGGCCCGACGACCAGAACCACCTCACCCGGCGACACGGTAAAAGTGACATCCTGCAAGACAGGCCGCGCCGCGTCGGGGTAGGTGTAGGTAACGTGGTCAAACGCGATCATGCGGCGGCTCCTTTGGCGGTCATCCGCGCCCGGTAGAGGTGGAAAACGGGGAAAGTCAGCCCCAGGAAAGCGAGGCCGACCCACGGATCAAAAACCGGCAGCGTCAGGGCGGGATAGGGTGAATAGAGACGCACCGCCTCCGGGCGCAGCCACAGGGGGAGCGCGGCCAGCACGGCGCCGAGCGCCACGAGGGTGTCGGCGCGCGTCCACGGGACGCGGCGGTAGGTCGAATGGGGCGCGGCGCGTCCCGCGCGGTGGAGCGCCCAACCAAAGAGCGCGATCCCCCCCAGCATCAACAACCAGCCCCAAACCTGCAAGTCCCAGGCAAGGCGCAGCAGGCCGCCGCTCAACAGCAGCAGCAGTGCGCCCAAAATACCGAAGCGCACGCCCTGATCGCGGGGAGCGGCGGCAGGCGTGGCAGCGCTGGCAAAGCCGCGCGCGGTCAGCGCTTCGGCCAGTTGCAGCGCGTGCTCCAGCCCGCCGATGAGCAGGGGCATGAACAGCGGCAGCCAGTCGCGCAGCCCGCGCATCCGCCGCCCGCGCACGGCCTGCGCCTCGCGGACCTGCTGCACCTGGCGCAAGGTCGTCGGCACGAACGTCACGGCCACAGAGACAACGACGGCCAGCGGGTAGAAGGCGCGCGGCGCCAGCCGGATCAAGTCACGAATGGGGACGGCGAGGTTCAGCACGGCGAACGCGGTGAAGAGGGCCGCCAGCGCCAAGCCGTTGATCGCGCCGTAGACCAGGCCCTCCAACGTCAGGGGGCCGCCGAACAAAGGAATGTTCTCCGGTAGACGCAGCAACACCGTCGCACCGACGTGCGTGGTCAGCACGTTCAACAGCGCCCCCGCCGGCACGACGAAAAATACGAAACGTCCTGGCGCGACCGGCGCGCGCAGCTCGTTCCCGACGGGCGTGTAGAGCGCTTCCACCACCAGCGCCATCTCCGCCAACAGGACGATGAGGTACAGGGGATTACGCGTCCCCGAAAGCGACGCCAGCGATGCCAGCAGCCAGATATACCAGGCGGTGGTGTGGATCACAGCGCCTCCGATTGGTAGGTGAAGGTAAAGCGGCGGCGGAAGCGGCGCAGCGCGCGCAGCGTCGGGGCGGCAAAGAAGCTGAGGAGGAGGACATTGCCGAGCGCGCCGGCGATGTCCCACGCGAGGGAAGTCGCCACGTAAAAGGCGGAGTAGCGTTGGAAGCCGGCGGCCCAACTCAAGCCCGCCGTCCACTGTTGATCGCCCAGGCCCGCCGCGAAAGGCCAGAAGTACAGGTTCATCAACATCCCATAAAACAATCCCCACACCGCGCCGAGAACGGCCAACAACGCCACTTCGCCCCGCCGCCCTTCCAGGCGCAGCGCGCGAAGTCCAGCCGCCGTCGCGCCCACCCAACCGGCCGTGAACATCTGGTAGGGCAGCCACGGCCCGACGCCGCCGGTGATCAACGCGGACACCAGCAGGGTCAGCGCGCCCATCAGGAAGCCGAAGCGCGCCCCAAACACGTAGCCGGTGGTCAGGATCAAGAAGAAGATGGGAGTGAAGCCGCCGGGGCCGGGAATGGCAACTTCAATGAACCGTAATACCGCATTCAATGCCACCAGCACGCCCAACAGCGCGACAAACCGGGCATTAAGCGCATCCCCCTGCACTTCCAGCAGCAGCGCGACGAAGCAAAAGCCGACGAGCAGCGTCATCAGCCAGGGCGATGCCATCTGTCCATTATCAGTGACTAACATCGGCAAGAAAAAAGGATAGAAAAATCCCACCAGCCCGACGAGGTTGGTGATGAGGTAAATCGAGGCGCTGAGAAGGATACCCTTGTGATCTTTCATGCTCTACCCATTCCGCCGTTGGATGAACAGGTGCGCGCCGCCGAGCGCCACCAGCATCAACCCAAAAGTAAGATAGCCGCTCCAATTTTGCAACACCCGGTCGGCGGCGGTCTCCTCCGACGCCGCCGGCGCGCCTTCCACCGGCTCCGGGAAGTAGGCCGAAACGCCGGTTTCCGTGTCCGGCTCATCCATCAGATGGCGCGTCGGCGTTGCCAGCAGCGCGGCAGCGGTGCTCTCTGGCAACGTGGCCTTTGCCTCCGGCGTCCACGTGGTTTCTGTAGTGGACTGCGGAATGTCACCTGCCGGCTCTCCTTCCTCCGGCGGCATCGCTGTCGGCAGCAGAGGCGGCGGAGTGGGCGTTGGCAAAATGCTCAGGAAAGTTCCCGGCGTGCCCTCCAGCGGCGCGGGCGAAGTGCCAGGAGGGAGGTCGCCCCGTTCCCCCTCTGGCGTCTTTTCCGGCGGCGGAGAACCGCCTGGGGGAGTTCCCCTATCCCCTTCCGGTGTGCGCGTCGGTGGGGCCGTAAGAGTCAAGGCGACGGATGGCTGAGAAGTCGGCGTCAGGGTGAAATCCATCATCAACCCACCCTCCGCGCACGCGCCTTCGACCTCAACCTTGACCACCAACGTTTCGGTGCTGCCGTCAGAGTACGTTACTTCAAGTTCATACGCTTCAGGTTCGCAAGGACAGAGCGTCATGGTTCCCTGGACGTCAACGCTATCGCCATCCAACCACGCTTCGATCACATCCACCGTCTCCCAATGCACCAGCATACAGGTGCCGGCTTCCAGAGTTTCGGCGTCAGTCCAAAATTTCGCAGAAGGCTCCGGCGTCACAGTCGCTTGCGCGGCCTGAGATTGTGGCGGCCGCACGGTGGCCGTCGGGGAAGGCGTGGGGGTAGTCGTTGGTGTGGCGATGGCCGTCGCCGTCGGTGTATCCGTGGGCGCCGGTTCGACCGAGGCGCAGATAGCGTCGAGGGAGATCATCGTAGGTGGCTGCGTGGCATTGCCCCACAGCCAGCCGTTCACCATCCCGTCTGTCACCTGCGCGCTGCCGGCCCCCACGTTGGAATAGCCCCACGCGCCCCCCGACTCACGCCAGTAGGACCAATACTTAGGGAACTGGCAAAAGCAATTACTGGGGGAACACCCCGCGCCGGACGCGCCCCCAATACGGCAGATAGCGATGCCGTTGGCACTCGTTGCCACGTCAAGGGCCATGCCGGTGCGCTGCAACAACTCGTAGCCGGTCAGCGACGACTCCGTGAAGGTGACGCAATACGTGTCCACGCGCCCACTGCCGAAATCAATCACGACTCCAGCCCGGTGCGGTTCTTCCGGCGCAGCCAACACTGGCAGTGTCAGCAGCAGGCCCAATAGTTCCGCCCATGCAACGATACGCCACAGTTTTTTGGTTTGCATCACGTCACCCCGCTCTCATTATACCAGATGCATATCAGGATATGAAAGAACGCGGATTTTTTCTCAACGGATTGAACGGATTTCTCCGTTGAATCCGCTCAATCCGTTGAGAAAGGTTCTAACAACAGGCTTAAGGAGTGTTCCGCAGCGCCAGCGGCAGGAAGACGGTTTGGCGATTGAGTGCGACCCGATACGTTTGCACCGACTCCCCCTGGACGCCGCTGCTGTCAGCGCCGTACAAGTGGATGATGTAAGTCGCCGGCCGTGTCAATGGCAGCGTCGCCACGAACCGTCCGGGCGTGCGCGTCAACGTGAAGGGAGCGCTCGGCACCAACAGCGTCGTCTCCACCGCCCACGTCCCTGTGACCACGGCGTTGCGATCCAGGTCGCTGCCGAAAGTCCAGGCGAGCTGCTGCGTGGCCGGGCTATAGGTGATCGGGCCAGGGACGAAGCGGTCCGGGTCGAGGCCGCGCACCACGTCCACAAAGGGGCGCAGGGCGGCGGGCTGATAGGGGTAGCTCACCCCCACCAGCGCGGGGATCGCCTGCCAGGTTGCCATCCCGTTGTCCTCGGTGGGATTCCAGTACGGCGTAGGGTCTTGCCACTGGTAGGCAAACGGGCCGTCCGGCTTCTGGTAGGCCAGTAACGCTTGAACCGGGCTGCGCCCATTCACCTGCCAGCGCGCGCCCCACAGGTCTTGCCCGGCGGCCAGGAGCGCCTGGATCGCGTAAGCGGTGGAATTGGCGTTGCCCCACCCGCCGGCCGCGTCCTGCTGCGCTTTGAGATACGCCGTCGCGCTGACGATAGCAGTCGCCGTCGCCGGCTCACCGGCAGCGAGCAGTGCTTGCGCCGCGACGCCGGTGTTGTCCACACCGCCCCAACTGCCGTCGCTCAATTGCAGGTTGACCAGGAAAGCAACCGCCGGTTCTGGCAGCGTTTCGCCCGCGGCGGCCAAGCCCAACATCGCCCAAGATTGATTGACGACGCCGGCGTTGCCATTGGTCCAGGCGTCTTTCACGGCGGTGGAACTATACGCGCCGGTCGCGGGTTGGTAGGTGCTCCGCAACGCGGTCACCAAGTTCAGCTTTAAACCGGCCGAGATGTGTGCAGTGGGATAAACGTCAAACGCGGTAGGGTCGGCGCCGGAGGCCACGACACCCAGCAGCAACTTCCCCGCCGATGCCGGATGTACCGTCCCGGTGATGTCGTGGGTGTAAGCATACGCCTGGGAGCCAAGGTACGCCAACGCGGAGCGCATCCCGCCCGTCGGGGTGACGGTGGCGGGGTCGTACCCAGCGGCGGCGTAGGCCAGAACCGCGTCTAGCGTCGCGCCCGCGCTCGGCGTCCCCCAGAAACCCCACGCGCCGTCGGGAAGCTGCTGTGCGTGCATCCACGTCAGCGCCACATCGGCCCGTTGTTGATACCCGGCGATGTGCAGCGGCGCCTCCGCCAGCCCGGCAATCGCGTGTGCCGTCCCCAGCGCGTTGGCGGAGAAGCTGCCATCGGCGGCCTGCATCGCGGCAAGCGCCGTGTGAGGATCGCCGGTGGGCGTCGCCCAGGTTGCATTGGCGGGGGTGTAGCCCAGGGCCGCCAACGCCTGGATCACCGACGCGGTGGTATCGGCGCTGGCGTAGTAGACGCCGCCAAAACTGTATCCCCACGCGCCATCCGCGTCCTGGGTCTGATGGAGGAAGGCGACCGCATCCAGGATCGCCGGATACGTCGGCGTGACCGCCCCCGACGCGAGCAGCGCCTGGATCACCAGAGCCGTCGTGTCTGCATCGCCGCCAAAGCCGTAGCCCCAGCCGCCATCGGCTTCCTGCAAGTCCAGCAGGAATTGCACAGCGGGCGCGGGCACGGGCTGCTGTGTGGCGGCCAATCCCAGGATAGCCCAGAGCTGGTTGATGGCGCTCGCCGCGCCGGTCGTCCAGCCAGACAAAGCGGTGGTGCTGTACGCGCCGGTGGAGGGGTGATAGGTGGACGCGAGCGCGCCCGGCAGGTCAACCCCGCCAAAGGCAGCCGGGTCGGCGTCAGCGGCCACGGCAGCGAGAGCCAACATCCCCAGGCGTCCGGGGAAATAAGTACCTGTCATATCCGCCGTGTACGTCACAGCCTGGCTTCGCAGGAAGTCCAACGGCGTCCGGTCGGTCTGCGAGTGCGCTAACGTCGCCTGCGGCAGGCCCACGGCGGCCAGAGCGTAAGTTCCCTTGATGCTGGCAAAGGGATCGCCGGACAGGCTCCCGTCGCTAAAGACTTGCGTCGCCATGAAAGCTACGGCGCGGCTGATCGCTTCCGTGTGATCCGGCGCAACCGGCGAGGGGAGCGCCGCAGTCGCCGGACTCGCATCCAGCAGCCACAGGGTTCCGGCCAGCGTCAAGACAGTCGCCAGCAGCGCGGTCCCTACAGAAAATACAAAACGCTTCATTGTCATACTAATCCTCCTGAAATGTGGTAAAGAATCATAGGAACGACACAGAAAAACGCCCGCTTCATGTGAAAGCGGGCGTTTTTCTCACAACGCACACAGACCGTTCACATGCCGCATCTCTCCGCGGAGATGAAAAGCCCCCCAATGAAGGGGAAACTTCAGCAAGTATCAACCGGGCAGAGTATCGGGCTTTCCTTCTTCTGGTGGAAGGTAACCGTTGCGGGACAGCGCCGGATTTTTACCGGACTTCCTCACTTTAAGTTGCTAGGCGGCAGAACTTCCCCATTCTGCACCAGCAAACACCGCAGTCGAAACCGTATTCGCTTGTGAAGGACAGTATAACACATTTTGGAGAAAGGGCTGTTGCGTCCATGCATTTTCACATATAATGAGAGGAGAAAGCGACACATCCAACAAGGAGGGATATGATGGAAATACCAGTCGCAGCATTGCAAACGGTCGAACTTTTTACGGGATTGACGCCCGAACAACTAACCGCCATCATCGAAGTCGGACAGGCCACTACTTACCAAAAAGGGGACGTCATTCTTAACCGGGGGGATCAGAGTACGGAAGTATATGTCCTGCTCGATGGGCAGGTGGAGGTGGTGTCGGAACTGTCCGAAAATGCCACCAGTTACGTCATTTTGGGGGCGGGACAGAGTTTTGGAGAAATGGCCTTGCTGGATGCCGGGCCACGGTCGGCGGCCATCCGGTGCGTGTCAGCCGAAGCGCAGATTCTGGCGTTGGGGCGGGATGCGTTGCTGACCTTCTGGCAAACGCACTACGAAGTGGCCTATACGATGTTGTTCAACCTCGCCCGCGATCTGGCCTTTAAGCTGCGCATCCGCAATCTGACACAAGAAATGGGGGCAGAGCGATGATTTACAAAGTAAGCTACGTCATTGCCGGGGGCGGGCATCCCGGCGCGATGATTAACCAAAACCATGCCCCGGAAATCGGTAAGCTGGTCAAACTGGGCCACGAGATGTACCGGATTGTGGAAGTAGCCGAGTTGCTGCCGCCGATGGGCAACTTCGCCTATCTGCATGTGATCTGCCGTCCGGCCGAGGCACCCGCCGAAGCAGACCGTGCAACCGAAGCGAGCGCCGAAGCAGACCCTACGGCCGGGGAAAGTTAACCTTTCCCCGGCTTAACCACCACTCAAAAAGCGCGCCGCCAGGTAAGGCGTGATCCACCGTTCGATCCAGGCGGCCGCCAGCAGCAAAGGCGCCACCACGGTCACAAACAGCTTCAGGAAGTGACCGACCTCACGCACCATGCCGGTCACGCCGCCGCCTTCTTCGGGCGGCGCCAGAATAATATCCCCCATGCGCATCGCCTGAGCGGTAGCAATTATAGCCGCCGGCAGCTCCAGGATGCCGTGGGGCAGCACCAAAACGGCCACAAATAGCCAGGGATTGACGCCTGCGGCAGAAACCTGGAAAGTCAGATAAAAGATAATCCCCAACGGCGCCATCAGCATCAGCAGCGCCAGCACCCCCATCGAAAAGACGGACAGCAGCGCGGAACCGGCAAGGCTGCGCAGATTGTGCCACCAGATTGCCCATGGTGAAAAGGACGTCAGCAACCCCGTTTGCGCCACTGCCTTTTCCATCGCTGTCGGATCGGTAAAGGCGCTAAAATCAAACGCCTGCGGCAGCAAAGCAAAGGTGTGAGTTCCCCACGCGCCGATCCAGGCGCCGCCCCCCAAGACCACCAGGCAGGTGAGCAGCAGTTCCGGCCTAAGGCGTTTCAGCAGCGCCGGAATCTCGTGGCGATACAAGGCCGCCAACCCATGCTGCGGCCACGCGGCCTGCCATAACGTCCGCCACGATTTCGCAATATCAAGGGTGTCAATATCCCGCCCTAGCAGGTGTTCCCGATCAAAAATGCGCAGCCCCAAGCGGATGAGCAGGACATTCAACACCAGCAAAAACGCCACAATCGCCCACAACGCGGTGTAGTTGGCAAAGAGCAACATGCTGGCTTCGGCTTGCAGCAAGAACGCCATCGGAATGATGATGAAGCTCGCCAGCAGGTTGGCCGCGCGCACGCTGGTGGATTGGCTGGACACGACAATTGCGCCCGCGACCATCACCAGGGCCTGCGCAGTCGAGAGCACGAAGCCCAGGAACAGCAGGTACAGGGTAGGCCACCAGTCCATCGAAGTTCCAACCAGGATGACGTAAAATCCCATACCGAGGTAGCTGGCGAGCACCGGTGGAATCGTCGCCGCCAGCAATTTGCCCACGTAAAGTTGCAAATCGGTGAGCGGCGTCGCCAGCAGCGGTTCCAGGCTGCGCCGTTCCTTCTCGCCCATGAAGGTTTCCAGAGCGATCACCAGCGAGAACGAACTGGGAAAGAATCCCACCGTCAGCATCAAGAACGGCAGCATCCGCTCCATGATGAGGTTGGCGCCGTATTGGTTGACAAACGCAATACCCCGGCTGGCCGCGAAATTCGCCAGAAAGGGGAACCCCAACACCAGCACCACAATCGGCAGCACGATGCGCCAATCGCGCAGCGTATCAATCATCTCGCGGGACGCAACGACCCACACCGGCCGCACTTCAGCGGCGACCGCCCGCCAGAAAGTTGGAAATCCCTGGACCCGTTCTTGTGTATTCGCCATTATCGCTCCTTCAAAAGACCGCAACGGATCTAAAGGATGGAACGGAAGAAGCCTTCCGTTGAAATCCGTTCCATCCGTTGAGAAAAGCCCATGAACATAGCGTAGTCAATTCACAGCGCCTTCGTTGATCACCCGCAGGTAGACCGCTTCCAGGCTCTGTGTCACTTCGCTTAACGTCAATACAGAGGCTTTGGCGTCGGCCAGCGCCTGCAAGAGCGCGGGGTTGGTCGCGTGCGGCGTCGTCGTCCGGTAGCGCACCCAGGCTGCGCCAGATTCCTGCACTGCGGCGCCTTGCGCGGCCAACGTGCGCTCCACCAGCGGAAGTAGGCCGTTTTGCGGCTCGGCGGCGAAGCGCAGTTCCATCAGAGGTGGGCCAAGCAGTCGCGACTTCAATTCGGCGGGGGCGCCACATTCGATAATTTCCCCATGCCGAATGATCGCCATGCGGTCGGCCAGTTCCTCCGCTTCGGGCAAATTGTGCGTGCAGAGGATGATCGCCCGGCGCTCGTCGTCGCGCATTTGCAGGATCGCGTCGCGCACCAGCCGCGCGCTCTCCGGGTCCATTGCCGAAGTCGGCTCATCCAGCAGCAGCACCGGCGGATCGTGCATCAGCGTGCGGATCAGGGCGATCTTCTGCGCCATACCCTTGGAGTATTCCCCCAGGCGGCGATCCAGCGCGTCCGTCATCTTGAACCAATCCGCCAGGAATTTGATTCGTTCCCGACGCTGCGCTGCCCCCATCCCGCGTAAGTTCCCGAAGAAATCCAGGTACTCGCGCCCGCTCATCCGGGTGTAGAGGCCCGGCGCCTCGGTCAGCACGCCGACGTGAGCGCGCACCGTGCGGGCGTGCGTCGCCGCGTCATAGCCGGCGACGCGCGCGTGTCCAGACGTGGGTTTGAGGACGGCGGACAACATTCGCACCGTCGTTGTCTTCCCCGCGCCGTTTGGCCCCAGCAACGCCAGCACCTCCCCCGCCTGCACGGTCAGAGTGATGTTGTTAACGGCCACGATAGTATCAAAGTGTTTGGTCAATGCTTCCAGCTCGATCATCCTAACGCTCCTTTAACCTTACACTCTATCATAACCTATCTCACAATCCTGGCAAGAGATACGGGGCTATCGCATTTCGAAAAGTCCCGCCCGTCAGTCTGTCTATTTTGCCGCAAAAGCGGCATTTTTAAGGGGGATTTTTGTGGCGGGGCTTCGCCCC
>DAOUGD010000123.1:0-92414 GCA_034429475.1 Anaerolineae bacterium
GTATTTTTTCGTGGGCGGGCTACGCCCGCCCACGAAAAAATACCCTCCTGAAAACGGCTTTAGCCCCAAGACCTGGCGTAGCGTCGTATCGCCGCCATAATTTTCGGATAGGTTCTAAGAACCGGAAGATGAACGGACTGTCTTTCCGCCAGTATACCATTTCTCCTCCTTTATCGTTCCAGACCGTAGCCAAAGGGGAACAACGGCGCGCCGCCATCGGCGGTTGAGTTGGACAGGGGCAATTGATCCATTGCACGCGGCCAGGTGTAGGACAGCTTGCCGGTAAAAGGGCTGGCGCCGAACAAGCCGTCGGCCACGCCCTGTCCTTCCGTGCCCGGCAGCCAGGCCGCCACCAGCGCGTCCCAATAATCGATCTGCTCCGTCACGATGAGCGGGCGTCCTGAGATGAGGACGACGACAAGCTGGTCGCACCGCGCGCGGAGGCGTTCGAGCATCCGCACGTCGTTGACAGACAGCGCCAGGTCGGCGCGGTCGCCCACACCTTCGGCGTAAGGCGTCTCGCCAACTACGGCGATGCACACCGGGACCTGGCCCTGAACGGTCTCGAAGCGGCCGGTGGGGTCATAGTCCACCGTCGTGGTGGCTGCGACGCTGGCCCGGATGGCTTGCAGGATCGTCGTCCCCGGCGTGATGTCGCCTAGCTTCCCCTGCCATTCGATGGTCCAGCCGCCGCACTGCTGGCCGATGTCGTCAGCCGCCTGCCCGGTCACGTAGAGGCGCGGCAAATCCGTGGGCAGCGGCAGCGTCTCCTCCGCGTTTTTGAGCAGGACCAACGACTTGGCCACAGCCTCGCGCGCTACGGCGCGGTGGGCCGGGCTGCCCACCTCAGCCAGCAACATCTCAGCGGCAAAGGGCTGCTCGAACAAACCCAGCGCGAACTTCACCCGGAGAATGCGCCGCACCGCGTCGTCAATGCGCTCAGTGGAGATGTCGCCGGCCTCTACGGCGCGGGTCACGGTTGCGATGTAGCGCTCGTAGTCGAAGGGCACCATCGCCATGTCAACCCCGGCGTTGATGGCGGTCACCACGGCCTCATAGTAATCGGGCGCGATCCGGTCAATGCCGCCCCAGTCCGACACCGTGAAACCCTCAAAGCCCAACTCGCCCTTGAGCACCTCCGTGATCAGGTACTTCTGGCCGTGCAGCTTGCTCCCACCCCAACTGGAATAGGAAATCATGATGCTTTGGGCGCCGGCCTCGATGGCCGCGACATAGGGCGAGAGGTGAACGGCGCGCAGCGTGGCCTCGTCCACCTCGGTCACGCCTGTGTCGAGGTGATAGGTGCCGATGGCCGCGCTGCCCCAGGCCGTCCCGCCGTCGCCGACGTAATGCTTGGGGGTGCCCAGCACCGTCGCCGGGTCGGCCAGGCTATCCCCTTGCAATCCGCGCAGGTAGGCCGTCCCCAGCGTGGCGACAAGGGCGGTGTTTTCGCTATAGCCCTCGTAGGTGCGCCCCCAGCGGATGTCTTGGGGCACGGCCACCACCGGCGCGAAGTCCCAATAGACGCCGGTGGCGGCCATCTCGGCGGCGGTGACGCGGCCGATGCGCGCCATCAGCTCCGGGTCGTTGGCCGCGCCGAGGCCGATGTTGTGCGGGAAGATGACGGCGCCGGCGACGTTGTTGTGACCGTGGACGGCGTCCACCCCGTAGATGAGGGGGATGCCCAGGCGCGAGCGCAAGGCGTATTCCTGGAATTCGTTGACCATCCTGGCCCAGGCTGCGGGCGTGTTGGGGGTGGGATAGCCGCCCCCGCCGCTGAGCAGGCTGCCAATCGCCTGGGTGGCGAGGTCGTCCTTCTGGATGCTGTTCTTTTCGACTTGCGTCATCTGGCCGATCTTTTCTGCCAGGGTCATGCGGGCCAGCAAATCCGCGACGCGCGCTTCAATAGGCAGTTGCGGGTTCTGGTAGGCGGCCTCGATTTCGACCGGCAGCGTGGCGGTGACCGTCGGCGCTGCCGGTAAGGGGGTGGACGAAGGGGGCGGAGGCGCAGTCGGCGTGGAGGCAGGTTGGCTTTGCACGCAGCCGATACACAACAGTGTGAGCAGCAGCCATAGGTTCGTTATGAGTTTAAGTTTGTTCTTCATTGTGTTTTCCTGAATGGTCGAGAGCGTGTATTCTTGAGTTTCAGTAGATCAAATTTTAGGCTGGTAGTAACGGCTTCAGCCGTCTCAGAGACCGCTAAAGCGGTTACTACGAACCCAATTTTTGATCTACTGAGTTTAGGAGAACGTTTGCCCGGTAGGGTACGTTACGGCTAGGGAGGATTATACTCGCGCTGTTGGGGCACGCCAAGTCGCCAGGGGCGCCGGCGCATATTGCATTTAATCCAACCGGTTTTATACTCAAACCATCACAGAAAACAGTACGCCCTGGTGGGCCAGGAGTAGCGATGAAACTGCTAACTGCACCCTATCTCACGCAAGTTCAGGGTTGGCCGCAGCGCGGTCGCCACATTTTGGCGCAATTCGACACGGATTCCATCATTGTGTATCAAGCCTATCGGCCCGCCATCGGTCATTACGCGGTCCAGCACCAGACGTTTGGCGGCGAATTCAGCTTCACTCGCATGAGTTGGCTCAAGACCAACTTCCTGTGGATGATGTATCGTTCAGGTTGGGGGACCAAACCCGGACAGGAAGTGACCCTTGCCATCCGCATCCAACGTACCGGCTTTGAGCGACTCTTGCGCACCGCCGTGCCTTCGAGCTTCGTCGCTGAGGTCTACCCCGATCAATCTGCCTGGGCAGATGCCGTCGCCCATTCGGCGGTGCGGCTCCAATGGGACCCCGACCACGATCCGAGCGGCGCGCCGGTCGAACGGCGGGCGATCCAACTCGGCCTACGGGATGAAGCTTTAGTGCAATACGCGCAGGATTGGGTGATCGAGATTGAGGATATCTCGGACTTTGTGGCGGAACAACGGCGCTACGCTCAAACGCGCGCCGCCTATACTCAGTTGCACACCCCTCGCGAAAGCGTCTACCCGGTCGCCGATGCTGATGCCGTGCGTCACTTATAGAGAAACTTTTTAGACTTGGCACAACCGTGAACCTGAAAACTTCTGGCCCTAGGCGCAAAATGCCGTAATTTTCGGCCTTTTATGGGCAGAGATTGCCACCGTGTTATTGACCAGTTGTGCCACATTTAACTCGTTTGTCTATTAGCTATAGAACTCGCACAGTCGGGGAGCTTTTTACCGCAGAGAACGCGGAGAAATCCTGAAATCTCCGCGCTCCCTGCGCCCTGGTGGTGAAAAAGGCTTGCATAAAAGCCGTGCCGTTACTTCAGCACCAGTGGCAGATAGAGATACCACTTGGGAATGTAATCGTCCGCCGGCGATACCCACGTATCCACGCGGATGCACTGCGGTTCGCCGATAAGCTGGCTGCCGGCCGCCGGGTTCAGACGCACGATGCTGGAGTAGAAGCCGGGCTGCAATCCGCTGGTATCCACGTTCAGCCGGACGAAGTCCCCACTGAACGGCGGGTTCAGGTGGCCGAGCATCGGCGTGATCCACGCATCGTCGGCGCTGAGCGCTAACTGGAGGGTGCCGCCGCCCACGTTGTAATAGAAAAGCATCCAACTCGGTTGTTCGTTTCCGCCTTTCTTGGTGCGGATGACCACCCGGTGATCGGGCAACTCCAGGCGCGGCTGTGTGACCTGCGCCGGGAAACTGCGACTGTCCAGCGGATCGGTGCCGGCCTGCTGCTCTTCCTGGTCGCTGAAGCCGTCGCCGTCGCCATCCTGCTGCCAGGGCGACGTTTGCGCCTGGTACTCTTGGAGGTTCGTCACCCCGTCGTTATCCTCGTCGCCGCCCGGCAGGATAGTGGGGTGGAAGAAGGACGTGTTGGCCGTTTCCCAATCGTCCGGCAAGCCGTCGCTGTCGCCGTCCACGCCATTCGTGACCACGAATTGGACGCCCGCGCTGTTCCCGCTGCGCCAGCCTTCGCTGTTGGCCGCGCTCACGGTGACGCTGTACGTCGCGCCGGTGGTCAGGCCCAGGGTCAATGCGGTTCCGGTGGTTTCGGTGTAGGCGACGGCCACGCTGGGCGACAGGCGGGTGTAGACGAGACGATAGCTGGCCGGCGTCGGCCCTGCGCCCGGCGACCACGACAGAGCGGCGGTGCTGGTGCAATGTCTGTAGATCGTACAGGATGAGGTGATGGTCCCCAACGTCGGGCCGACCGGCGCAGAAGGCACCTGGGACATCGCGTCGCCGGTGGGCTGTGCAGAGACCCGGGTCGAGGTGGGGCCGACATTGTCATTGACATCAATGGCGCTGACCTCGACCGCGTAGCGATAAATCATCCCTGGATCATCATTGCTCAGGCCCCCTAACCGCACGGTAGGCGCAGCCGTGGCCGACACGCGCATCTCGTCGTAATCTACCCAGTGCCATTGAAAGGGCACACCAAAGAGTCCCCCCAGACCCCAGCGCACCAGGTATCCCGCCACATCTTTCTCTGGCGAAGGATTCCAGCGCGCCAGAATTGCGCTATCCACGCCTTTCAACGTCAGGCTGACGGGCGCGGCCGGCGCGACGGTGTCGCTGATGACGACCAGGCCGGCCGACGTGAAGTAGGGCATGGTAAAGGAGCTGAAGCTGCTGATGCCGGGGAAGCGCTGCGTATCGAACGCTCGCGCGCTCGGCAGTTCGTCGCGTGTCTGGCACGAATCTTTGGGGTAACTGGGCCTGGCCGGGATGTCATTGACGCCATCATCCACGATGGCGCGCACGCTGTAGTGGCCGTTTTGCAGCCAGGAGGTGTCCCAAACGTAGGCTCCGGTGTTGAACGGCAGGTTTTTGACGATGGGCACGTCCGTCACCTTGTCAGTGGCTTCCCAGTGAGGCAGCCCCTCGTTAATCCGGTAGTAGTGGGTGTAATTCAGACTGACCGTGGCGCTGGGGGACGCGCCGGGCGGGACGACCCAGGTGATGGTGTAGACGCCGGTGGCATCGTCCCCGGCCACGCTGGGGGTCAGGAATTTGCCGGGGTTAGTCGTCGTGCCGGGCGCGCCCTTATTCGCCAGGTAGACGAATTTGTAGTGCTCCTGCCCGGTCAGGTCGCTGAGGACTGCGCGCCACATCCCCGGCGTCGGCTGCTTGAGCTTTATCCCGATCAACCGGTTGTAGGTCGTCTCGCTGATCGCCACCGTGTACGTCGCGCCGGTGGCGGCGTCCACGCCGTTCGGGTCGAGGATGGCGACTTGCGGCGCGCCGGCCTGCCAGCCAAGCGCGAAAAGCAGATTCTCCGCGTCTGCGCTGACGTTGAAGGTCTCGGTGGCGACGCCGTTGACGGCCAGGGCGGCCTGTTGCACGGACACGCCGCCGGCCGCTGCGGCGCGCATGGCCGTCGCGCCGCCGTACTGATCGATCAGCACGTGGCCGTCGTTGCCGAGGATGAAGTCGAAGCCGTCGTCGAAGCCGTAGTACAGCCCCACATCGTAACCGACGATGCTGAACTTGCCCTTGACGCCCCACTCGTAGCCGGTGCAACTGCTGTTCGTGCAGAACTGGCCGAACGCCACCTCGATGCCGAAGTCCACGTCCCACGGGGGGATGTCAATGAACCACCAACTGAACGCGGCGCCTTCTTCGATAGAGATAGTCGCGGCAATCTGGGCGGCGATGTGCCGCTCGTCGTTGTCGGGCAACCAGGGATAGCGATGCTGCCAACCCTGTCCTTCCCACATGTGCGCCCGCGCCATGCCGGTCAGCCAGTCGGAGTAGCCCACGCTCATCTCAAAGCCGATGTCGAGCGGGGTCCAGGCGACCCACAGCTTGCCGGAGGCGTTCAAGATGCCCAGGATTTTGCCCGCGCCGGAGAACTCGAAGTAGCCGCGCGTGTCAATCATGACCGAGCCGCTGCCCTTCATCAGGCCGCCGTCGCCGCCTTGCGCCGCCTGGAAGTCCAGCGTGAACTTGATCTGGGTGTAGTTGGGGGACAGATCTACCTGGCCGGTCATCCCGGTGACAAAGAGTCCGCTGCTCCCGATGGGGAGGCCCACCGGCGAATGGAACTGGAAGCTCACGCTGCGCAGCTTGGTCTGGCACAGCTTGAACGAGGCGGCGATGACGCCATCGGGATTGCTGCCGTCGCCGATGTTGGGCATGGTCATGCGCGTCTCGCCGCGAATGACCATTACCGCTGGCTCGCCCGGCGCACACGGTTCCATTTCCACGGTGACGCCCGCGCCGAAGGTGTCGAAGCTGTACTGCCCGCCGACGTCCTGTGTCCCCGCCGGCCGGTTCGGATGATCCACGCTGTACACCTGCAAGTTGCCCGCCGTGCTCATCACCACCATCCCCGGCTGGCCGGAGATGTGGACGTCCGGCATCTGCCATTGGCGCTTGGGAGCGAGCCGGTCGGCGGGCGTGTCGTCGAGCGCGCGCAAGTCCACGCACCCGTTGCCATTGCTGATGCAGATTTGCGCCGGGTCGCTGGGAATCTTTTGTCCCATCCCCAGGAGCACCGCCTGCACCGGCTTGCTGGCCCCGCCCAGATTGTCCGGCTGCGTGATCGTCGCCGCGCCGGCGCGCACCAGCTCGAAGGTGCGCGCCTGATCCTTGCCGCCGGCGGGCGTTGTGTCCATGCTGAAGGTCTCGCCCAAATCGAGGATCAACGTACCGGCTACGTCCGGCGGATCGTCCGTGCCCACTTGCGTCACCGTGCTTTGCAACGCCGTCCATCCCCGGTAATCAGTCGAGTAGGACACCGTGAAGTGAAGGTCGTTGCCCGTCCGCCGCAGCAGATTGACCGAATTCCACACCAGGCCCGTGATCGGGTAAACGTGGGGCGCCGCTCCGCCGCTCGTGTCGGCTACATCCTCCGTGCGCCACGGGTTGAAGGTGCTGGCGCTTTGCGCGGTGGTCGGCTCAATCCACGATTCCTCGTACATCTCCTGACTTTCCATGGCGGTATTGGCGTACACGCTGAAATAGTTGTTGCCAATGGGGTTCGTGGGGACGTCCAGTGTGCCGCAGTTGACCAACATCACTTCACTGTCGGCGTCAATCGTGAACGCGCTGGCGTCGTAGGTGATCTTGCCGCCGACGACGACCACCGTCGGGGCTACGGCACCCATATCGCCGATCAGCGGCGCAGGGCCGTCGTTGTTCACACCGCCGGTCCAGCCGTTCTCGCTCCACAATTGCATCCCCATTCTGTCAATGCGCCCGGCAGACGGGAAGGCGGTCGTAGGACACTTGATTTGCTGGCAAACGCCGCTGCGCGTGGGGAACGTGTCGCCGGAGCAGGCCGTGATGCGCACGCGGTAGGTGAACGTGAGGTTGGCGACCTGGGGTGAACAGAACTCCCCGCCGCCAAGACACGTATAGATCGTCATTTGCGGTCCCAGATAGGTCAGCGCCAGCGCGTAGGGGACGTACCCGGCGGTGAAGGTGCCGCTGGTCAGCCGCACGCTGCCTTCGGGAATGGCCGTATCCGTCGGGTTCACGTTGCTCTTCACCGGCCTGAAGACGCCGCTCGCGCCCCGGTAAGCCGGCCCGGAGAGGTACAACTGCCCCGCAAAGCCGCGCGCATAGTCGTAGGTGCCTGGAACGGGATTTCTCCCGTTATCCTGGTGATTGTGGTCCAGAATGTCAATGTCCACGCGGGCATGGCTCCCGGAGGGTAAGTTGATATTCCACAGGGTCAGCGGATTGTGAGTATCGAAGCCGTCGCCGTTCCAGTAGTAGGTGATCACGGTACTGCTGTTGATAGGAACGGAGAGGTCAGCCTTTTCGCCAACCAGGCGGATGTCGTAGCCGCTGGATGGGGCGCTGGTGGTATTGGGCGGGACGCGCAGCCGGTATTCCTGTCCCGCTGCGTCGCGCCCGTTCAAGAGGATGTAGCTCAAGCCTCCGGCTTGAGGCGGATCCATCGTCTGCGCCGTATCCGTCGTGTCATAGAGGTCCAGCAGCACGCTGCCGCCCAGGTTCTGACCGTACAGGTCGTTGTAATTCGTCGGCGGGTTTGGCCCGAAAGTCCCGCCCAGACCGCGCGCCACCGCCGCCTGCCAGTGACTCGGCAGGGCTTGCAGGCGGTACTCGTGATCTACGTGGAAATAGGGATCGTTGCTGAGGGGATTGCTCAAGCCGCCGGCGATGCCGGTGATCAACTGCCCTTCGTTCAGGGTAGGCCCTGAATAGATCACCACCAGCCGGATACCGCCGCGCGGTGGGGGGGTGTACTCGCCGGTTTCCCCGGTGTAAAAGGCCTCGACGTCGCGCAGATCGTCTTTGGTGAACTGATCGGCCACGTAGAACCCGCCGCAATCCGGGCGCGACCAATCGCTGCAAAACTCGGTTGTCTGGCGTACGATGACGCCGTAATTGGTGCCGCCTGGGTTCAGTGCCGTCGGCGCCCAGGCCTGCGCCAGAGTGGTTACGTCCCACGTCACCGAGTCAAAGCTTTCCAGGTCGCCCCGGCTGTAGGAGAGCGTCGAGTCGCCGATGACGGAGAGCGCGGTGGCGTCATACTGCGGCGGCGTGGAGCCGCTGCTGATCCAGGTATCGTTGCTCAAGGCGTAGGCTGCCGCGCCTACGGTCATATAGTTGCGCGTGGTGTAGTTGATGTCGGTCGGCGCCAGCACCAGGTAGGCATTGTTGATGACCGTGTTGGGCGGCATCATCGGCAGGGCGAACTTGACCATGATGCGCGCCACCCCGTCGAGGAACTGCCCCAGTTCCGGCGTGGTCACATTGTCGTTGCCCCAAAAGCTCCCGTCATTGTGATACCGGGCGCGCCGGACGACGGTGCCGGTGCGCACCTGGAACACCGGATCGAGCACGACCGGATACTGGCGGTCGGCGGCGGCGAGCCACTCGCAGGGGATGCGCGCCGCGAGTTCGACTGTACTGGCGTCGGCCCCGGCGGCCAGAGTGTAGCTGCCCTCGACGCGCGCGGCGGGGTTGCCTTCCTCGTAAGCCGACGGGGGTTGCAGCCAGAGCGTCTCGCCCTGCGCGTTCACAAAGGCCAGCTCGTCGCGGGTTTCCAGCGGCAGCTCCGCCGGATCGAGCGGCCGGCCGTTAAGCTGAAGCTGTGTGCCGGGGAAGAGGTGCAAGGTGACGCGCAAGTCCACAAACCCCGACCGGCTTCCGAACCCGGTCAGGGCTTTCGCTATTTTCAGGCTGTACGCCGCCTGCCCGTAGGCACTTTCCCACCGATCTTGCAGCGCGGTGTCGCTCCAACTGCCGGCATAAGTCACAGTGCGCGCGTCCGCGCTGAGTGTGCCGGTGAGCGCGTCCGCGTCGGGCAGCGGCGTCGCCAGGGACGTGACCTGCCCGGCGGCGTTCACAACTTCTAATGCACGCGGTTCCCATCCCACGCCGGATTGATTTATCGTGAGGTTAGCCTTACTGCTGCGCGGCGACAGGCCGGTGTTGATGGCGTTGGTCGTGTTGACCCAGCCATTTGCGACGGCAGTAAAGGCGGGGTCAATGCGCTGCCACGCGCCGTCGGCATCCTGATAGTGCATCGGGTGTGAGTCCTGCACGACCATGGTGCGTCCGTCGCCCAGGTCGAAGGTGGCGCTGTCGGCGGTGCGGTCGGCTACTCTTTCGGTTGTGTCGGCGGCAGTGGCGGGCTGTGTGTCCGCCAGGGGTGCTTCGGAAATGGCGGTGGGCGATGCCGGAACAACGGTGGGTATCGGTTGAGGCGGTCCGGCGGAGATCAGCGGCGGGGACGCGGGTCGCGTTGCGGCGTCCCCGCCCGTCGCTGGCGCATAGGGCGCGCTGCTCGTCAAGAGGCCCAACGCCAGGATGAACTGGCTCATTACTCGTAACCAATAACGCACGGGAAATGTTTGCTGAGTCAAGGTACCCTCCTTTGCTCATACAATAGGGGAACATGGGAAATAGGCGATAAAGGTTTTTTTTGCGTGCGCGACATAACCGCGCGCAAAAGGACTTCCTTATTCTCCTTCTTCAATCGTCAGACGGCAACCTGAGTTATGCAGATTAGTTTCTTAAAGTCCATTACTCAGCGGCTTTTGAGTGCTCATTGCAGCGACTCCGGCTATGTCTACGGCGCAGGGAACAGGGCTTTTTCGATGGCATCGGTCATGCCAAAAAAGTACGGCATGATCCCACTAGGGGCAATGGTAAAGACTTGTTTTTTACCTGCGGTATCGGGCGCTTTCAGACCAATACGGCGCAGCCGAACCCCTTCCAGTTTGACAGAACTGCGCGCATCATGCAAGACGTAACCGGCGCTGATGTTTGCTGGAAACAATTCTGGATACTTGGCGATCATTCCGTCCAGCCAGTTTCGGTAAGCTTGGCAATCATCCACGATTTCATTGTACTCCTCCGGTTCGATTGGCAGCGTTATTCTCTTTTGCGGTCGGGCGACTTTTGCCTTGATTTTGGGAGGCTCTCGTTGAGGTATCCTGGCTATTCTCCTGGCTGAGTTGTAACCCAATCATCCTCACTTTCTGTCAAACTACAAATTCCGTCAGAATCAGCATTTTGTATCTCCTTGTTTTTGCGGGCAATTCACACCGTGATAACGACGTTGCCTTTTTTATGTCCTTGCCCGACATAGCGGTGCGCTTCAGCGATCTGTTCGAGCGGATAGCATCTATCTATGACCGGTTTTATCTTCCCCGCTTCAATCAACTCTGTGAGGAAGTCCAGATCTTTGACCTTCGCACTTGACGGCCTCAAACCCGTTGCCGCAAACTTTACCTTTTTCCCGCCGCGTTTTGCAGTCCACAATGCTTGAAGCATCATTGCCGGCGTAGGGACCGTCGCAAGATAGATGCCTTCATCCGTCAGCGAATCTTTGCACGCCGCAAACGAACGCTTGCCGACCGTGTCAAAAATAATGTCGTAGGACTTGCCGTTTTCGGTAAAATCCTCCTGGGTGTAATCAATCACCTGATCGGCGCCCAAAGATTTGACCCATTCCAAATTCGCGGTACTGCATACTCCGGTCACCTCCGCCTCGTAGTATTTAGCCAGTTGTACCGCTGCAATGCCAACAGACCCAGAAGCGCCGTAGATCAGCACGGTTTGTCCACTCTGGATCTTGCCCTTATCTCTCAGAAAAGGCAGTGCGGTTAAGGCTCCATTCGGAATGCTGGCGGCTTCGTCATAGCTCAGATTGACTGGCTTGATAGCCAGCCCCCCATTTTCAGGCATACATTTGTATTCAGCATACGCGCCGAACGAGTCAATGCCGAATACCTGGTCGCCTGGTCGAAAGTGGGTCACGCGGCTGCCAACTGCTTCAATCACCCCGGCCAACTCTTGCCCCAGGATCGGATGTTTGGGTTTCAGGAATCCATTAAAACCTGGGGAAGCCCTCATGTCTGGGTCTTCTTTTACGACGGTTGTCGCATGTATTTTTATCAGCACCTCATGCGCTTTAGGGGTGGGCTTTTCCACCTCTTGGAGTCGAAGAACCTCTGGCGGGCCAAATTTCGTGTAAACAACCGCTTTCATGTCATCCTCCAGGATTACTTTTTAAAATTAGGGGATTGAGAGTCAATCTCTCCAATACTCTTGCTTGCTGTTGAAACTTGAAGTCGAAGAGGTTGTAGGTACTACGCTGCCCGGCTTGGATTACTGCGCAGCAACGCGATCCCTAGCCAGACAAACCAGACGATCTGTCCCAGACCAAAGAGGCCGGTGAAATCGGTCATCGCAGGGATGATCGTGATGATGCCCACCGCGCCAACCAATAGGCCGAGGACATTCAAGGCTTTGGGAAACCCGCCAGACCGCAGCGCAGACAGACTGACCAACAGTGTCCAGATGCCGCCGAGGATTTCGCCGTTGGCATTGCCCAACCCGTTGGTCACGGCTTCAATGCCTTGCCAGGTCAACGCCGCCTGGACCGGGTCTTTAGCATAAAGTGGAACAATCATAGCCAGCCCGGCATTTGCGACCATGCCGCTGGCAATCAGCGAACCGGCCCAGATGATCCCAACCGCAGTTGCCACTTGCATGAGCGCCGGCGCGCCGGACTTCAGCCGGTCATACAACGCCAGCGAAAGGACGAGCAGCGCAAAGCCAAAAAAAACGTACATGAGCAGGTTGGTTGAAAAGATGACTGTCTGCTTTTCGACATTCAGGGTAACTTTTTGAGCCGGGTCGGTGAGGCTGAGATAGTCCAGGACGGCGATAAAAGTAATGATTCCGATCAGGTGAGCAATTGCCATGTACAGCGCGGCGAAACCGCCAAATTTTTGCAGGGTTTTCATGTTTTCTCCATTTTCAAACGACATTGTGTTTTGTGTCATCGGTATTTTGTCCAATCTATTGTTTTGAGAAGCTAACCAATTCATGACAGTGCGAGAAACAATAGTCCGATACAGAATTGACCAGAAAGAAGGTTGTGGGTTATCCATCATTTTTTCTATCCTTTCCGTCTCAATCAGACCGCGCCCAACTGTTTTATCAGGCTTCAACGTTGCGCCATTTCCAGGCAAACCCGATGATCAGGAGCAGGCACAGGGTCTCGATGCTGGCGATGAAGATGTAGTGGGGATAGGACGACATTCCGCCCCAGATATAGGCAATGGTGACGAGGCTCACGATGATATTGGCCCAGCGATTGATGCCGTACTTCAACACACGGGACAGGATGATCATGGCAATGGCGAGATTCCCCATCACCGCGCCGATCAACATCAGCTGGGGAATGGATGCGCCAGCGCTGGCTGAGAATTTCGCCAATTCATCTGTCACGCCAGGGATGAACAGCGAAAGAATGTCCGCTTTCAGCATGTTGATCATGACAATGACCCACAGGGTTGAAAGCAAAGTCTTTATGTCGATTTTCTTGGCAGGATGTACTTCTGTGTTCATTATTCTCCTTTCTTTTGTTCCACTTGAATGATCGAAACCAATGGCATACCCAGGTCACGTATTTTTTTAAGCAGTCCATGCAATGCGGCCTGGTCAATCACCGGGCCGGTTAGCAATGTATCGCCGTCCGCTTCCAGCGTGATGGTCAGATCTTCAAACCAGTCTGCCCATTGGCTATCCAGATGGCCTTTGAGCCTGATCTGGTAGACCATAGGCTGAACTGAATCAGGCGGCGCAGTGAGTTTGCTTGACATTCGTTCGTGTCCGTTTAGGCGACGACATGCTTTGATATCACCAAAGATAACGAAAAGAACACATTAATAGCCCGAACAGCGACTATTAACTCTGTCGCCTCGGCATCAATGTAAGAATACCAATTCCATGCTTGGGGAACGAAGAAATGCCATATACCAAAACCAATCGAAGCCGTGCTACCCATTGTTACTAGAACTTTAGCGAATTGATTCATCATCACACATCCTGGAAAGATCTGTGTATGTCTAAGTCACTTGCTCAAGACACAAGTAATATACCAGCACCCCAGTGTTGTTGTATAGACACTTTGGTGTTGGTTGGAGGTGTTGTTTTTTTGAGTGAGTGAAGGGAAAATGTTGGGGAATACGAAAACTTGACGTTACAGCAAGCCCAGCTCGCGGGCGCGGGCGATGGCTTCGGTGCGGCGTTGCACCTGTAGTTTGTCGAAGATTCTGCGGTTGTGCCCTTTGACCGTGTCCAGGGCCAGGAAAAGCCGTTCGCCGATCTCCCGGTTTGAGAGTCCCCGGTCAATCAGCTTCAGTATTTCTAACTCGCGTTGGCTCAATGGCTCAAGCAGTGCGAGTTTTGGATCCCCAACTCTCGATGGTGGCGTGGTTGGCGGTGGCTCAAACGCGGCAAGGAGTTTATCCACATAACCGAGCCGTTTACGATCATAGCCGTGCAATTGCTTCTCAAGCACCAAGCGAAAATCAGAAATCATCAATCGCATTGGCTCGCCTTCATCCACAAAGAGGCGGATAAAGCCCCCCGGTTCCGCCAGTGCCAAGGCTTCGCCAAGCAAATCTAGGGCCTTTTTCTTGTCGCCACATACATAAAGTGCGACCGCCTGCAGAACTATCGCCTTTAGCTGCTCATCCACCCAACCGTGGGCTGCCATCTGTTGACGGTACGACTCCAACATCGCCAGCGCCGTAAAAGGATCATCCTGGGCTATGAGCACGCGTGCCTGGGTGAGCGGGAGTTCATACTGCCGGGCCAATTGAGCAGCTACGGCCAGATTATCCTGGCGAAGCAAGATGCGCACCTGTAAAGTAACAATGTCATGTATTCTCTGTACAAAGTTTTGCTGGCGCGCGGATTGCTCAACCTTCTCCAATATGTCGGCTGCGCCAGAAATGTCTCCCCGGGCAAGTTTCAGGCGGGCAAGAAATACCTCACAGTTAACGAATCTATCAACTGTGCGATCGTACTGCCGCGCCAATTCAAGACTCTGTTGAGCGTAGTGTTCTGATGCGTCCAGATCGTTCCATTCGAAGTATATGCGGGCAAGGCCAATATACTCTTGATCAGCATTGGGAGGTCCCTGATCACTGAGCAGTTGCAAGGAGGAGCGGTAGCTTTCGGCTGCTTGGTAAAGTTGGTTTTCCGCTTCCTGTATGTTGCCCAGTCCGGTTATAGCCGACACAGTGAGATGGATATTCCCGGGTGCCTGCCTGATAGAACTGGCTTTGGCATAGGCCTGACGCGCATCGGTCCGATTTCCCTGAAGTTGGTAAGCAAACCCCAGCGTTCGGAGAGCTCTACTGCAGAAAGGCAGGTTTTCGGGGTGCAGATACTCCAAGGCTCGGCGCGCTTGGATGATTATGGCTTCTGGCTGGTATCGAGCAAGCGCCAACGTAGCTCTTAGAGCGGCAATTTGTCCCATCAGGTCGCGGGTATTGCCATCGGGATCAGTATTTTGTATGGCTTTTTCAGCCGCTTGAAGTTTCTCTTCGACACCGGTTGTCTGTCCAGCGTTTAGTTCCAACAGGGCAGACATCACCCACAACCACGGTCTGGCATCCAATAAGGCCTTTGGTAACAGATCCAGCCAGTCGAGTACGGTGGTTACCGCGGCACGTGAGTGCAGGGGAATCTGGCCTCCTGTGATTAGGCGCTCGGCGCGCTCGACATCATTGGCAGCAGTGGCATGGTGAAAGGCTTCAAACCCCAGTCCATTGTCTTCATACCATTGGCTGGCACGAACGTGGAATACGGCCACGTCGCTATCCTGCTGCAAGCGTTGTCGGAGCAGATCGGCAAAGAGCTGATGATAGCGGTACCAACGCCGCGCGTTGTCCAGGGGCACAACGAACAGGTTGGCATGTTCGAGGTATTCCAGAGTTTCTTGACCTGGGGAATCGGGAAAAACCGCTTCACACAGAGGGCCGCACAGGCGACCGAGGATAGATGTGCGCAACAGGAAAGCTTGAATATCTTCAGACTGTTGGGTTAAGACTTCTTCCATCAGATAATCCAGCACGAAACGGTGGCTTCCGGTGAACGAGTGGATGAAGCCGGCAGTATCTGAATGGCCCTGCATAGAAATCGCAGCCAATTGCAGGCCGGCAATCCAGCCTTCAGTGCGATTTTCCAACGCCGCAATCTCTGCGGCAGAGAGGTTGAGAGCCATCACCCGGTTGAGAAACTCGGCGGCTTCAGCGGGCGTGAAGCGCAGATCGGCGGCGCGCAGTTCGTTCAATTGGCCACGGGCGCGCAAGCGGGCCAACGAGAGACGTGGATCCTCACGGGTGGCGATGACCAGGTGCATCTGCGATGGTTGGTGTTCGACGAGAAAGACCAGGGATCGATCAACTGGTTGAGAATCAATCGCGTGGTAGTCATCGAGGACGAGGAGAAAGGGATCGGAGATGACGGCAATGTCGTTGAGCAAGGAAGTCAAAACCGCTTCGGCGTGCAGCGGTTGAGGGGATTGGAGTGCGGGCAACAACCCTTCACCAATTCCCGCCTTGATCGTCTGTAACGCTGCGATCAGGTAAGCGAGGAAACGCGCCGGATCGCTGTCCCCTTCATCCAGCGACACCCAGGCAACCGGCCTGCCACAACCCGCGGTCCATTCGCTGACCAGTGTGGTTTTGCCAAAACCAGCAGCGGCGGAGATGAGCGTCAGCTTACAGCCCCGCGCCAGCCCTTCATTCAACCGCTCGCTCAGGCGCGGGCGTGAGACAACGCCAGGCCGAGGCGAAGGGATATACAGTTTCGTGGCTAAAATCAGCGCAGGCATAGGGGCAAGTATATAGCACATCCCCAAAACGGCCAAACGTCACGCATTCTTTCGCGTAAAATGTTACCGAAGGTACTATGGTTCTACCAAAAGAGAATGTTACCGGAGGAGAGCCATGAGCGACGAGGTACAAATGACGATTGATGAACGAAAGTAACGGGGTAGAATCAGGTATGCCGCCATTTGTCATCCAACCTTTTCAGCCACAGCAGACCGACACCGTGCTGCGCATCGCGGCCGATACGGCGTTCTTTGGGGCACCGGTCGAAACTTTCCTGGAAGATCGGCGCTTGTTCTGCGATGCTTTTTACCGGTACTATACGACTTTTGAAACGCCGTCCAGTTGGATGGCCCTGGCTGCTAATGATGTGGTGGGGTTTTTGATGGGGTGTCGCGATTCTCGCCGGCAAGCCCGCCGCTGGGTGCGCCACATTCTGCCAGTCGTCCTGAGCAACGCGCTGCGGGGGCGGTATCGCTTGGGAAGGCAAACCTGGCGCTATGTGCGGGGACTCGTCAATATGGGGCTCTGGGAGGGAATACCCCATGTGGATTTGACGCGTTACCCGGCGCACCTCCATATCAATGTGGCCGCCAACTGGCGGGGGCAAGGCATTGGCCGGCAGTTGCTCCAGGCTTACCTGGCACAGTTGCACCAGGAGCATTGTCCTGGGGTGCATTTGAATACCACCGATCACAACCGTGCCGCTTGTCATTTGTATGAGACCAGCGGTTTCCAACTGCTGGCAGCCGGCACAACGCACCTCTGGGCGCCTTGGGGCGCCGACCTAGTGGAGTTTCGGTGTTATGGATTACAATTAAGCGTATGAGCGGTTTCCTGGCCTTCTCATTCACCGTTTAGCGCCGCGCCGCCGCAAGGGCCGGGTAAGGAGTCGGCGATGTTCCAGGCGTCGTCGCCGCGTTGCTGCTGGCCTGCAAAAGTATACTGGTCACCATCCCTGGCAACCTTCTCAAAAAGAGGAAACGAATGAACAAGCGCCAACCTCTGACGATGATTTCGGCGGTAGGCGGCGTGTCCTACACTTCCAGAATCTCGGCCGAAAGCGGGAAGGCGAACACCATTAACCAGTGCTACCCGAGGTCAAATGCAACCCCCTGGCTATGTGCTGGAAGGGCGATAGTCACCCGCTGTAGGGTTGCATTTGCCTCAACCGGTTTTATACTCAAACCGTCGCAGAAAAACCGCGCGACTTTGTGGATCAGGAGGCAGAAATGAACTCATTATTCGGAAATCGGCGTAAGGTCAACCATTTAGCAAAGATATTTCTGGGTGTTGAAAGGACTGGATATGACTGTGACTAATCAAGATTTCTATGAAGTCGTGGCCAGGCGCCGCTCCGTGAGAAGTTTCCAGGACCAGCCGGTGGAAGCGGAAAAGCTGCATCGCGTGCTCGCGGCAGGATTGAAAGCTCCTACCCACAATCATTTGCGCGAATGGCACTTTGTCTTTCTCCACGACCGGCAAAAGCGCCAGGCGGTTCTGGAATTGGGGGAGGCGTTCAGCCGTACCCCCGACCGGAGGTTTCTGGAAGAGACTCTGAACCAGATCACGAATCCCCATCAACGTGAAGTCTACTCCTACTCAGTTCCACTCCAAGAGAGGCTGCTGCTAACAGCCCCGGAGCTACTGGTGGTGTGTTTTCGTATGGAAAAACCTCTCGCCGAGTGTAAAACGCTCTTCGCGTTGAATAATTTTGCCTCAGTGTGGTTAGTCATAGAAAATATCCTGCTCGCGATGGCGGCTGAAGGGCTATATGGTGTCACAATGGTTCCTTTTAGAACAACAGGGGTCAAAAGGTTATTGAATATCCCTGACGACTACGAGGTCGCAACGTTTATTCCCCTCGGTTATCCCCAAAAAGAGCCGCGAGTTAGACAGGTTGAGATCAACTTGGAAGAGAGGACCCATACGGATACCTGGTGACAAAGACAGGAACGGTCGGAACTGCACGAATATTCTTTGATAAAGTGGAGGTATCACTGATGAATCTTCTCCGAAAATCACGGTGGGACGCCTATTTGCTGCTGGCATTGCTTTGCGGGGGATGGGTGTTGGCGGCGTGCGGCACGAAAGAACCCCTAAAGAGAATTGAGCCAAGTGACACGGTGGGCATCTACTCCGCCGTTATCCGGCAAATCTACGTTGCGGACGACACATTTGGGGGAACGCTCCAGCCACCCACGCTGTACATCATCCGGTATACCGACGACAAAGCCGGCAGCCCAATGGGAGAATCTGGTGAGTCGGTTTTGCTCGCGGAGTCGGCCCAATCCGAAGTGACGACGGCCCTGCAAGACTTGCCCACGGAGATCGTATGGGTGGATGCCTTTGAGGATGTGGCGTTGGATGCCACGACTGGCAGTGTGGTCAATGGGGGGGCGATCATCACCCTCGGGAACATATATCCACAGGAAGATGGTTCCGTACAAGTGTCAGGGAGTATCTATGTAGCGAGTCTAGGAGCCGGTGGGCAAACCTACGTTCTGACCCAGATTGACGGGGTCTGGGAAATAACCGGAACGACCGGCGGGCGGTGGATAAGCTGATGGCGAATGAATAGAAATACAGCCGAAACCTTAATCAGACAGTATTTTCAAGGCTGGCTCCAACAAGATGTGACGTTGGTCTTAAGTACCTTGTCGCCAAGTATTACGGTGGTGGAATGTTACGGGCCAGTTTACTGTGGGCTGACCGAGGTGAAACACTGGTTCCGTGATTGGCATACTGGGAAGGGGAAGGGCCAGGTAACCCGGTGGGATATCTTGAAAGTAATGTATGATGAACAGCAGCAGATGGCCGCAGTGGAATGGGATTTTGAGTGCCACTATGACGATCACTGGGGGTCATTCCTGGGTGCGAGCTGGGTCCGTTATGATGACGCCACGATCACCCGCATTCAAGAGTACAAGATGGAGAAAGCACAGTATCGCCCCTACGGGCCTTGATCAAACCCCGATGGGCGTCGCAATACTCGTGGGATTCGGGACGCCGGAGTCGGTATGCCCGGGGATAAGGAGAATGCTATGACCACAAAGCCCATTTCGATGATTGGCAACGCTCTGCTCAGACAACGCTCTGCGCCCATTGATTTCGCGACCGATCCGGTCGCGCAGTACATTGCAGATCTCCAGGACACGCTGCGGCATTTCCAGCAAGCAAAAGGGATCGGGCGCGCCATTGCCGGGCCGCAAATTGGGTATCTCAAAAGCATCATCTATATGGAAACCGCCGGGCACAGGTTGGTGATGATTAACCCCACCGTCACCCACCGCAGTCCAGAAACCTTTGAGGTATGGGACAGTTGCTTTAGCGCCGATGTGGCCTTCTTTGGCAAGACCCGACGGCACCAGGCCATCACAGTCGCCTACGTGAATGAACGTCAGGAGCAGATTCACCAAGAGTTCGTCGGGGACTTCTCCGCGCTTTTCCAGCACGAGATAGATCACTTGGCAGGAATTCTCTTCACCGATCGCATCCTTGATCAGCAGATCATCATGCGCAGTGAGTGGGAGAAACTATATCATCAGTGAGAGTGGGGACTCTCCCTACAAATACAATGGATAATCCCGCGATGAGTTCCGCTAATACCACCGTGGTTGCGCCAGTATTCATATAGACAATCAGATAAAGTTTTGGACAAAGTTATGCTAAGTTGAGCGTAAAACCTAAGACAAGTGTCAAAATCATTATCTGAACCTCTATAGAACGCGAAGGGCAGATCCTGTTGGTTAAGTAGGTCTATGGTCCGCAGTATTGGTCTCTCCCTGGCGGCGGACAACGAGATCCTGGAGTGCGGCTACTTTGCCTATGATGGTCTGCCTGAACCAATTCGTGAGCATCTCCGCCAGCGGATTGAGGACTACTACCATTGCCCGAACGTCGTGATTCAGACTCAGTAAGGTCAGAACGCGCGGGAAAGTCAGCGAAGTTTTATCACAGCGTATGCAGAATCAGACTTTGAGATGGTCCTTATCACTTTTATTCAAGGAGCACCCTATGCAAGAAGATATCACGACCCTACAACGCGAAAACGAAGCGTTAAAAGACCTCAATAGACGGCTCGAATGGCGCTGGAATCACGCCCGATCGCAATACCTCACTTTTGTGGAAAAAGTCATTCCGTTGCTTGATCAAGAGCAACTCAGTGCGATATTTCAGGAATTGGGACGCAACTGCGCCCGTTCGCTTGGCTGGGCCCAGCGGTATATCGGGGATCCGGAAGGCTTTTTCCAGCACATGGAGCGCCATAGTGGAGAGCAGATCAGCTTTTCTGCCGACAGAAAAGTGATTACTGTAGTGACCCAAAATAGACCCTGTGATTGTCCCATTATGAAAGGCCGCTGTATTGCCGGCGCTTACTGTGACTGCTCCATCGGCTGGCAAACCGAGACCTATGAAACAATTTTGGGGAAAAAGGTGCGGGTGACCATCCAGGAAGCCGCCTTGAGAGGCTCCAATCGCTGTGTGTTTGAAGTGCAGATTGATGATGGACAATAACAGCTACACCGAACAAGATCGGCATTTTATGACCCTGGCCCTGGCGGAAGCGCGGCAAGCCCTGGAAGCTGGCGACTATCCTGTAGGGGCAGCCCTGACTCTCAACGGCGACTTGCTGGATACTGCCAGGAATTCGCTGTTCACCGACGCCCGTTGGACGGCCCACGCCGAACATAATCTGCTGGCGCGCCATTCAGGGCACCTGCTGGCTGCCTTCAGAAGTAGACAACCCTATGAGGTCTGTCTGTATACTACCCTGGAACCTTGCCTGATGTGTTTAGGGACCGCGCTCATCCATCGGGTTTCCCGCATCGTGGTAGCCTGTCCTGATCCGCACGGCGGCACGACGCGCCTTGAGCCTGAGCGCTTGGGGATTTTCTATCGGGAAGGATGGCCTGCGATTCAGACCGGCCTGTTCCGGGAAGAAACGTGTGAGTTGGTGGTGGAGTTCTTGCGGACGGGAAAGTTCATGTCATGGGAGACGATGTTGGCCGCCTTTGAGGCGCTGCGGAAAAGTTGGGAGTAGGGGATTGAGATCCCTCTGAAGTTGACTCAAGAATTCCATCGCTAATCTCCCGCGCTCACGGTCAGTTCCAGTTGGCGCTGGTAGAGCTGGCTATACAACCCACCCCGCGCCAGCAACTCTGGGTGACTGCCGATCTCGCGGATGCGCCCACCTTCCAGGGCGACGATCTTGTCGGCGTTGCGGATGGTGCTCAGGCGGTGCGCAATCACGAGCGCCGTGCGCCCCTTCAGCACCGCGTCGAGCGCCTGCTGGATCAGGTACTCCGCTTCGGCATCCACCGACGACGTGGCTTCATCCAGGATCAGGATGCGCGGATCGGCGAGAATGGCGCGCGCCAAGGCCAACCGCTGCTTTTGCCCGCCGCTCAACTTCACGCCGCGCTCGCCGATTTCGGTGGCGTAGCCCTGCGGGAGTTGCGCGATGAACTCGTGGGCATAGGCGGCGGTGGCGGCAGCGATGATCTCTTCGTCGGTGGCGGCGGGTTTGCCGTAGCACAGGTTCTCGCGCACGCTGGCGTTGAAGAGGAACGTATCCTGCAACACCACGGCGACGTGCCGGCGCAGCGACGCGACCTGCACATCCCGCAAATCGTGCCCATCCACCAGCACCCGCCCATGCACCGGATCGTAGAAGCGGCTCAGCAGGCGCGCGATGCTTGTCTTGCCCGCGCCGCTCGGCCCGACCAGGGCCACGACTTCGCCGGGCGTGATGTGGAAGTCTATGTCGTGCAGTACTTCCTCGCCGTCCTGGTAGCGGAAATGCACGTCGTCAAACACCACGTCCCCCTCAATGGACTCCAGGGGGACCGCATTCGGCGCATCCTGGATGTCCGACACCTCGTCCATCAACTCGAAAATGCGCTCCCCGGCGGCGACCGCCTGCTGGAGGATATTGTCAATCTCGGTCAGGCGGTTCAGCGGCTCGTAAAACGACGTGCTGTAGGCGAGAAACGCCACCAGCGTCCCCAGCGTGACCTGCTCGTGCGCCACCATCCACGCGCCGAACCCCAACACCAACGCCGTCCCCAGCAGCGCCAGAAAACGCAACGCCGGGAAGCAGGTGCTCCACGCGCGGATGCTGCGCACCCGTTGGTAATAGTACTGCTGGCTGGCGTCACTGAAGCGCCGCAGTTCCGGCTCCTCCTGGACGAAGGCCTGCGTCACGCGGATGCCCGCCAGGTTGTCCTCCAGCCGGGCGTTGATGTCGCCCAACCGGTCGCGCACCTGCCGGTAGATGGGGCGCGCGTATTGGTTGAAATAGCGCAAGCCGAGCGCGATAAACGGCACCGGAATCAGCACGACAAGCGCCAACCGCCACTCCAGCGTCACCAGAATCGCCGAAGCGCCCAGCAGCCGCAGCAAATCCACCGCGGTCAGCGTGACCCCGTGCGTGACGAAGTTCTCCAGCGCCTCGACGTCGTTGGTGACCCGCGACATCAGTTCGCCGGTGGACGTCTGCTCGAAGAACGCGAGCGACAGCCGTTGCAGGTGCGCGTAAAGCCGCACGCGCAGGTCGAGGATGAAGCGTGCGCCCAGGACGTGGCGCACGTACTGTTCCACCATGCTGACCGCCTGCAAGAGCGCGTAAACGCCCACCAGCCCCGCGATCAACGGCCAAAGCGGGCGGGTGTCGCCCGTCGCCAGCACGCCATCAATGATGGCCCGCTGGAACAACGGCGGCAGCAGGCTCAGCCCGGTGGCGAGCAGCATCGCTATGGCGGTGAGCAGCAGCGGTTTCCAATAGGGCTGTACGTAGGCAAAAAGACGTTTCAAGATGCGCACAAAATCACCTCTGATTCAAAAGCTGGCGTTTGGTTGAAAACTGATCCGTGATACGCGATGGCCTTCTCACGCATCACGCATTATAACCTAAGCGTCTGTAAAAATATCACTTCCCGCTGCGGCCGGTCTCCGACCGCGCCACCACGGGGCATTGACCTGTCCGGCCAGCCAGCCTATAATCATAGGGCTGGCGCTTACCGACCTCGTGTGCGGGTGGGCGCCGACGGGAAGCATACAGAGCAAAAGAGGTGTAAAAGTGAATGCGCTTTGCTGGATCACCCTGGTCGCCGAGGTGTGTGCCGCACTGGCCGTGATGGTAAGCATCCTTTTTCCGCAGCGCAGAATTTGGCCGCCCTCTCGATCTCGCTCATGGATGGGGTATGGGATGTGGGGCCTGTTCATCATCTCCGCCATAGGGGTCATCGCGCTCGGCATGAGCGATTGGGGTTCGCTGAAACTGGCGCCGTGGGTGCGCTGGCTACTGGGCGCGCCCCTGTGGTTAGGCGGCAGTGGCCTGGCTTTGTGGGCGCTGATAGTTTTGGGGGTGGCTGCTAGTTTCGGGGATACCGGAACCCTGGTGCGCCGAGGCCCCTATCGTTTTTCGCGGAACCCGCAGTATGTGGGCTTTATCGCCGGATTGCTAGGCTGGGCCTTGGTGGCCAGTTCAGCCCAAGCCCTGATAGCCGCGGTGGTGGGGGTGCTCCCCCTGGCGTTGGTCCCTTTTGCCGAGGAACCGTGGCTGTTGGCCCGGTATGGCGCAGCCTATGCCGAATACCTGCAATCCGTGGCGCGTTTTGTCCCCCTGCCCCATTGCCGGGAAGTTGCATAGTGAGACCCGATGCCTACCTTACTCGTATCCCCTACCCTATACATTTTTTCCGGGCTGCCGGGGACCGGCAAAACCACCCTGGCCAAGGCGGTGGCCCGCCACCTCAAAGCCGCGTATTTCAGACTGGATACCATTGAACATGCTCTCCAAGAAGTGTGTAGCCTCCAGGTGCGGGGCGAAGGCTATCGCCTGACCCAGCGCCTCGTGGCCGACAATTTAGGCGTCGGCAACGATGTGGTCGTGGATTGCTGTAATCCCTGGGAACTGACCCGCGCGGAATGGGAACGGGCGGCTACCGAGAACGGCGGCGATTTCATCAATATCGAGGTTATTTGTACGGATCAATCCGAACATCAAGCGCGCGTCGCACAGCGGGAAAGCGACATCGCCGGCTTCACCTTGCCCACCTGGGCCGCAATACAAGCCAGAGAGTATCAAGCATGGCAGCGCGCCAGGATCGTCATGGATACCAGCCACCGCGACAGCGCCGCTTGCATCGCCGAACTGCTCCAGAAATTGGCGGCAGAAAAAGGCCGGTTAACTGCCTGACCGGCGCAGCGCGCCCTGGGCGGACCAGCGCGCCGGTATTCGGTTCTTCGAGGAGTTAGATAGTATGAAGGAGTTTAGACGGCGCATTTATCGTAACTTACCGGAAATCGTGACCGATCTGCGGAACATCCTGGCGCAACGCTCGCACATGAAAGTGTTGCTACGTGGGACGTCAATCAGCGCCGCGTTTCGGGAACGGTTGATGTTGGCGGTTACGGGGGTCAATGCCTGCCGATACTGTTCGTATGTGCATACCCAGCAGGCCTTGAGCGAGGGGCTATCGCCAGAAGAAATCGCGGACTTGCAGGAAGGCGAGTTGGCCGGCAGTCCCCCAGCGGAACAGGCAGCGTTGCTCTATGCCCAACATTGGGCCGAGACGCGGGGGCAGCCGGCTGCTGAAGCCCGCCAACGGGTCCTTGCTCAGTATGGGGCCGAGCGCGGCGCGGCGATGGAATTGGCTCTGCGGGCGATTCAGATGTCGAACCTGCTAGGGAACACCTTTGACTACCTGTTGTATCGCGCATCGTTTGGCCGGTGGGGCGGAGCGCACTAAGTGCTGGCGCCTAGATCCGGAGGAGGGTTTGCTAGACGCGCCAAATGGGTTATCTATTTTCCATGAGGAGGAAGCTATGGTCAATTTCACGAGTCATTCCCAAGATTCTATTGATGTTGCAGAACTCGCGGCATTCACGCACCGAGCCTATCAGCTACTGCCTATTCCTTACAGACACGGGGAGACTCCGGCAGAGCTTGAAAACTTCCTGCAACAGCGTTGTCCTGATTTCATTGTGTTGGCGCGTGCGGCGGACGCGCTGCTGGGATGGGCCGGATTGTATCTTGGAAACTGGCAGGCCAACCTGCTCAGTTGGCATCCCCTGGTTATCCCGCCCAACCCGACCATCTCCCAACAGTTGGTGTGCCAGTGTATCCAGCACGCCGCCGCCTCTGGCAGAGAGCGGATGGAAGTGTTGCTACTGAATCTGACCCCAGAGTACCAGGACTATGCGGCGCAGTGTGGGACGATCTATCAGGCGGCGGGAATGGCGCGCGGGATGGAGTGGCAGTCTATGGAAGCTGGCTTGCAGTCGTTTGATTTTGCCCTCCGGGATATTCCGGAGACGTTGATGCTTCGCCCTCTAACCGAGATGGCCAAAGACGCCCTCTGGCCATGTTTTGATGCGGCCTTCGCCACGCAGCAATCCGCAGCGCAACGATGGGAGAATTTTGAGGCATTTTTCTGCCAATTGACGTCCCTGGATGCCGACGCTTCCCTGGCGGTGGTTGACGGTGAGACCATCGTGGGGTTTGTCGCGATAGGCGTGACGGCGGAAGAGGCGTATGTGAGCGGCATTGGGGTCATCCCCACGTACCGGAGACGGGGATTAGCCAGATATATGTTGGGGACGAGTATGCGGCGCTTGGCGGCGAACCACTACCGGAAGATGATCCTTCAGGTGGATCGCGAGAATCAGGCGGCGCTGGGATTATACCGGAACCTGGGATTCCAGAACGTCAACCACGGTTGGGTAAGCTACTTCTGGGAAAAGTAGCGCCCTACAAACGACGGCAAGTCCAGTCGTTTCCAGAACGGAAAGACTTCTAACCCCACCGCAGGTGCCACCCATAGGATAATCACCGTACCGTCGAACGGTGTCTGGCCAGCAGCATCTCCGCCGGGGGGATACACACGCCGCGCGTATCCGTGTCGCTCTCCGGCGTGTCCAAGCCATACGCCCGGCTGCCGGCGACAACACGGTAGATCAGGTGGGTCTCCCAAAAGGGGTCAGGCATGGGCGACTCCTAATCGCACGCGGAGCAGAAAATCGTTGAGCAGGGACTTTCTATCCCGATACTGCAACCACAAGGGCACTGTTTGCCAGTCATCATACGCCGCACTCTGATCTCCAGTTGCGGTTAAGCCTTCGATTTCGCCATCGCTCATCCTGATAGTTACATCACTTCTTTAATTGGCTCGTCGCCCCTGGTCGTCCACGATGAGCTCGCCGCCTACACCGATATCAATGTCATTAAGTTAACGGGCCGACTTGTAGCACATTGAGAAGCGCTTGCGTCGCGCCCCTTTCCGGCGGGGGAACTTCCGCCCGGGGCGTACCGGTTCGGTGGTGTGAATCATAGCTTGCCAGAGTGCTTCCAACAGGTCACTGATTAGGCTACGCTGCAAGAGCAACACAACAGTGTCTTTCAAGATGGCCAAAGCATAGGCGCAGTTGACGCGATAGGCGTAGCATTTCGTTTGGCTCTGCTGCGTGACCTGCGTTTGGGCGGGCTGTGTCAAGATCACGGTGAGATTGGTGGTGAAGAGCGTGGCATAGAAGTCCTGCTGGACAGCGAGGGTGGACTTGCCCGACCAATTCTCGACCTCCACGCGGAGTTTGATGACCTTGTAGTCTTCTTCCACCGGCCAGCGCTGGTGGTAGAGTTCTTTGAAAAGGGCAAGGGGATAGGTGGCATTATCCAACACCGAGGTCGCCCCATTGTCCGAGGGGCATCCGGGCGCAGAAGTGCGCCCCGGTGCTGAGGATCAGCACGAACAACCAAAAGGCCGGATAGCCCCGATCCAAGAGCAGCAGGTCGCCGGGCTGGATATGTGCCAGGTGGTGGGCCGCGCATTCCCGTTCATCGCGTGTCTTGGGGCTGATCCAGGTGTCCAGCGTCAGTTGGTTCAACACGTCGAACAACTGCGAGACCCGCGCCAACGGTTTGTCGCCCCAGAGGCCGAAGTGCGCGATAATATCGGCGGTGACGGGTAATTCCGCCGTCGAGCCATCCATTCCCAACAACCGTCAGCCATGCCCGGTCTGGTAAGGAAAGTGCTGATAGAAATACGGTATTTGCACCGTGTTCAGTTCCACAAAGGCGCTGGCCCGCAGTTTCTGACGCGCCTGACAGAAGGCGCTCTTCGTGACGATCCGTTCTGCCACCACGGCGTGGCGGTCCAGGTTGAAGTAGGCGTCCAGTTCATCCTGGAGCGCCTGTTTGACCAGATTCACCAGGAACAGCACCACCAGCACAAACGGCAACGCTCGCTGGCGCGTGAACGCGCTCGGGGACTGGCGATGGCGCTCCATAAACGCCCTACTTCCCAAACGGCTCTGCAAGGTCGTGAGCAAATCGGCACACAAGGTTTGGGTATCTACGGACATAGTTATCCTCCTGGAATCAGCACTCATACGGAGGACATGATATCCCATTTGCATTCGTCTATCCTTAACTTAATGACATTGATGGCATCCTGTCTACTCAAGAGATCGCCAAGCGGATTCCGCAGCTTTCTGGTCAGCAACTCAGTAAGGAGGAATTAAGTGCCGAAGCGCTGGCCCTGGCGCAGTTCATTATTGAAGAGTTAAGGAAGGAGAAATAAAAAAATGTCCGATCTATTGTATTTAGACAATAAAATCAGACATTTTTTATGTGTCGGGGCAGAGCGATTTGAACGCTCGACCTCTTCAATGTCCGGGCATGTTAGCTCATCCTACATAGATTTTCCCCTATTCCCTCACCTAGTATATAACCATTCCGACGCGCCGCAACAGGCTTAGCAGGTCTGTCGCGGCGCTATTTTGTATTTCATCCTATGGAGGTTTCCAATGAATGTAACCAATCCTAATCCCCACACGCATATTGTTTTTCGCGGCGACCGCTTGCGCGCGTTGCGTCAACAACTGCATATCTCAGTGGATCGCATTGCCCGCGCTACCGAGTTGACCACTCACCACATCTATCGCCTGGAACACAACGACCGCTTCAAAGTATGAGGCATCACAATTGCCAAATTAGCCCTGGCCCTCAACACCAGTTGTGATTACCTCCTCAATCTTACCGACGACCCGCGCCCCCACAACACTCCTATGCCCATAGAGACTACACTCGACCTATGACCCTACCATCAGCGGACCACTCTCTATGGGATACCGCCGGTACGGCATCGCGACGAAGAAATATATCTTCTAATGAAAACTCCGCAATGCTATGAGAGAAACCCATGGCCACATCCTGCCCCTGGTCACCGCCACCGGGAGGCCTAGCCATGATGCCATTCGATCTGCGTCAATACTGCGACCTGAGCGACAGTGACTTGGCAGTATTACTCAATCCTGGCAGTGCCTCGGCAGCGCAACGCCTGGTACTTAGCCAGGAAGGATGGCTCGAATTACCCACCTTGGCCCTGACTGCCGCTGGCGCACAACTCCGGACACGAGCGCTCCGGTTGATACAGCGCGAGGAAACCTTACCACAACCGCTAAGCCTGCCCGACTTACCACATGGTAGCCTCTCAACCCAGGTCGCTTGCCTGCGCTATGTCGCAACCCATCCGGGCGCGGCCTGGCGGTATCTGACCCAGTTGTTTGGCCGCGAGGTGGTGGAACAGTGTCATCACGCCGGTTGGTTGACCGGTGAATTACGCCGGGGTGCGCCGCAGGAATTGACGCAGTTGGGTATCCGGTACGTGCAGGGAAACTGAGGAGGAGCGCTATGGACACCGTCGAATCACTCAAGGATCGCCGTCGCATGTATTTGAGCGCCGCGCGGGAAAAGCTGTGCTTGTTGGCTCGCGCCGCCCTGAACGTCACATTGGACCCAATCAGGGATGTCCGCCTCATCGCCGGGCCACGAGCCGGGGCGCTACTGATTGACGCCGGGGTGGCGGGGGGCGCCCTCATGAACTATCTCCGCGCCGACGAGTGCGCGAACGCGCGCCAGATTGTGCGGTGGGAATTCACCGGGGACCCCACCGTCGGGATGGATGGAGTGTACGTGCGCCTGGAAGCCAATTGGCCCGCCGACCTGGCCGATACCGCGATTGAACTCCGGGCCGTCAGCCGGCATCCCCTGGGTTACGGACGCTGGATCGCCGCGCAGAACGAAAACGGCGTCACTATCAACGGCATTTTCGATGACCAGACCCCCCATTGGTTGATCGGCGGCACGTCGGGGTCGGGCAAGACTACCGCGATCCTGTCGTTGGTCTACCAGTTGTCGCGCAGGGTTTCCCCGAAGACCCGCCGGGAGCGGGAACAAAAAGAACGCGACCACGAAGCGGAAATGGCTAAAAAGCACGGGCGCGCGCCCCGGGAGATTGTTCCGGAAAACCCAGATACCCGGTTAGTCCTGATTGATGGGCGCAACGGCGCCGGCCTGGCGGTGCTACAGAGGTTACCCCACCTGGTCGGCCCCCTGGCCACCGACATTGACAGCGCCACACTGGCTCTGGCCTGGGTAGACGCGGAGATCGACCGGCGTAATCGTCTCATCGTAGCGCAGGGCGCGGCTGCGGTACGGGCGCTGCCCCGGATTGTCGTGGTCATTGATGAATTTCAAGAGCTGTTTCAGGATCCGACCGTGCGGGAACTGGCCCGGAAGGGGTTAGCCACCGGGCGGGCCGTCCGGGTCAGCTTTGTACTGGCAACCCAAAGTCCCGCGATGGCCGCGTTCGGCGACGACACGTCGATGCGGCGGAACCTGAGTGGGCGGATCGCCTTGCGCGTTACCGATGGTGATGCCAGTCGGGTCGTAATGGGCAACTCCGACTTCCACGCCGAACGGTTGGCGGGGCAGGGCGACTGCTACATCCTCACCCCGGAACGCACGCAGCGCGCGCAAATCTGCTACCTGGATCCGGAAGACATCGCGGAGGAACCGCAGTATGAACCAGAACTGGCCGAGTGGCCAGAACCGGCGCAAACCCTGCCTGGCCAAAGCCAGATGACCAACTACGCCTTCTCCGGGACGGAACTGGCCCACGCGCTCCACGCTGTTACGCAAGGCTGGGGGCGCAATCGGCTGGGAGATACAATGGTTGCCGCCGGTCTGGGTCGTCCAGGGGGAGCGCGGGGGCCGCGGTTACTCAAGGTGGGACGTGAACTGCAAGACACCCTGGAAACGTTGGGGCTGATCGTCGTAGTCGCCCCGACCACAGACTCCGACCTGGAGGCCGCAGACCCTGAGCAGGAGGCCGTAGATTCCGCGCCGGAAACCGCCAGGACCGAGCCAGTCCCGGCATTTTCCCCGACGGACGGGGAATGGGCCGAGATAGATCCTGACCGGGTCACCCCTACACCGCGCCGCGGGCGCGCCAGTGGGAAGCGCCGGGGCAATGGCAATGGGGGGCAACCGTGACTGTCGTTTTGGCGCTGGGATTAGCCGTAACGGCGTTTGGGTCCGGGCTGCTGCTCGCGCTGGGCGCCACCGTAGTGCTCCCCAGGACGATCAACATTCGGGAATCCCGGCACAGCCTGAGCCTGATCCTCGCCGCGATCTTCTGCGGACTGCTGTTGGGGGCGCAGGTGCGTGACCCGGAAATCTGGGCCGTGACCGTGTTGATCTTAGGGGGCTTCTTTAGTTATTTAGAACAATATGCTCGTCATTAACTGCCTGCCTGCCTGCCTACCTGGGGTGGCCCCGGCACGGGCGGAATTTTCCGGGCATTCCGGGGCGACGGGGGCACAGACAGGGTAGGCAGGCAGGCACAAACACTGCAAGGAGGGGTCAATGACTAAGAAAGGTAGTCCACACAAAACCGTCACAACCTACGCCACGCCCGCACCGACCGGAGATGAACTCCGCCAGCGCCTAATCCTCATCGGCGTCGGACTGGCCGGCGCGCTGACGCTCGCCCTGTTAGGGGGCATCGTCTACTGGCTCTTCACGGCCACTCTGAGTACGCTGCGCTGGTGGGCGGGATTGGCGACTGTCGGGGCCGCGCTGCTCCCCTTCCTGGGATATTTTCTGGGGACATCTACCAGCCGGGCGCATCAGGAAGGCTTGGCCGCCGGGGTACAAACTGCTCAGGATATTATGCAGACCGGCGTCGCCACCACTATGCGGGCCGCGGCCGACACGGCGGAGGTCCGGATCACGACCGCGCACGCCTTACGCCCGCCCGCCGCTGCCGGCAAGCTGACGCTGGATGAGTTAAATCGGCTTGTCCGCACCTTGCCGTCAACCACGGCGGACGGAGAACGCTATCAGGGATAGATCAAGGAGAAAAGACCATGACTAAGAAATCGCTGATTCAGTCCATTACTTCAAGGCCGGCGTCTAGCGAGGGAGGCCGTCCTGGTGACCAAACTATGACCTGGCAGGTGTCCGCCCCCGCCGTGCTGGCCGTAGCACAACCGGCCACCGTCCCAGCTCTGACGCGCCCGGAGTTGTTGACCTGGCTGTACACGGCGCCAGCCCGCCGATCAGATACCACGCTGGCTGCCGACCTGGATACAGGCCTGGTGACGATTCTCGTGGCGCACACTCTGCAATACCCTGTGACCTGGGCCGAGCCAATGGGCCAGGTGGGCCGCTTTGTGCAGGCCGCCTACCAGCAACGGGACTACCCCGATCCGGACTTGATCGTGGCGCTGACCACGGACGCCACAGCGTTTCAAGCCGCGATGCGCCGCTTCCAGATGGTACGTCTGAAGCCACACCGGGGTTGGGGTAAGTGGTATCAAGCCATAATGGCCGCCGCCCGCGACCTGGTCGCCCCCTTGCAGGCGCTGCGCCCCACAGCGGACGAAGCCCGGTTTGTGCTGCGGTGGGCGGCTCTGGTCGCAGCCACTGGCAGCCAGTACGGCGTGGTGGAATAGGGGCGGAGCGATGAAACGCATGGTGGGGATCATGGGGGCGCTGACCTGGATTGGCGTCTTCTTCGCCCTGGCGGTGGGCAACGCCGCCGGCGATGACATCGCCGCCGCGCTCAATCGGCTGGCCGACGCCTGGCAACCCACACCTACCCCAACACCCATGCGGGTAGTGACCATGAGCGTAAGCCACGCCGCCGGCGACTCGCCGGTGCTGGTCTTTCTGGTCCTGGCCGGGCTGTTGCTCGGTGGGATCGGCCTGTGCGTGTGGCTCCGGCGGCGCGCCCACCCCCACTTACTCCCGGAGGAAACCGCGTGAACGCGGCCATCGGGATTTCAATCGTCGAGGGCGCGGCGCTGTGGGATATGCCCCAGCCTGCTGCGTCACTGGCTCAAACAAGGCGTGATTCCCAGCGATTGGCTGGGGAATAAGGTTGTGTAGTTGACGCTGGCCGCACTGGTCACGCTCAGTAAATGGAAATGGTAAGGTTATTCAACCAGAAACGGAGGACGCACTGATGGATGCTAATTTGGTCACGACACCGACAATGAACACCGACACCCAGCCCCAGTTCCAGGTCGTGGGCCTGGACGAAGGCGCGGGCGCCGTCAAAATCTACACCGCATTCGGCGCAACGGAGTTTAACTCCCAGATCGCCCACAACGGGACGGACGCGCCGGGCGCGGTCGCCGGGCTGGAAACCCTGACCCCGCCCCTGCAAATCACCTTCACCGGCGGCACGTTCTACACCGGTCCCGGCGCGCACGCCTGGGGCCGCCCGGTGGAGAACCTGGACTTCGGCCGCTTCGCCGGCAGCCCGGAGATGGCGGCCATCCTCTACGGGGCCTTTACCCGCCATGTCGAAACCTATGGTACACTCGCCCCACTACGGCTCAAGGTCGGCCTGCCGCAGCAGGCGTTGGCCGGCGAGGCGGGCAAGGAAATCATCCCCGGCGTGAAAAGTTGGCTGACCGGCGCCCATCAGTGGGCGGCGCAGAACGGCCACGTCCCACCCGCGGCGCGTGCAGCGGCGCGCGAGCACCTGGAACGCTTCGCGGCAACCGCCAGCAAGGACGATCTCATTGCCCGTGCTGCGCAAGAAGGACTGACGCTGGCCCGCTCCTGGCACAAGGCCCAGATGGTGGACGCCATGCTGGACAATGCCGATCTCGTTGTCAGTTTTGGCGGCGGTACGCTCCACACGGATTACAGCCTGGAGGTGCGCGATGTGCAGGTGACCTCACAGCCGGTGGGGGCGTGGTTCGACTTCCTGTTGGACGAGGCCGGCAGTTTCCTCCCGGCGCGCAAGCCGCTGTACGCCCAGGAAATCGGCGTCATCTCCATCGGTATGAGCACCGTGGAACTGTTGGTCGTACAGCAGGGCAAGGCCAGCCCCCGGTTCACCCGCGGCGAGACTGAAGGCGTGCAGCGACTGTTGGCCCTGGCGAATCCCCGCAATCACTACTCCCGCGGCGAGATGGACGCCCGGCTGCGCAGCGGAGCGCTCAACACCGAACTGCCCACCTTGTTGCCGATGTGGTGGCCGGACATCAACGGCCTGATCAATCAGGTATGGGAAAGCACCTGGGAGCGGTTTGGCGCAGTGATCATCGTCGGCGGTGGGGCGATCTTGTTGGGCGACTACCTGCGGCGCAAGTTCCGCGAGAAGGCCGTCATCCCAGATAGCCCCGTGCTGGCCGTGGCGCGGGGGCTGTACAAGTTCGGCGTGATGCAGACGCGGCAGGGGAAATGAGCGTGAATTCTTTGACGTAAAGAATTATCGCTAAATTCTTTACGTCAAAGAATTTCCGACCTTTGAGGTGCAAGATGGCGCGTATTTCTAAAACTGAACGCCCCCAGCGCATCAATGTCTCTTTGTTGCTCTATCCGAGTCGGCATCAGGCCGTGATGGATTATCTGGGCCGCGCGGATGGCCTGAGCCGCGCGGCCAAAGTCATCAACGCCATCACGGTCGCCCTTACCGGCGGCGCGCTCGCCACCTCCCAGGAGGTGTCTCCGGATGAAGTCGCCACCATGTTGGCCGATATGGAAGGCTTGTTTAGTTAGTCTGACGGGGAGTCCCGCGTTTTCCAGGAGAACATTGATGACGCCCATTACCTTTGCACACTACGCGGCCCTGGTCTCACCGGCCGACGCCCTGGCTGGCGTCCTCCGTCCAGGATGTCGGCCGGTGAAGCCCGCGCCGCGCCGGTGGCTGTTGTTCCCATTAATCTTTCACCAACAAGGAGAGCCGATGTCAACATATCTCGATCAACTCACCCGGCGGCTGGCGGATCTATCCGCTATCAGCGCCATTCACGGCGCAGAAAACACCGTTAGTTTCACCAGTCAGGGACAGGTCTGGCAACTCGTGGGCGACCCGGACAACGACTGTATCCACTTGCTCCAAGCGGACGGGGGCGAAAAACTGTCCTGGTCCTGGACGCAGTACGTGGCGCTGCCGGTAGATGTGCTGCTCATAGACCTGCTGCCAGCGTTGGGGTTGGCTAGTCTGACCTCTGTGCTGCAAATCGCAGACGGTCTTTTAGGTCAGCGCCGGGGGGAGCAGCGGTCGGCGCAACCCCTTTGGAGGTAGGTAACCGATGCACAGTCAACCACAGCCCATAAAAATCACCTTTACCGTGCCGCCAGAAATGGCGCGCATCTTAACGGAGCTGGTGAGTGCGCCCGCGCGCCAGCAACGCCATTTGGCCGAAGTGTTGATCGCCGAAGCCATGCAGCTCAACCAGGTCGCGGAAAAGTGCCGCGAAGCCACCGCCCCAAACAACCTGGATAACCCCCAGCAGCTAGCTTCTGTGCTCGAACAGCAGTCAGAATGGCTAACCCATTTAGCGCGCTGGCTATGGAATGTTAGTCAAGGCAGCAATGTCGCGGCTGAGGACTATCAAAACTCTGCCCCTATCCCGCTGGCAGTCAATGTGCAGCGCGAGTTAGATCGGGGACAAGCGGCGGGAGCTACCCGCGATGGCGACCAATAACCCCGCCGTAAGGCGGACCCTGGCCGCGCCGGCGGTCGCCGATGCGTAGCCGTTCCTCTCAACCGGGGGGCTACCGCGGCGCTCGGCGCTGGGCTACCTGGGGGGGCGAGTTAGGGAAAGGAACTCAGGATGAGCTTTCGCTACTACGGCAGTAAGAAAAGTCTGGCCGCGTGGATTACGGAAATGTTGCCGCGCCACGTCTGCTACGTCGAACCCTACGGCGGCAGCGCGGCGGTGTTGCTGCATCGCAATCCACCCGCGCCCCGCGAGGTGTACAACGACCTCGACGACCAGGTCGTGACGCTGTTCCGCGTGCTGCGTGAGCGTCCAGCGGAGTTGGCCGCGCAGGTTGCCTTCACCCCCTACGCCCGCCGCGAGGTGGAAACCGCCCGCCAGCCGCTGGCTCCCACCCACCCGGACTATGACCTGGAAGTGGCCCGCCGTTTCCTGATCCGCGCCGGGCAGACCCGCGCGGGGGCCTCACGGCGGGATGTCCATTGGATCTGGCAAAAGGCAGGGAATCGGGGCGGCTACTACCCGGCGGAATGGGCCGAGTTGCCGGCGGAACTCCTGCGCATCGCCGCGCGCCTCAAGCACGTCCAGATCGAGCACACGGACGCGCTGACGGCGATTGTGCGCTACGACAGCCCGCAGACCTGCTTCTACCTCGACCCGCCGTATCTGTTTCCGCACAAGCAGCGCGCCGGGACGTACCGCTGCGAAATGACGCCGGACGATCATCGGGAACTAGCGCAGCTCCTTCACGACATCAAAGGCATGGCGCTCATCAGCGGCGTGCCGGGCGAGTACGACCAGTTGTACGGCGACTGGCGGCGCGAATGTCTACCGGCGCTCACCAGCAGTCACACGGTCACGCCGGAATGTGTGTGGCTCTCGCCGGCGGCGCAACGGTACGCCCCTCAACCGCGCCTGTGGGCCGAGGCCGGCGATGCCCTTTAAGCGTTGGCTGTATCCACGCAATTGGAAAGCGATTGCGGCGCGGATCAAGACGGCGGCGGGCTGGCGGTGTGAACAATGCGGCCATCCGCACGACCCGGTGGGGTACTATGTCCTGGCAGTGCATCACATTGATGGCGACCGGGCGAACAACGCGGACGAAAACCTGGTGGCGTTGTGCCAACGCTGTCACCTGGCGCTGCACGCGCGGAAGCTGGTCGGGCAACGGATGTTCGAGTTTGCCTGGCCCACCTGGTGGCGCAAACGCCAGCCGCCGGCGGAACACGCCGGGGAAAAACACGACTGATTTCGCACAACGGAGGAACCGATGGAAGTGGATAACACATTTATTCCAGATAGATTTGCAGATTTGATCGCTGCGGGGCTGATGTGCCCCTATTGTCATATTCCGCTGGTGGCAACTAACTTAGTTCCCCTACACAGATTAGCCATAGGAGTACACGCGGGGCGGCCCTGGATCGGGACCACTCATACCCACGCCACTGGCGAACTGACTCACATTTACTGTGAACAGTGCGGCTACCCCGAAATCGTCTGGACAGAAGCAGAGCAGGTCGCGCTGCGCCAATACGAGATACAAGCCCTGGCTGTGTTCGAGCAGTACCCCGAACAGTTCCCGGTGTATATCTATCGCCAGGATGATGGGTTACAGTTTAGCTTGGTTGAAACTGGCGCAAAATTACTCAAAACCATCTATCCGCTTTACCGCGTAATGAGCCGCTCAACATCTCAACCAACGCATGTATGGGAGTCGGCGGGAAACGCATTTCACACCCCGGACGCCGCGGCGGCACAGTGTCATTCATTTGGCATTTACGAACAATGGGTCACACCCTTGCGTCTCTACACGGTGTGGCCATGGGAAGATCGGATATGGATACTACAACCGTTGCATGAAGAGGACTTGTGCAACTACCCGGAGTACCTGACGCCGCAGAGGGCAAGATAAATGATCCTGGCATTACCTATCTATACCTGGGGCGCCGCCCCGGAAAACCTGAAAACGCGCCGTCAACTGGCCGAAATGGGCTTACGGCCCGGCGGCCCGGAAGTGGCGCGCGTGGAGTGGTTCCGGCAGGGGACACCCAGGTTTGCCCGACTGTATGACGTGGCCCAGGCCGTGCCGAAGTCGCCGGCCACGTCTACGCAGTTAGCCGCACTGGCAAAAGCACGGCTGAAGCGGCAACAATGCCCGGTCTGCGGCTATGCCCTGGGACATATACCGGGTCGGCGTTTCTATCCACCCACCGATTGCCCACAATGCTGCGCCCGCCAACGCCAGGCAGACCGCGCGCGGGCGACCCAGCGCGCGCAACAGGCATTGGCGAATCCGCAAGCCGTCATCCTGGACACCGAAACGACTGACCTTGACGGCTACCTTGTCCAGATCGCCGTGTTGAGCGGGGACGGAACGGTGCTGCTGGACACGCGGCTCAACCCGGGGGCCGCCATCAGCCCGGACGCCCAGGCCATCCACGGAATTACCGCCGAGATGGTGGCAGCTGCGCCCAGGTTTCAGGACATGGAAGCCGAGCTACAAGCCCTGCTCACTGATCGGCCGGTGTGGATTTACCACGCCGATTTCGACATCGGGGTCCTGGATCGGGAAGTGGAGCGGGCACACCCCCGCGACCGCCACGCGCCGGGGGAGTGGACGCCAGCGTGGCCGAGTGCGCTGCACCACTATTGCGCGATGGAACTGTACGCGGCGTGGGTAGGCGAGTGGAGCGACTATTACCGCAACTATCGCTGGCAGCGCCTGCCGGGTGGGGATCACACGGCGCTGGGCGACTGTCAGGCGACATTGGCGGTACTCAAAGCTATGGCCACCGGCGGGAAACCAGATGCCGGCTTTCAAACAATGGGCACTGATTGCCAATATTGCCCTACCTGCGCCCGATTTGTCTGGGTGGTGGGGTGCAACGCCGCCGGGCAATTCATCTGCCCGGATTGTGGGGCAGTGACGCAGGAACAGGAGTTACCGTTTTGATGGACGAGGTCTGGCCTGGCGGGCGCGCTGGCGATCCGCGCGCTCTGGCGTTGTACCGGCGGCATTACTCGTGCTATCAGTATCGGGACGGCCGCCGCCCTACGCGCTTTGCCGGACCAGGGGACCGCCTGGTGCTGCTCACACCGGAATGCAATGCCCTGTTGGTATGGCGCAAATTCCGCGATGCCCGCGGGCAGGTCGGCGTGACCTGCGCCGTGTTCCGCAACGCAGGGCCGCGGTTGTCCCGCGATTTGCTGCGCGCCGGGATGGCGCGGGTCTGGACGCGCTGGCCAGGCGCACGGTTATATACCTGCGTCAACCCATACCGGATTCGCAGCACCAATCCGGGCTACTGTTTTCGAATGGCGGGATGGCGCAAATGCGGGCGCACGCAGGCGCGGCGACTGGTGATTTTGGAGGCATATCCAGATTGAGAGTAATGCTGTGAAACAAGGACGAGCAATGACCACCAACTCAGACTTCAAAGCCTGGTTATTAACCCAAATCCAGCCGCGTGGTTGGCGACTGGCCGACCTGGCGCGGCACAGTGGAGTACGCTACACTACCCTCAACCGTATCTTCAGTGGCACGCGGGGCATCGGCCCGGATGTCTGCCGGGCATTGGCACACGCCCTCGGGCTGCCCGCCGAAATGGTATTCCGGCAAGCCGGGTTACTCCCGGCGGCGCCCGATCTGACCGCCATCCCGGAACTGCTGGCTGTGGCCCTGGCTATGCTCACCGCGCTGCCGCCATCCGAGCAGCAATTGATCGGCGAGTTCATTCAATGGCGCTACACCCGCCAGCCATTGGAAAACGCACAGGGGAAACGATGACTGAGAGCCAGGTAGATTTCACCGAATTGTCGCATGGCGCGCAACGCCGGATCATGCGCCGCCCCACTGTAGCAGTATTGGCACGGGTCAGTAGGGGCCGGGGCTGGAGCTTGATATGGCCGCACAATGCGGCTCACCGGGAAGCATTGCTCATGCAAGGCTACCATCCCATTGGCAATATCCCGGATAAAGCGACGTGGTCCGCGCAACCCCCGCCCCAGTACGTGGTGCAGTGCGGACGCTGGGGCGTGCAGGTACACGCTGACGGGACGTATACCCTGCGCCGTACGGACTGCCCGATCACCCTGCGACTGACAGGGCCAGATTTGACCGACGCCACGAACGCGCTGGTGCAGGTCGAGGTTGCCCGCCAACCGGTATTACGGTCCGTTTCAGAATGAGGCTGGAAAGCATGGCACTTATGGTGGGAAATCTTATCAATAGCGTAGGAGTCGTTATACATCATGCGGAATTTGTCTACATGGCTACTGGAGCAGCTGGAACAGCGGCGCTGGGATGTTGGCGAATTGGCGCGGCGCAGCTACCTATCGGAACAAACAATTTACTCGCTGCTCAACCCCAAGACCCCCAACGTCAGATCGGATACCCTGCTCAAACTGATCCGCACCCTCAAAATTTCGTTAGTCACCTTTGCGGTGCAGCTTAGCGGAATGCCCGAATATCGCCAGCCCGAAACGCTGGAAATCGCCGATCTGTGCGATTTGTTGGGGGATGACGAACGGCGCGTCATTCTGGGTATCGTACGCTCACTATTCTCTGAGGCGAAAGATGATCCAGACGAGATATGAGCAGCGTGGGACAGCCGGCCAGCGGAGACTGGCCGGTAGAAATCCCGACCACGCACTGGGCGCGGTGGCTGGAACAGGCGCGGCAGGTATAACAGCCGCTACGCCCGGTTGAAAATCGGGCCGACGGCCCAAGCCTCGTTCATCGTGACCGTGCAGTTAACGCTAGACGAGTTGGGTGAGATTCTGGCCAGGGCAATACGCAATGGAGATAGGGTGGTGAAAATGGAAACGAAAGCCTTCGATGGCGCCCGCGTGTGGCAAGCGGCGCTGGGGGAACTGCAATTGCAGATGACCAGCGCCACCTATCATACGTGGCTGAGTGATACGCGCTGGGTGGCGACGGATACCGACAGTGAGACACTGATCATCGCGGTGAAGAATGGCTATGCCGTGGAGTGGCTCTCCAACCGGCTGTACCCGGTCGTCGAGCGCACCCTCAAGCGCATCACTGGCAACGGTTGGGCAGCGCAGTTCGTTGTTCAGGAGCCTACCCCCATCCAGCGCCCGGAGTGGTTGGCGACTGAAGTCGCATGGCGCGCCCCGGACTTTGATCCGAGCGACCCCAAGAAAGTGGCCGGGTGGGTACCGGTGCCGGAGTACGGGCAACTGTTCTGGGCGCCCTTGTTGGGGCCGATTGCCTGGCGGGTGTGGGAGATCGTGCGGCGTACCGACCATCAGGGCGCACCTCACGATTGGACACCGCGTGTGCGTTACAGCGCACCGGAACTGGCCCGGCTCGTGCCGTGCGGCAAGCAGGCCTTGACCGGGCGCAACCGGCAGTGTGATCCCGATACCCCTGGGGCGCAAGAAATGACGCTGACGCCACTGGGCCAGGCCGCCATGACGACTTGGGCGCGGCACAACCCTGGTGCGTTTGACCGGTTGCAGCAGTATGATTTGGCCGAGATCACTGTCAGTGGCAGTGGCCGGCGCCAGGTCTATACGCTGAGTGTGCGTTGGCGGTTGCCATTGCTACACCCCACCGAGGTCGCGGAACTCAGCGCTGAGCTACAAATCCGCCATGACCAGTGGGTACTGGAACACGGCATGGATCCGGAGTTGTGGGCATAAAACCACGATACGGTGCAAATGCACCGAATATATGATGCAAATGCACCGATAATGTAACGAGCAGGTGATTGCGTCCAGAGATCAGTACAGGAAGATTGCAGGAAGCGAGTTATGTTCACTCTGTCAGTGACGTGCGCCAATCCTACAGATTTGGGAAATAGCGCGGCGTTGATTGTGGTCTGTCTCCATAACCAAGGTCTCGCGTGCCGCTGGAACCCGCGAAGCCCGGTTGCCGGGGGCAACTTGCGGTCAGACAGTTTTACGTTCTGTTTGCCGGATATGGTAAAGGTGGGCGCCGAAACCGCCGATCAACTACGCCACCTTACCTGGAATTTACATAACACGGCTGAGATGATAGACACCGAAATTGCGGCATTTGAGCATGGCTGCCACTCCGCGACCACCACTGTCCGGTGGAATGGGATCGTCCGGAGGCCGATCAATCCCCGTTTTCGCTGCAAATGCACCGAATATCCGATGCAAATGCACCGATAATGATGCAGCAAACTGTCTAAAGAGTAATATCGCACACAAAAAATTACTCGCCACCGTCCCCCAGGAGCACTCCTGGGGGCGGTGGCCTTTTAAAGGGGTTGCCAGAGGCTGGAAAACCAGGCTACGGTCCCCGGGGCATAGCGGGGCCAGCCGCGCGATTTAGCCGCGCATATCCGAGGTTTTGCCCCGGATATGCGCGGCACTGTAACTCCGAACGCATCTGGCATTCGGTGCATTTGCACCGACCCCAGGGAGACAAGATAAGAATTAAAGATAAAACAAGAAGCCATCTGGTTCTTTATCTTATGTATGAGTCTGGCGCGCGCAGGCGCACTGCCGGGCCCTTCTCTCCAGAAAAGCTCTGTAATAGTTTTGTTGCCATTCGCCGGTTAGAAAATGTTCTAGTATTGTGGACTGGCAGTCAAAGGGATTGGAACAAAAAACAGGCAGATTGGCACGATTTAGCTAGAAAGTTATGTTATCATAATCCCCGATGCAGCGGGATTTTTAATTAGAATCCAGCCTAAAAAACGTCTCGTGACCGGCGCTAACTGCGGAGGCGTTTTTTGGGTGTCAATTTTACTGTGGGGAATAAGCAAAATGAAACCTAAGCAACAAGCCGCTGTTTTACGTCAAGTCGCCGCCGAACTCGAACAAGGAAAATGCTCTCAGGGATTACTTTCCGCCATCCTGACCGGGTTATTTGGTAGCTCAGAACCGTCCGCCACGCGCGGCAGTGGTAAAAAATCGACCACCAACAAAAAGAAGCGGTAATAAATATGCTCACATTGTTGACGACCGCGCTCACGATCAGTTTGCTTTCCATTGGCTTGCTCCTGCTGCGTTTGCGGCGCAATGTCGCTGAAGAAGCCCTGGGCAGCGCGTTGTTGGGCCTCGGCGGTATTCTGCTGATTTCCCTGACGCTGGCCGACGCGGTGTTTGCGCAGTTGTTGGGTGGGCAACTCCCCGTATATTTCTGCATCGGTCTGGGCAGCCTGACTGGTCTGGTCGGCGTCGGACTGACCCTGGCGAAATTCCGGGCCTATCGCCGCACGCGCCGCGAATTGACGCAGCGGTGTACGCAACTCTAGCTCGAGCACAGTCCCCGTCGGCTAACTGTCCCAGCCCATTGGATACCCCGTTTGATGAAAACCCGATTAGCCTATCTGGATAATCTAAAAGTGCTGTTGACCGTACTGGTGATCATTTTACACGCCAGCGCGGCCTATGGCGGCCCGACGAATTTCAGCGTGGCTCAGGCGGCTGACAGCGCCCTGGCCCGGCTGGTTTTCGCCGCCATTGCCGTGCGCTGTCAGCCTTTCGTGCTCGGCTGTTACTTTTTCATCGCCGGATACCTGACACCGCCGGCGCAGGCCGGCCACGGAACGCAGTTTCTGCGGCGGCGACTGCGGCAATTAGGCCTCCCACTCCTGGCTTACGATCTTCTGGGTGAACGGTTAATTGCGGCCGAAATCGCCCTGGCGGAGCAGGGTTGGCCAGCGGCGCGCACTGCATTCTGGGCCACGCCGCTGGTTATCGGCTCCGGGCCGCTGTGGTTTGTGGAGCGGCTGCTCTGCTTGACGCTGCTGTGGGTGTTGGCGGAAAAATGGCTCGCGCCGGTTTTGGTGCGGCTCCGGCTAACCGCTCCCACGATAGGCTGGCTTTGTGGTGGTTTGGGGCTGGTGTCGTTTGCGGTGCGGATCGTCTGGCCGTTCCAGCGGGAACTGCAATTCTTAAGCATAGATTTCCCCTGGTTACCCCTGCAATACCCCGCGTACTTTCTCCTGGGAATCGCCGCGTACCGTAACCAGGAATTGGCCCGGCTAGATCGGCGCGCCGCACTACACTGGTTGTTATCTGCCTGGGTCGTGTTGGGCTTTTTCGGCGGACTGTATGTCTACGGAGGCGGATTGGACCACCCGCTGTTATTCGCCGGCGGACTGCGCTGGCAGAGTCTCGCCGCCGCGCTGTTTGAGCAATACTTTGGTCTGGCGCTGACCCTGGGCCTGTTGGGAGTATTTCAGCAGTGGGGCAACCGCCCCTGGCCAGCCTGGTTGGCGCGCCCCACCTTCTGGGTGTACGGGCTGCACGCGCCGCTCCTGGTAGCCGTGTGGCTGCTACTGCGCCGGTGGACGCTCCCTTCACTGGTCGCCTTTGGTCTCACCAGCGTGACGACGGTGGGAGTCAGTTGGGGTCTGGCGCTGGTAATCCTGGAGGCTAAAAAACGATGGATGCCGCGAGTTTAGTCGGGATATTGGCCGGGACACCCTTGGAGGAACAATCCGGGGTTTTGCGCGCCGCCCTGGCGACTGTGTGGCAGGCGCAACTGGAGATCCGTTTGGATTTCTGGGCGCAGGATGTCCTGGCGCAGGTACGCGCCAGTAGCGACATTGCCAGCGCGGTACAAGCCGTCGCGCCGCTCCTCGACGCGGATGTGTGGATTAGCCCGGAGTGGCCGGATGCCGGAGACTGACATAGCGGCACTGACCGCACAAGTGGCGCAGCTGAAGCGGCGACTGGCCGACGCCATAGTGACGATGCAACAAACCGAGCGGATGTATGCGGGGGTGCTGCAACACATCCCCGGCGCGATCCTGCTGATGCAGAGCGTGGATGGGCGATATTGGTTCGTGAATCAAGCCTTCTGCGAGCTGTATGGGGTGGCGGAAAACCACGTCATCGGGCGGGTGGCGGCAGAAGTGGACATAGACATAGACTTGTTCCGGCTCGGCCTGCGAACCGTACAAGCCCGTGGGCAGGTGTACCAGAGCGAGCACCAGCACGGAGAGCGCTACTTCTGGGTGCGATGCTTTCCGGTGCTGGACACCCACCAGTTTTCCGCCACCTGCGGGGAGATGTACGCCGTGGGCGGCATCGCCCTCGACATCACGGCGCGCAAGGTGGCCGAACTGGAACTGGACGCCTATCGCCAGCACCTGGAAGACCTGGTGGCCGAGCGCACGCGCGAACTGGAACAGGCGCGCGCTGCCGCAGAAGCCGCGAACCGCGCCAAGAGTGGGTTTCTGGCGAGTATGAGCCACGAACTGCGCACGCCGCTCAACGGCATTTTGGGGTACGCCCAATTGCTGCGGCAAAGCCAGGATATGACACCAGCGCAAGAGACCGGTTTACGCATCATCCAGCGCAGCGGTGAGCACTTGTTGACGCTGATCACCGACATTCTGGACATGGCGAAGATCGAGGCGGGGAAGGTGGCCGTGCAGACCGCGCCGGTACACCTGCCAGAGTTCCTGGCCGATATCGCCGCCATCATCCACATTCGGGCGCAGGAGAAGGGCCTCCGGTTTGCGCACATTTTTCCCGACCACTTGCCGGCGGCGGTGCAGACGGATGAAAAGCGGTTGCGGCAGGTACTGCTCAACTTATTGAGCAACGCGGTGAAATTCACCGAAACCGGCAGCGTCACGCTGACGACCAGTGTGATCGCCTCCACACCGACGACCATGACCCTGCGGTTTGGAGTGCAGGACACCGGGCCAGGCATCGCGGCGGCGCAGTTGCCGCGGCTGTTCCAGCCCTTCGAGCGCGCCGGGGACGCGACGTTCCAGCAGCAGCACGAGGGCACCGGTCTGGGCCTGGCGGTGAGCCAGCAGTTGGTCAAGTTGTTGGGCGGCGATGAGTTGCACGTCGTGAGCGAGGTTGGCGTCGGGAGCCAGTTCTGGTTCACCCTGACGTTGCCTATGACAACGGCGCAGCGTGGCGGGACGCAGCCCTTGCGTTGGCCTAGCGGCTACCCCGGCCCTCGGCGTACGATTCTGGTAGCCGACGACAAGGATGATAACCGGCAATTCCTGGTAGACGCCTTGACGCCCTTGGGCTTTACCATAGTCGCGGCGCGGGACGGACGGGAGTGTGTGAACCTGGCGCACGCGACGCATCCCGATGTCATCCTGATGGATTTGGTAATGCCGGGCCTGACCGGCTTTGAGGCGACGCAGCAATTGCGGGCAGACCCGGCCTGGCGCAGTTTGATCATCATTGCCACGACGGCGAGTGTCTTCGACCTGGATCACGCGCCGGACAGCACCGGACGACTGGCGGGCTGCGACGGCTTCCTGGCGAAGCCCATTGACCTGCCCGCGCTCCTGGGGCTGCTGGCGGAGAATCTGGGGCTGGCCTGGGAATACGCTCCGGAACGTCCAGCAGTGGCCCCGGAGGTGCTAACCGCACCCCCAGCGGACGTGCGGACGGAGTTACAGACATTGGTGTTGGCCGGCGACCTGCTTACCGCCGCGGAACAGGCGGGGAACTTGCTGGGGGAGTACGCCGCTTGGACGGCGGAGTTTCGCCGGCGCGTGGCGGATTTTGATGAAACGGGGCTACTGGCCCTGCTCACGGAGGGCTGAGATTTGCAGACATTGGACTACAGCGCGCATACCGTGCTGATCGTGGATGACAATCCGCAGAACCTGCAACTGCTGGCCGACTTCCTGCGCGCCTGGAAATTGCGGGTGTTGATCGCCCGCAACGGGCCAGACGCCCTCAAACGCGCGGCGCAACAACTGCCAGATCTGATCCTGCTGGACGTGATGATGCCAGAGATGGACGGGTTCACCGTCTGCCGTCAGTTGCAGAAAGACGCCGCCACGGCCGCCATTCCGGTGATCTTTATGACCGCGCTGGCCGATGGCGACAACAAGGTGCGCGGCTTCGAGGCCGGCGGCGTGGATTACATCACCAAACCGTTCCACCAGCCGGAGGTGTTGGCGCGCGTCACGGCGCAATTGCGCATCCATCAACTGACGCGGGCGCTGCAAGCCGCCAACGCCGACCTCGAGGCCAAAGTGGCCGAACGCACCGCTGCCCTGGAAAAGGCGCTGGAGACCGCGCGGATCCTGGATGCCCGGAAGAACGACTTCATTGACATTATCAGCCACGAGCTGCGCACGCCATTGACGGTCATCCAGGGCTATGCCCAGATTTTGCACCAGATGGTGACGCTACCGGCGGACAGCGCCGCGCCCCTCGCGGCCATCAATACCGCTACACAGCAATTGGCGAGTGTGGTGGACATGGTGGTGGAAGTGGCCCGGTTAAATGGCGACAGCCTGACACTGACGCCCACCTGGGGCAACGTCAATGACGTGTTACAGCGTGTCACCCGGATATACGCTGCGGAAACCGCCCGGCGGCGGTTGACCGTGACTCTGCAACTGGGGGAACTGCCGGTGGCGTGGATGGATACCCAGGCGCTGTATCAGGCATTGGAGCACGTTTTCCGCAACGCCATCAAGTACACGCCCGACGGTGGGACGATCACGGTCAGCAGCGCCACGTATGCGGATACCGGCAAGCAGTACGTAGAGCTGGTCATCCGCGACACCGGGATCGGGATCGCGCCGGCCGAGCAGCGGCTAATCTTCGAGCAGTTCTATCGCGTCGGCCCGGTGGCGCACCACTCCACCGGCAAAACCAAGTTCAAGGGTGGCGGCCCGGGCCTGGGGTTGACCCTCGCGCGGGGCATCGTGGAGGCGCACGGCGGCCGCATCTGGGTCGAAAGTCCGGGGTACGACGAAACCGCCTGCCCCGGCAGTCAGTTTTTCATCATTTTGCCAGTGCAGGCGCTGGCTTCCCCAGAATCAGTGGGAGGAGCTACGCCGGCAGAGACGGCGATACTTTAGTAGATAGGGGAGGATAGTGTGAAAGGTAAAAGCTTACGGATATTACTCAGTGTGATCCTGGCATTCCTGGTGGGAACTAGCGCAGTAGGGGCCGCGCCGCCGCCCCCGTATCTGACATATCAGGGGCACTTATACGATAGCACCGGGTTGCCGGTCGCGGATGGGGCGTATGAATTTGCGTTCAGTCTGTGGGCTACCGGAATGGCCGGCACGCGGCTGTGGGGGCCAGAGACACAGACCTTGACCGTGCGGCAGGGTTACTTCGCGGCCACGCTGGGTCAGCAAACACCGTTGCCGGCGTTGTCCAGTACGGTGTATTTGGAAATTACGGTCAATGGGGAAACCCTGACGCCGCGCCAGCCGCTGCAATCGGTGGCCTTCGCGCTCAACGCGGAGGTGGCGGAAACCGCGCAAGACAGCGTGACGTTGGCCGGGCAGGGGGCAGACTACTATCGGGACTGGCAATATACCCTCAATGTCCCAGCCGGGTTCGCCGATGGGGTAGACAACGACACGATCTATACTGACGCTGACGCGCTAGCGGCCGTCGCGGCGGCGGGGTATCTGACCCAAACCGGTGCGTTCACCGATGCGCAAATGCTCAATGGGCAACCAGGCAGTTATTACCTGAATTGGGACCACCTGACCGGAATGCCGGCCGGCTTCGCGGATGGCGTGGACCATGACACCGTATATACCGATGCCCAGGCTCTGACTGCCGTGGCCAGCGCCGGCTATCTCAACGTCAGTGACGTGATCACCGTGATGCAGATCGCCGGTTACGTCTCGCAAACGCAGGTAGAAAACTTGATCGGCGCCGCGGACATCGGCTGGGGCCAACTGAGTGGCGTGCCGACCGGCTTCGCCGATGGGCGGGACAATGACACGACCTACACGGCCGGCAGGGGCTTATCCCTGTCCGGCACAGAGTTCACCGTGGTCAGCGCGCCCTGGAGTGGCCTGACTGGCATGCCGGCGGGTTTTGCCGATGGGATAGATGACAACACGGTGTACACCGATGCTGACGCCCTGAATGCTGTGACCGGGGCTGGCTATGTTACCACGACTCAGGTACAAACCCTGATCGGTGCAGCCGATGTGGCCTGGGGGCAACTGAGCGGCGTCCCGGCGGGTTTTGCCGATGGGGTAGACAACGACACGCGGTACACCGATGCGGACGCCATACAGGCCGTAGCCGACGCGGGCTATCTGCTGGCTACACAGGTGATCTCCACGGTGGCGGCGGCCGGGTATACCACGGCTGACCAGGTGATCACGATCATCACCGGGACGGGGGCGTTGACGTTGACCGTCAGTCAGGCGGAAAACGCGGATCTGTTGGACGGCCAGGACAGTCTCTACTACCTGGATGCCGGCCACCTCAATGCCGGGACGATGGGTACCGCGTACTATTCGGCGGCCGGCGATCTGGCCGCCGAGGGCTATCTGGACAACAACGCCGGCACGGACTTACTGACCCAGGCGCAGGCCGATGGCCGGTTCCTCAACCCGGGCGAAGCCAACAGCGTGACCGGCGCGATGCTGGTAGACGGTACGGTCGCCGCCGGCGATTTGCAGGACGGCGCGGCCCTCGCGGAACTGGCTGACGATGACGGGGTGGGCAGTGGGCTGGATAGCGACCTGCTCGATGGGCAGTCCAGCGCGTACTACCTGGCCTGGGCGAATCAGACTGGCGTGCCGGCCGGGTTTGCGGATGGCACGGATAACGACACCCAATACACGGCCGGGACGGGGCTAAGCCTGAGCGGAACGCAATTCGGCGCCGACACCACGTACCTGCAACGCCGCGTGAGCAGCACTTGCGCGGCGGGCAGCAGCATCCGCGCGATTGCGCCGGACGGCACGGTGACGTGCGAAACCGACGATAATGGCGGCGGCGACATTACCGGCGTGACGGCAGGAACCGGACTGACGGGTGGGGGGATATCCGGGGATGTGACTGTGAGTGCGGACACCACCTATCTGCAACGCCGCGTGAGTAGCACCTGTACCGCCGGTAGCAGTATCCGGGCGATTGCCGCCGATGGCACGGTGACGTGCGAAGCCGACGACAATACCACCTACACGGCCGGCGCCGGCTTAGGGCTGACCGGAGCGCAATTCAGCATCGCCAGCCCTTACCAGTTGCCGCAAACCTGCACCGGCGGCCAAATCCCCGAATGGAACGGCACGGCCTGGCTGTGCGGCGCGGATGACAACGCCGGCGGCGACATCACCGGCGTCACGGCCGGGACCGGACTCTCCGGCGGGGGAACGACCGGCGCGGTGACGGTCAGCGCCGATACCACCTACTTACAGCGGCGCGTCAGCAGTCCGTGCGCGGTGGGCAACACCATTCGCGCCATCAATGCCGATGGTACAGTGAGCTGTGAGGCCAATCTTACCCACCGCGGTGCCCCTGGCAGCAACACCAGCACGGTCGTGGATAACACCGGCTCTACCAATTCCTTCACCATTGGTGCGGATGGGTTGGGCTTGCTCAGTTACTACACCGGCAGCGCCCTGCGCGTGTTGCACTGTGGCAATGCCGCCTGTACCAGCGGCAATGTGATCACCACCCTGGGCGCCGGCGGGCGCGACCCGGCTATCATACTTGGGCCAGATGGCCTGGGTCTGATCAGTCATTACGACCCGACCAATGGCGATCTGGCGGTGACGCACTGCACCAATATTACCTGCACTACGAGTACGACCGCGGCCCTGGACAGCACCGGGAGCGTAGGCCGGTACACCTCCCTGATGCTGGGGGCGGATGGGCTGGCCCTGATCAGCTACTACGATGTGACCAATGGCGACTTGAAGGTCGCACATTGTTCCAACACCAACTGTACGGCCGCCACGATCACCATGCTGGACAGCACCGGCGATGTGGGGCAATCCACCTCCATCGCGCTGGGCGGCGACGGCTTAGGCTTGATCAGCTACTACGATGCCACCAATGGCGACCTGAAGGTGGCGCACTGCTCCAACACCAACTGCACCGCTGCCACCCTCACCACCGTAGACAGTCACGCCACGTACAACCTGGGGAACTACAATGCCCTGGCGGTGGGCGCGGATGGCTTAGGCCTCATTGCCTATCGCGTGGACAACCTGGGGGTGCGCGTCCTGCATTGTGGCAATGCTCTGTGCAACAGCGGCAATACGATCACCCCCCTCGACACGACCAACCTGTATCCGACCAGTCTCTCCCTCACCATAGATGCTGCTGGGTTAGGCATCGTGAGTTACGGGGCCAATGGCCTGGTACGGGTGATCCGCTGCGGCAACGTGGCCTGCACCACCGGTACGCTCGTACCCCTGGCGGGCGCTGGCGCCCTCGGTCACACGTCGGTCACACTGGGCACGGATGGGCTACCCCTCCTCAGCTACTCAGATGGGACCAACCTGCGCGTCGCCCACTGCGTGAACGAGTTCTGCATGGCGTACTTCCGCCGCCGCTAGGAGGCTGCTGATGAGAATTTGGGGCCTGATGGCGAGTTTATGGCTACTGATCCTGAGTGGGCTTTGTGCTTCCCCGGTAGCTGCCCAAAGCGGCGGCTACCAGGTAGGGGGTGCTACCTACGCGGCCAACACCGGCGGCGTTCTGACCAGCGCCAGCTACCAGGTGCAAGGCACATTGGGGCAACCGGCGGTGGACATCTCTTTGGGGGAAAACTATGGCGTCACCGGCGGGATCTGGTCAGGGGTGCAGACTGCCGAAACCCTGGTGCTGGCGAAGGAAGCCCGCAGCAATAACGCGGCAGTCAACCGCGCCGAGGCCGGCGCGGCCCTGACCTACATCCTGGCCGTCACCAACAATGGCCTCCGCGCGCAGGAATATGTGACCATTACCGATATTCTGCCCGCAGGGTTAACTTTGCTGCCGGACAGTCTGCAATCTAAGTGGGGTGTCTTTGGTGTCGCAGGTGAGGCCCCCTATCGCGTGACCTGGACCATCCCCACGTTGCCGGCCAACGAGATCGCCGTGTTGACCTACCAGGCGTATCCCCTGACCGGCACGGAAGGACTGACGCTGACCAACATGGCGGTCGGCGTGAGCGCGAGCGCCGGCCCGGTGACGGCGACGGCCAGCATCCGGGTCTATCGGCCTAACCGGCTATACCTGCCGCTCATCATGCGTGGCTATCCGCCGCTGGTTACACCGGTCGAGCCGGTATTACACCCCCTGGCCGACGCGCCGGCACAATGCGTGGGCGCAGCGGCAGTAGTGATCAGCGACATCTACCAAGATGACTTTGCCACGGCGAATGACAACGACTGGTATCAGTTCACGGCGACGGCGTCAGGCTATATCCTGGAAACGAGCACCCTCGGCGCGCGCGCGGACACGCTCCTGTACCTGTATGCCCCCGCCGATTGCGTGAATCCTATCGCCGCGAACGACGACATCAGTTACCCCGGCAATCGCGCCTCGCGGATCGTCGCGGCGCTGCCGCCGGGCATGTACTACGCGATGGTGCGCAATTGGGATTGGCAGGTGTACGGCGTGGACACGGGGTATCGGCTCACGGTGGAAGTGGACGGGCCGCTCTCCGGCGACGGGGTCCGCCTGGCGCCCGCGCCGGTCGGCAATATCAAACCCACGCCGCCACCCACGCCCACCGTCGGAGACGCACGATGAACCGGCGCCGGATGACCATCCTCGTAGCGGCGACCGTAGGGGGGCTGTTGCTTTGCTGCACCCTGGCATGCGTCGTGGGCGTCTTGACCGGTGTCATTCGGCCGTATGGGAACACTGACATAGCGCGCGGCTATGCCCCGGCCACACCGGCGGTAGCCAGCGCTGCTACTCCGCGTCGTCCGGCGCCCACTGTCGCTGAGGCCACCCCGCAACTGGCGGCCGGCGCTCCAGCATCGCCCACCGCTACGCCCGCGTATCCCACGGCGCAACAGGGCGAGATCGTCCTGACGGTGCGCAATCTCAGCCCGCGCGTCATCTGTGAGGTGGTGGTATCGCCTACTGAAAGCGGAACGTGGGGGGAGCGCAATTTGTTGCTCGCGCCCCTGGCAGCGGCGGATTCCATCACGGTCCGCTTCGCCGCAACCGAGTTGTACGATGTGTTGCTGGTGGGCTGCGATGAAACCCCTATGGGCAGTTTCGCGGAACTCGCTACTGGCCAGAGCTACACGCTGAACGTGGGAGAGGTGGGTGATGAAGCGCAAATCCGGCTGGTTAATCAAGGCCCGGTGGATGTCTGTGTCGTCATCATTGTGCCGGCCGGAATGGATATAACTAATGCGCACACCGCCGATCTGCTTGGCCGCAGTGAAGTGGTCGCCGCTGGGGACGCGCGCTGGCTGTTCGTCCCACCGGGGACGAAGGATATGCTGGCGCTGGATTGTGACGGCAACCCCCTCTCCCGACGACAAGGGCGGGAACTGGCCGCTCAGGGATATACCTGGTACGTGCCGGATGCGGATAGTCACACGCCGGCGGCAACAACCCGCCCGGCCGTCGGGGACAGCCAGAGGCGGGGGCCGGGCCATCCGGCCCCGCTGCCTCAGAAGGAGACGCCGCCTCCGACGCCAGTGAAACCTACGCCACCACCCACGCCGGGCTTACCAGAGCCCACCGCGCCGTCCACCGCCGTACCGGCTACGACCGCGCCGCACCCGGCCGCACCTACCAGCAATGAACCGCCCCCTACGCCGACCACGCCGGTAGTGATTTTACTACCAGAAACGGGTTATGGGACGACGGGTGGGGACATCCGCGATCCCTGGCTGCTGCTGGCGCCCATCGGGTTACTGGGCCTGGGGCTGGTGTTGAGCGGTCTGGGCGGCATTTTACGCCTGCACCCGTACTGCTGGCTTGGTTTCCACGAGTGGGTCGCGCAACCGGACGGGCGGCGCCGTGAGGGGCAATATGTGGATGTGCCGCATACCTGCCTGGCTTGCGGGCGCCACCGGACGTTCCGGCTGCGCGCGCCGGCGGACAGCCAGGAAGGGTCTGAGGACGAATGAGCTGCCACCAGCGGCTAGACAGGTAGGGACCAGGATGAAGGCACATCGTTGGTTATGTAGTTTAGGACTGTTGATCGTGTGTAATGTAGGGTTGCCGGTGGGCGCCCAAAAAGGTACGCCGCCGCCGACCCCCGCGCCAGCTACGGTGGCGCCGATTTACCCGACGGCGGAGCCGAAGCCCACAGACGTGCCGGTGGAAAAGCCCCCGGCGCTGCCCACGCCGACACCGGAGCCGCCCACCGCCACGCCAGAACCGCCGACTATGACGCCGGCGCCCTTGCCTGTTCCGGTGGCGCTGGACACGGCTACCCCGGCGGCGGCGCCGCCAGATACGGCTACACCAGAGTCGCCGACCGCCGCCCCGCTGAAAGCCACACCGGAACCACTGTTGGCTTTACCGACCGCGACGGCGACGCTGACCGTCACAGAAGTTATCACGACTACCACAGTGATCACGCGCCCGCATCCGGTACAAGTCGTCGTCCAGCAAGTCCAGGAACGCATCGCGGCCCTTCCCGTCTGGGCGCAAGTCGGCGGGGCGCTCGTCGGCGCGCTGTTATGCGTCGGCGGCCTGGGATTGGCATGGCGTCTCGTCCACTACACGCGCCAGGACTTGGCGCTGAAACGGCGTCAACTGACGGAAGATGAATCGGCGCGCGTGGCGGCGCAACGGCGCGAGGTGGAGGGGCGGTTAGCGGCCGATGCCCAGGCCTGGCGACCGTTCCTGGCTCAAATCATCACCGATACCCTGGGTACGGCGGTGCGCCTTGTCCCGAACGTGGCTGCTACTCTGAGCACCGATCCACCGGAGTTCCGCGTGACCGATGTAGTAACGCAGGCCGTCTATCAGTTCACCCCGACCGCGCCGGGCAAGAAGCTGGCGGCGGGAGAAAAGGTCTATCCTCTGACCGATCCCCAAACGCGGGTCGAAGTGTTAGCCGTGTGGAATCATCTGGTACAACAGCAGCTCAACGGCGTCGCGCCGGCAATTCCCCGGCAAGCGTCCTGGACGTTGCACTATCTCCCCCCTGCTACATCACCCACCTTGAAGGTACGGTAAAGGTATGAGAATGGAACGCAAGGTTTTACAGCCACCATGGATCGAGGTTAGCGAGGTCACGCCCTTGGCAAAGGTATTCGGCCCGGAGTGGCGCGCTACGCCGCCCCCGCCCCGGTCAGATGTCCGCTGGCGCGTGGTGTTTGGCTATGACACCCTGGCGAGCCGGGTGATCAACTATGTGGTCAATCTGGCGAACGCGCAGACACTGACGACATTAGGAGCGCTGACGGAGGCGCTGCGCGCCACGTATTTCGCTGACCTGCGGTTCGGCAAAGGCATCGGAGCACTCGGCACGGCGTATCTGTTGACGGCATTGGAGATCATTCCGCCGTCGTCGCCGCCGGCTACCGCCGCCACCGCCGGCGCACTCCGCCGGGCGGCGCGGCAGTTACGGGTCGTAGCCGCCAGCGTCCAGGAGCAGGTTACGCCGGATACCCTGGCGGCGTTGGGGCGCATCCAGCAAACCTTGCGCGAGCTATGTACCCCTGCGGTCTAAAAGTTAGAAAAACAGGTTCAACCGGTTCATAGGTTAGAAAAACAGGTTCGACAGGTTCAGCAGGTTCACGGGTTAGAAAAACAGGTTCAGCAGGTATCAGGACATATACGTGGGTTTCCCCTGGTATTTAACCGGGGGGACTGACATGGGATGATCGCAGTGAATAGTATAGGTGATCCAGGGCCAGAAAAAGGGTAAAAACACATGGGGATAACGGAACGAGGCACGGGTAAAAACCACGGGCACGGGAAAGCCGGGCGCGCGGGGGAAGCCGGAACGGTGCGCCTGATTCGCTTCCTGGTAGCGTTGGCGGGCGGCGATCCGCGCCAATGCCAGTTACCGCCGTTGAAACGGCCCTTGCGGGTGACGGTGCAGCGGGGAGATACGGACGAATTACGGTACATCGTCATTGCGCCGGCGGGCCGCGCCGTAGCGGGGAACTTTGTGCATATTGCCGGGCCGGTGGTTGCGGTGAACGCTACTACGGTGCAAGTGCAGGGGAATAGCGAGGCTGCACCGGTGTCCGTGACGTTGGCCGGCGCCGGGAACGTGCCGCAGTTGGGGCAATGGTTGGCGGGTTGTGGACAGTTGCAGGGCCAAGCCATCGTCATTGAACAGTGGGAGGTCAAAGATGTTTAACCAGGTGTTTTTGATCGGCCGCATCGGGCGGTTGGAGGTGCGCCCGGTAAGTGAGAGCGGGCGACAGCAGACCCGCGCGCGGCTGGCGACGGTGCGCAAGTGGCGCGATTTGGCCGGGGCGCTGCAAGACAAGACCACCTGGCATACGGTGGTGGGGTGGGAAGCGAACGCCGCGTTGCTGGCCGAAGTGCAGGTGGGTGACACCGTATTCATCGCCGGGTACATTGACAATGACGACAGCGGTGCGACGTTTCACAGTTCCGTCGTCGCGCAGAAGGTACTGCGACTCGGCGGCAAAGCGGCGGAGTTGGATAGGCAACGCCTGGCCGAGCAGGTAGCGACCATGGATGTGGCGACGCAGAACTGGCTACGGAAACTGTTGCAAGTGTCGGAGAACTGAGGGAGCGCATAGCGCCGCTGCGGCCAGTCGCTCTGACCCGGCACAACGACCTGGTGGTTGCGCGCGCCTCACCGGGAGTCGCTCGGCCTGGACTGCCCGGTATCCGCCTTGGTCCAGCATAACGCCCCGGACCTGGCGGTTACCCCCGACTAACCCGGGAGTTATCCGGCCTGACTACCCGGTATCCGCCTCGGCCCGGCACAACGACCCCGCGGCTTGTCCCGGTACGGGGGCTACGGCGGTACGCTGGCAGGCAAGCCGGGGCGAGACAACAAAAAAGAGAAGTCCGGGGGACTTCTCCTTTGGAACGGCGACCTCTCCCGGTAAGCTTTCATACCAGGCCACTATCCCTGGAAACGTGCTCCGCGCGGGTGATCTAACTAAACTATAACACGGAGATGAAAATGCGCAACTGGCTTATTGCCCTCATTGCCGGGCTGCTCTTGATTGTCCCGCCGCTCGTCGGCTACGCCACCGCGCCGTGCGACTCATTGACGGCGCAGCCCCTGGTATTGTCCCCGTATCGGCTGGCGCAGCAACGGTATCTGACCCGCGCCGCCGCCGCGTTAACCGAAATGGCGGCCATCGCGCCAGAACTCCAGGCCCTCGCGGCGCAAACCGCGCCGGTCAGCAGCGCAGAGGCGTTTCGCCGCGCCGGGCGCGCGACCGACCTCGCCACCCGGTTGGAACAAATCGCCTTGCCGGACCCGCCCGCCGTCTATACCCTGTTAGGGGAACGGTTGGCCCAGGTGCGTGATACCTACATTCTGGCTGCCGAAGATTTGCTGGCCTACCTGGGCAACCATGACCTGGCGCAACTCCAGGCCGCCGGCGAGGCGTTGACCCTGGCGGATACCGTACGCGCCGAATTGGAGGAGGCCGTCGTCGGCCTGCACTATCCATTGTGCCGCGAGGTGTGGCGCAATGAGTGAAGCATTTGCCGAAAATGCCATCATCCAACTGCTGCGGGCGCAACTGGCGCACGACCAGGAGCAATTGGCCACCGCCACTTATCGGCAGAAACGCGCCGAAGAACTGCTGGGCAAATACCTGACCACGCTCTTTTCGGTAGCCTGGGGACAGGCGACCGCCGCCCGCGCCGACGTCCTGCGCTATGCCGAAGAAATGTTAGGGACGCTATCCGGCGCAGGCGGGCGCGCGCCGGACACGGCTGCCGCCATGACGGTGCTGCGCCAATACCTGGAAATTTTCGGCGTAACCTCCGCACCCGATGCCGCGCCCTCTGCCGTGATCGCGCTGGCCCAGCAGCACTTACCAACTATCACGCAGCAGTGGTCTACGCGGGCAAACGGGGAAGCGGCGGGCACCGCACCGGAGGCCGCACCCGCGATCACGCCGGACGTTGCGGGTGTCAGCGCCGTACTGCGTGCATACCTGACAGCCCTGAATGTGCCGTTCTCTGGCGCAGCCAGTCTGGTCAACCTGGCGGAACTGGCCCGGCAACAATTGCCACGGCTGAATCAACGGGTGGCCGCAGCCCCGCCACCGGTGGCGCTCCCTACGCCGCCGTCACCCGCCGTCGCGCCCCCCCCGCCGGTCGTGACGCCGGTGAGCAATCCTCTAGTATCCCTGCCTGGCTCCACCCTGCCGGATGCTGCCATCGAAGCCTGGCGCATCATTGGACGGGAACCCGCTTGGGAAAAAGCCGAGCCAGCCTTTGTGCAAGCCACCGGCCACTCGCCGGCAATGTTCCGGGATATGGTAGAAGTACTGATGCAGCAGCACCTGTTAGGCTTGTACAAGGCGCCGGTCACCCCGCGGCACGCGGGGTTTTGCAATCCCCGGCTATTACAGATCGGGGTTGCCGGCGCCGCGCAGTATCGCGCGCGCTTCGGGTGTGATCCGGTTCCCCTCAAAGAGTTTCTGGGCAAATACCACGTTACGGAGGCCTCCGCACTTACCTGGTGGTTGATCCGCGCCACCCGCAATGTCATCCTCAATGGGCAACTGTTACCGGAGAACCCCTTTACTATCGAAGTGTTTGATCTGGCTGAAGGTATCCCGGACGGCTATCAGCGTGAATATGGCGAATGCCGGAATCCCAACAAGGCGGGTGATGAAAAATGCAGCGTACCGGATTTGTTTGTGGAACTCCAACCACGCGGGGGGCCGCTAACCCGCGTGTGTGTGGAATGCGAGCGGGGCCGGTATGCCAATCAAGCCCTGAAACAGAAGTTGCGCTGGACCATGCACAATTACGCGCAAGCTGGTTTTGCCGGGGTGTACTATGTCGCGCCGTCCGCAACCGAAGCGCGGCTGTTACACCGCGCCCTAGCAAAGCTGGCCGCCGATTTACGGCAGACCCCGCAGATGGTGGAGCGCGGGATGCTGGCGCTCTTCACCTTTGACGCGCTGGTAGACCACTGGCTGCCGTCGCCAGCGATGGTGGATCGCTGGGCTGGTGACGCTGGTTTCCCGGCAGCAGAGGGATCGAACGCCGCAGATGCGGCGGCTGTAGCTGTGCCAACTGAAGGCGAAGTTAATAAGGCGGGAGGGGAACCGCCGACTGCGGCCCACGCTATCTGCCGGCTGAAACACCGGCAACGGCCGGGCAATGCAAACCGTGCGGTGCGCCCTACAGGAGAATAAATGATGGAAATTTGGATTACCCGCCTGGCATTGCTCTGGTTGGATGGTAGTATCTTGCTCCTGGCCGCGTTACTATCTGTCGGCCCGTATGTACTGGCCCTAGCTGGCGCGGGGTTGCTGGCTGGAAGGCCACGCTATCGCCGGCAACGAGCGCCGGGACGAACAGCGCCGCCGCAGCGATTCACGCTGCGGTAAGCGACGACATGGAGCCGCTCAGCCCGTCTGCGCGCTCCGACTAAGCCTGCTTGCGTAGTTGTGATAGCAACAGTTGCATCCCTGGCTCAGACACCCCCGGCAACAGCAGAGCAAATATCACATCACCGTCGCCTCGCCCATCACCTGGTGGCTGATCCGCGCCACGCGCAATGCCCTCCTCAATGGCCGGCTTTTGCCGGATAACCCTTTTGCAATCGAAGTGTTTGACCTGGCTGAGGGTATCCCCGAAGGCTATCAGCGGGAATACGGCGAGTGCCGGAGCGCCGACAAAGTGGGGGATGAAAAATGCAGCGTACCGGATTTGTTCGTGGAATTGCAAGCGCGCGGCGGACCGCTGACCCGGCTGTGCGTGGAGTGCGAACGCGGGCGATACGCCAATCAGGCCTTGAAGCAAAAGCTGCGCTGGACAATGCACAACTACGGCCAGGCTGGCTTCGCCGGGGTGTACTACGTCGCGCCGGCCGCGCCGGAAGCCCGGCTGTTACAACGGGCGCTGGGCAAACTGGCCGCCGACTTGCGGCAGACGCCGACGCTGGTGGAGAAAGGGTTGCTGGCGATCTTCACGTTTGACGCCCTGATAGACCACTGGCTACCGTCGCCGGCGATGGTAGACCGCTGGGGGAGCGGCATCCCGGCGGAGGAAATCCCGGCCACTGCCGCGCGCGCCGTATGCCGGCTCAAGCATCGGCAACGCGCCGGGAATACGCAACCATTGCCTGGAGGAGAAGAGTGATGGAGATTTGGCTGACGCGGATTGCATTATTGTGGTTGGATGGGAGCATTTTGTTGCTGGCGGCGCTGGTGTCTGTCGGGCCGTATGCGTTGGCGCTGATCGGGGCGACTTTGTTGATAAATTGGCCACGCAAGCCACAGAGGCGACAATCGGAGCGCGCGCTGGCACCACCACGGTTCACACTGCGCTAAAAACCCAGCGCAGAAGGTGGTACCAATTTCTCCCGCCGATGGCTGGGATACTACGACTAGTGCTTCTGAATGGCGCTGACGTCATTGCCATACAGCTCCGCTACTCACAATCCGAGGTAGAGTGATCCAAGACGAATTTGGCGGGTATTCTGGTTTCCTATGGTAACGTTCCACCGCTGACGATATACTCTGACATCTCAACATGAACATAGTATGTGTGGGCGCAATACCCCCTACTTACGCAGTTTGACGGCCAGGGGCCCCCACCCGCTACGGCTGGCATGGCTACCATACCAGCTATACTGCACAAAATCTTATGAGAAGCAGCGATCAGATTTCAAAGGGACATATTCCACCTCCGCTGCCCGACAATGTTGACCGCTACCGTCCATGGCATACCTCAATTGTGGGTTGATTTCAATTCCATTCTCCCAACCCAGGTCTCGGACTATCCATTATTGATAAATGGAGTATCAACCAAGGTTAAAGAGGATGATTTTTGCCATAGGGTGGGCGTCAAAGTTTCGCAAGACTCAAGACTACAAAAGTCTTAGCGGACAGTTGGGGGGACGACGATGCTACGTTGACCTCGGTTTTAGCTTGGCAGTGGGACTACGTTAGACTTTTGTAGTCTTGTTCGCGAAAAAGCGACGGACACCCTTTGCCATACACTCTATTGAAAAAATGTCATTAGATGATATACTGTGGGCGGAGGTGAGAGACCTATGCAAAATCGTGGACGACGTTGCGGAGGACGCGGCTGCGCCCGGCGGATGGGGCAATTCCTGGACCCCACCCTGCTTTTATTGCTCAAGGCCGCCCCGGCGCACGGCTATACCTTGTTGGGGCGGATGGCCGAGTTCGGCCTGGACTTTCTGGACGCTACGGTGATCTACCGCACCCTGCGCGAGATGGAGGAGCATGGTTGGGTGACTTCGACCTGGGATGAAGCCGCGACGCAAGGGCCGCCGCGTCGCGTCTATACCCTCACCCCCCTGGGCGCTGAGGTGTTGGCGTGCTGCGTTTCTCAACTGGAAACCACGCAAGCCACCATTCACCACTTTCTCGATCTGTATCAAGGAAGCGAATCAGCGAGTGAGCGGATCAGCGAGTAAACGGATCAGCGAGTGAGAGCACTCAGCACTCAGTCCTCAGCCCTATCTAAGGAGGTTTGTCTATGCAAATCGTCATTCCGGCCAACGGCGCCGATCTGGACGCCCCCGCCAGCCCGGTTTTCGGGCGTTGTCAGACGTTCATTTTTGTTGACCCTGAGACATTAGCCTTCACAGTCTTGCCCAATCCGGCGCTTGACGCGCCCGGCGGCGCGGGGGTGCAAGCTGCCCAGACCGTGGTGCAACGCGGCGTGGCCGCTGTCATCGCGCCGAGCCTGGGACCGAACGCCTTCCGCGTCATCCAGGCGGCCGGCATCCCGGTTTATCAACAACAAGGCGCGACCGTGCGTGACGTGCTCAACGCCTTCAACACTGGTCAATTACCTCGCCTCGAAGCCCCCGGCGCCGACCACATGGGACTCGGCGGCGGGCATCATCGCGGGCACGCCTGATTTTGGATTTCTCGTCACCTCTCAAACCATTCGACTGACGACTATTCGACTAACGACTACCCAACCATCTTTAAGGAGAGACTTCAATGACTAAAATTGCGCTTGCCGTATTAGATGCCAATGGCCTGGACGCTCAAATCAGCCCGCACTTTGGACGTTGCCCGTACTTCATCCTGGTGGACGCCGAAGGGCAAGAAGTGCGCGCCGTCGAGACCGTCGCCAACCCGTATTACCCCGATCACGAGCCGGGACAGGTTCCCGCTTTCATCCACAGCCTGGGCGCGCAGGTGATGCTCGCCGGCGGAATGGGCGGCCGCGCCGTGGCTTTCTTCCAGCAGTACGGCATTGAGCCGGCGACCGGCGCAGCCGGCACGGTGCGCGAATCGCTGACCCGCTATCTGGGTGGAGAATTGCAAGGGGCTGCCCCGTGTGCGGAGAGTGTGGCACACGGGCACGCGCATTGAAACTCGCTATTGCCAGCGGCAAGGGCGGCACCGGCAAGACAACGGTGGCCGTGAGTCTGGCCCTCAGTCTGGCCGCTGCCGCCCCCCTGTTGTTGGATTGCGACGTCGAAGAACCCAACGCCGCCTTGTTTTTGCGTCCGACAATGACGGCGCGGCGCGAGGTAGGTGTGCTGATCCCCGTGGTAGACGCAGCGCGCTGCACCCTCTGCGGGCGCTGCGCCGCAGTTTGCCAGTATCACGCCATCACCGTCATTGGAAAACAAGTGCTGGTTTTCCCGGAACTGTGCCACGGTTGCGGCAGTTGTACGCGCCAATGCCCGGTGGCTGCGATCCGTGAAGAATTGAATGTGATGGGAACGTTAGAAACAGGGCGCGCGGGATCGGTAGAATTTTGCCAGGGAACGCTCAACGTAGGCGCGGCGATGGCCGTGCCGGTGATCCGTCAGCTTAAGCAGTGGGCGATTCCGCCAGACGCCGCCGACCGACCCGTCATCCTCGACGCGCCGCCGGGTGCTTCGTGCCCCGTCGTCGAAACCCTACGCGACGCCGACGCGGTGCTGCTCGTCACCGAGCCGACGCCCTTCGGCCGGCACGATCTGCGGGTGGCCGTGCAGGTCGCCCGCGACGAACTCGACCTGCCCGTCGCCGTCGTCGTCAACCGTGACGGCGTGGGCGACGCGGGCGTGGACGCCTACTGCGCCGCCGAGGGGCTGCCCATCCTGCTGCGCATCCCGCTGGATCGCGCTATTGCGGAAGGAATCGCCAACGGGGCCCCCCTCATCGCCATCCGGCCAGAATATCAGCCACGTCTTGTCACATTGTGGGGAGAAATCCAGACTCTCGCTGCTTGATTTGGCGTTAGGAGGAACGTGTACCGGCAACTTTGGCTCATCGGGTTGGCTCTGTGGCTGGTGGGATGTGCGTCGCACGCAGTCCCTACGGCGCCACCACCCACGCTCACGTCCGTGACGCCGCCTGCGGCATCTGCCACGCTCCCGCCGACGTCCACGGCGACGCCCACCCTGGCGCCGACCGCGACTACCATTCCGTCCACGGCGCCGCCGGCGCCATTCACAGTGACGCCTGATAGTCAACCTATGGAGGTCAGAACGATGCTCACCATCACCGTATTGTACGACAACGTGGCCCACGACGCGCGCCTGCAGACCGATTGGGGCCTCGCGTGTCTGGTAGAGGGCCTGGAACAACCGCTGCTCTTCGATACCGGTGGCAAGGGCGACATCCTCCTGCGGAATATGCGCGCGCTGGGACTGGACCCGCAGGCGGTGCGCACCGTCGTCCTCTCCCACGCCCACGGCGATCACACCGGCGGGTGGCGGGATTCCTGGCCGAAAATCCTGACGTCACCGTCTATCTGCTCGCCTCCTTCCCCGCCGGGATCAAAGACACCGTTCGGCAAGCCGGCGCGACACTGGTGGAAGTGACCGGACCGCAAGCGATCGACGCGGCGGCGTATACCACCGGCGAACTCGGCGACCAGATTCGGGAGCAGGCGTTGGTGTTGGAGACGCCGCGCGGTCTGGTGGTCATCACCGGCTGCGCGCATCCTGGCATCGCCGCGATGGTGCGCCAGGCGCAGGCGACGGCGGCGGGCGACGTGACCCTGACGCTCGGCGGCTTCCATCTGCGCGACGCTAACGCCGCGTCCTTCGCCGCCACGATTGCCGAGTTGCAAGACCTGGGCGTCCAGCGCATCGCGCCGAGTCACTGCACCGGGGATGCGGCACGCCGCGCCTTTACGGAAGCGTTCGGTGCAGATTACCTGGAGAGTGGCGTGGGGCAAGTCTTTGGCATCGCGGACGAAGAGTAATCCCGGCTATGTCTGACGCACCGCTCATCCAGTATCGGCCCATCGGCGTCCTCCACACCCCATTCCAGGATATCGCCGGGATGCCCATCCAGCCGGCGGGCGCGGCGGGAGTAGGCGGTACGGCGGAAATTTTCCCCGAATTTGTTCCCGGTCTGCAAAACCTGGAAGACTTCTCACACGTCATCGTACTGTACCACTTTCACCGCGCGCCCGCGCCCCGGTTGTTGGTCACGCCGTTTCTGGACACCGAGCCGCGCGGCGTCTTCGCCACCCGCGCCCCGGCGCGGCCTAATCCCATCGGGCTTTCGGTGGTGCGGCTGCTGGTGCGCGAAGGGCCTATCCTATACCTGGAAAATGTGGACATGCTGGATGGTACGCCTCTGCTCGACCTCAAGCCCTATGTCCCGGCCTTTGACGGCGGCGCGGCAGATCGGGTGGGCTGGTTAGAACCCGCGCAAGCGCGGGTTCATAGTCATCAGTCCGATAGGAGATTTGATGAAACATGAAGAAATACCTAAACGCCTTACGTTTTCTCATTGGCACATTGTTGATTTACCTTGTCCCTGTGCTGTTGGGCTGGGGGTTAGGTGACTTGCCAGGCTTTTTCGCCAACGCGCCGCGCGCGGGGTATGCTGCGGTGGTACTATCGTTGGGACTGGGCGTCGTTTACCAGGCTCTTACCGCGCCGGAGGGGATTCACGGGGGGAAAGAGGAAACCGGACAGCGTGTGGCGCGGCAAACGGTCGTCAAGATCGTGATCATTCTGGTGATGTATGCCGCGCTGATTCTCTTGCCCTTCGCCGACCGCCGCAACCTGGGCGCGTGGAGCAACGGTGAAGCCTTACGTTGGGTGGGACTGTTGAGTGTGGCGTTGGGCTTCGGCCTGGTGCTCTGGTCAGGCATCGCATTGGGGCGCTTTTACAGCGCCGACGTGACGCTGCAAAAAGACCACCGCCTGATCACCACCGGGCTGTACGGCGTCCTGCGCCATCCACGCTACCTGGGTGTTCTGCTGACGACGCTCGGAATGGCGCTGTTGTTTCGCTCATGGGTGGGTCTGCTGGCCTTCATCCCTATGCTCGGCGTGCTCCTGTTCCGCATCCACGACGAAGAGGCGCTATTGCACCAAACCTTTGGCGCGGAGTGGGAAACCTACTGCCAACACTCCAAGCGTCTGCTGCCCTATATTTACTAGAGCGGCCCTCTGCGTAATTCGTAATTCGCAATTCGCAATTCGCAATTCCCCACCCACTCGGGAGGTATCATGCCCAGTTTACATCCCGGCTTGCCCGGCACGAAAGAAGCCTATGGCCTCAGCCTCATCCGTGAAGACGGCCGGGTGGTTCTGCCGCCCCAAGCCATCGCGCATTACGGCCTGGTGGATGGCGATCAGGTCTTGTTGATCACCACCCATCGCGGCGAGGGTGGCTTTGCCGTTTCACGGCAGCAGACGGCGGCGCAGTCCGTCTTTGCGCCATTCATGGTCCAACTCAGCGCGCTTGATACGGTGGCCTGGTTCCATGCGAAAGCCTACGCCTTGACGACTTTCGCGGCCGGCGGGATTCACCTGACGCCGGAACTGTTGGATGCCTACCACATCGCCGTGGGGCAGCGCCTGATGATCGTCAAAAGCACCACGGTGGCGATGAGTTGCACACCGGTCGAAATCTGGGAGCGCAAATTCGCCCAGCGGGGACTGGCAGTCGCCGTCGAGAACATGCAAAAACTGGAGGTGTATTGAGTCATCCTTGACAAGCCTTGAAAATAGTTGTATAATCCAATTATTGGATAATCAAACTAATCTCGATGAGGATGATGATGGATGACGCTTCCCGATAAAGCCTACCTTCAGATCAACCAGGCCTTGTTCAGCCTGACGCACGCTTACGAAGCCCGGATGGCCGCCGAGGCCAGCATTGAGAACGACCTGAGCCTGGCCGATTGCTCGGTGCTGCTGGTGCTGCACCAGTTCGCGCCCACGACGGCGGCGCGCCTGGCTGAGATGATGGACATCAACCCCGGCACCATCTCGGTCTACATTCAGCGGTTGGCAAAGAAGGGATTAGTGCGACGGGTACAGGACGCCGACGATTTGCGCACCTGGTGGCTGACATTCACCGACGCCGGCCGTCCGGTGGCCGAGGGGATTGTGGCGGGCGCAGCAGCCTACACTCGCGATTTCCTGGCGGCGTTGGACGACGAGGAACAACAAACGCTGCACCGGCTGCTGTTGAAGGCTTCCCACAGCCTGGGATTCGACTGGCAGTAAGCGATGAATCCTACAACGACAACCCAGCCGCTTCAGGGAGGGCAATTCGTCGTGTGGTTGGCCTCGCAATACCATCCGATCAATTTTGCTTTCATGGCCCGGATTCGCGGGGACTTCACGCTCCAACAGGCTCAGCAGGCGCTCGACAAGTTGCGGGTCAAATATCCTCCCCTATCCATGCGCGCGGTCAGAGAATCCGATGGGAGTGTCCACTGGATTTCCGATCCGGCTTTGGAACTTCCCATGCGCAGCATCGCCCGCGACCATACGGAGCGGTGGATAGCAGAAGTCACCTCCGAATTAAGCCAGGCTTTTGACCTGTTTACCCAACCTCCCATGCGCCTCGTCTTGCTCCAGGACGAGGAACTTTCAGAGATCCTCTTTGTCTGTCCTCACGTCCTGGCGGATGGCCTGGCTGTCGCCTATCTGGTGCGTGATTTTTTGACTTTTCTGGGCAATCCTGCGGCTGAGGGAGTCGCTATGCCGCTCACGCCGCCCATGAGTACGTTGATCCCTGATTTTCCAGGGAAACGCAGGGTCATCTGGCAGGCAAAACTAAAGGCCGGATTATTCAAGCTCGTGCTGCGCCCCAGCTCAAAACCTGATGAGGCCAAGACAGAGGCAGCGCATCGCGCCGCCCCTCCATATCACTTGTGTCCCTGGGTGTTGACCGCCGAACAAACCGCTGCTCTGGCGGCGCGGAGTCGCGCTGAGAGTACGACCGTCCATGCCGCCCTGTGCGCCGTTTTTTTGCGCGCCTTCGGCGAATGGTACGGTGATGGATGGCGGCGCACCATCCAAAGCCCGGTCAACCTGCGCGAGCGCCTGCGCAGCCCCGTGGGCGAGTCTTTTGGGCTGTTCGTCAACCTGGTGGAGTTCCGCGTCAACTGCGCGCCTGAACGCAATTTTTGGGCGGTCGCCCGCGCCATCAAACAGGGCTTCACCCGGCGCAGCGAGGATAAATACATCTTCAATTCTTTGGTCGAGGCCAACGTCGCCATGCCCAAACTGCGCGAAGTCATCACTCCCCAAATCGTGGCCCAAACTTTTATGGCGGTGAAGCATGATCTTTCGATCAGCAATCTGGGCCGCCTGGACCTCCCGATGCAATACGGCTCGCTGTATCTGGAAGCGCTCTTCGGTCCCATTCTCGGCGGCGATCCGGAGGATGTCGTGTTGGGGGTCGTCACCCTCGGAGACACTATGCACTTGAGCCTGTCCTTCACCGATTTGAAACTCAGCCCATCGCAGGCGGAACAGATCGCCGCAATCGCTATGCGGGAGTTGGTCGGGGCTGCAAACTGGTAATCCTGCCCAGGTTGATTTTTTTAGCAAAATAGTTGGGTTATCAAACTATTTAAAGGAGAGTTTCTCATGTCTACAGAATGGGATTCCAAATCCGCAAAAACGTATTGGCCGCGGCCGTTTTTCACGCTGTGGAGTAGTCAGGCGTTGGCGATGCTGACCAGTGAAGTGCTCCAGTTCGCCTTGATTTGGTGGCTGACCGCCTCCTTCGGCTCGGCGACGGTGGTGGGGATGGCGACGATGACGGCGCTGCTCCCGCGCGCGCTGCTGGGGCCTTTCATGGGTGCGCTGGTAGATCGGTGGAGTCGGCGGGCGGTGCTGCTCACCAGCCACGGTGTCATCATCCTCTCGCTGCTCTGTTTGGGGTATCTTTTCTGGACAGGAACCCCACCGCTGGCCGTGGTCTACCTGATCATTCTGGTGCGCGCGTGCGGCAAGAGCTTCCAGATGCCAGCCATGCTGGCGACCACGGCCTTAATGGCGCCGGAGAAACACCTCGCGCGCATCGCCGGGCTGAACCAAATGCTCCAGGGCCTCGTTCTCGTCGTTTCGCCGGTGTTGGGCGCTGTACTGGTGTCTGCCCTGCCGTTGCCGGCCATTGTCGCCGTGGACATCGCCGGCGCGCTGTTGGCCGTTGCCGTGCTGGCTTTCGTCGCCCTGCCCAATCCGCCGCGCGGCGAGACTTTGACCGGATGGGGGGCGCTGTGGGCAGATGTACGCGCCGGCGTGCGGTACGTATGGGACTGGCAAGGCGCGCCGGAGATGCTCGGTATCTCCACTGCCATGAATTTCCTCTCCGCGCCGGCTTTTATGCTGACCTCGATCCTGGTCATCCGGCATTTCGGCGGGGTAGAGCGTGAGTTCGGCATCATCGGCGCGGCGGTCGGCCTGGGGATGATCGGCGGCGGGATGGGCTTGAGCGTGTGGAGTGGATTCCGCCGTCCGATGCAGACCTCGCTGGTGGGCATCCTGGGGATGGGGTGCGCCATTCTGACCGCCGGGCTGGCGCCGGCATCCGCCTTCTGGCTGGCAGTCGGGAGCATGGCCGTCGGCGGCTTGATGATGCCGGTGTGCATGGCCCCCATCCAGGCGTTGGTGCAAAAGAGCGTGACGCCGACGATGCAGGGGCGCGTGCTGTCGCTGTTCGATAGCATCTCGACGGCTATTGCACCCGTGAGCGTCGCCATCGCCGGGCCGGTATTTAACGCGCTGGGGCCGCAGGTCTGGTATATCGGGGCCGGCGCGCTGGCCCTGCTCATCGGCGTGAAGGGATTTGCCACGCCGCGCGTGCTGAATTTGGGGACGCCGGCGCCCGCCAGGGGGGATACTCTGCCGCCATCTCCGGTTTCGGTGACGCAATGGTAACTGCAAAAACGTCTGGCTGATTGATCGGGTGTTTTGCTTGCCCCAATGCCGGTTCATTTCTGGTTCCTACAGGTGTATAATCGTAGGAAGATACATTCCCAGATGGTCACCCATCCCTGGAGTATTTTGAATGAAACAACTGGTCATCCTCAGCGGCAAAGGCGGGACGGGCAAAACGACGGTGACGGCGGCGCTGGCGCATTTGGCGGCGCAGACCTGCTCGATGGTGCTGGCCGATGCGGACGTGGACGCGGCCAATCTGGGGCTGGTGCTCGCGCCCGTCACGCAGGAGACGCACGACTTCACCGGCGGCGCGGTGGCGGTGGTGGACGCGGCGCGCTGTGTCGCCTGCGGGCGCTGCGCCGAGGTCTGCCGCTTCGACGCGATGCGCGCCGGCGACAGCTATCGCGTGGATCCGCTTGCCTGCGAGGGCTGCGCCGCCTGCGTCTACGAATGTCCGGCGGACGCGCTGGCGATGCAGCCGCAGCGCGCCGGGCAGTGGTTTGTGGCGACAACGCGCTATGGGCCGCTTCATCACGCCCATCTTTTCGCCGGACAGGAGAACTCCGGCAAGCTGGTCACGCTGGTCAAGCAAATGGCGCGCAGCCGCGCCATTGACGACAATGCCGACCTGCTGCTGATTGACGGGCCGCCGGGCATCGGCTGCCCCGTCATCGCCGCACTCTCCGGCGCTGACCTGGCCCTCATCGTCGCCGAACCGACGGTCTCCGGGGCGCACGATCTGGAGCGCATCCTGGGGCTGGCGGCGCACTTCAACATCCCAGCGGCAGTGCTGCTCAACAAGGCCGATCTCAGTCCGGCGCAGGCGGAAGCCATCGCGACCTATTGCGCAGCGCAGGACATCCCGTTGGTGGGACGCCTTCCCTACGATCCAACGGTGACAAAATCGTTGGTGCACGGCGAACCGGTCACGGCCACCGCCGGCCCGGTAAGCGCGGCCTTACAGGAAATATGGGCTAGATTACAGACATAGCGGGAATGACTACCAGACTATTGAAGGGTTTCGCCCACCCACATGGGCAAAAATGCTTACGCCGGATCATAATCCGGCGTTGGGGGAACGGCGGATTGTGATCCGCCCAAAGCATTGAAGTAAGGTTTTCGGAGGAGGGAAACGATGGAACTTTTTCCAGAACTTAAATTGGGGTGGTTCAATGGCTGGGTTTTTCTGGCGTTGTTAAGTCTGACCGAGGGTGTCTGCTTCCTCATTTTCCCCAGAGCGGTGGTCACACGGCTCTTCGACCGCTCCGGCTGGAGTCAAAAGCAGGTAGTTTTCACTGTGATCGGCAAAGTGTGCGCGGTGGTGTGCCTGTTTTTGCTGGTTTTCACTCCCCTGAAACTCGGCAGTCCGGTCTTCGCCGTTGGCGCGGGGGTGGGAGCTTTGGGATTGCTGGGGGTGGTGGTCGCCCTCTTCAACTACCGGAACACGCCCTTCGATCAACCGGTGACGCAGGGACTTTACCGCATCTCCCGCCACCCCCAAATCGTGATGGCGTCGGCAGTGTTGCTGGGCGGCGGCATCGCGGTTGGCTCATGGGCGGTCCTGGCCGCCCTCGCCGTCGCCAGAATTCTCAACCACTTTGGGATTCTGGCGGAGGAAGAAGTCTGCTTGAAGCAGTATGGGGACTCGTATCGAGCTTATCTACAGCGTGTGCCCCGGTATTTTGTATTCTTTTAGTGAGCTGCCCACAGAGGGCAGTGCCAACCTGACATCATCAACACGGAGGTGTAGGCTATGCAGTTATTTCCTGAACTCCATATCGGTCTGTGGAACGGCTGGATTTTCCTGTTGATCTATGGCCTTGTCTTTGGCGGCGTGGTCAGATCGTTTCCTAAAGATGTCATCGCGCGGTTGTATGACACCTCCCACTGGACGCCAACGCAGAAAACTTTCAGCCGCATTGTCAAGGTGTTCGCCCTGGGCATCTTCGTGCTGGTGGCGCTCACCCCGCTAAATGCGGGGACGGTGGCTTTCTGGTTGGGAAGCGGCATCTTTATCCTGGGGATGATCGGCGTGGTCATTGCCCTGTTCAACTTTCGTCACACGCCCATAGACCAACCGGCCACCCAGGGATTGTACAAGCTCTCCCGCAATCCCCAATGGGTGATGCTGGTAGTGGTTTTCCTGGGGACGTGCATCGCCATTGGCTCGTGGACGGCCTGTCTGCTGTTGGGCATCGGCGTCGGCTGCGCCCATTTCCGCATCCTGGCCGAAGAAAAGGCGTGCCTGGCGCAGTATGGCGAGGCTTACCGGGCCTACATGCGGCAGATCCCCCGGTATTTTGTCTTCTTTTAGGTGGCCCAAATGAGCGTGCCTCGCCGCAACGCATCGCACACCTCTTCACCAAACCTCCCAGGCTGATTTCCTGGATTGCGAGGCTCTTTTTTCTGGATTGCCCAGGGCAATCGCATTAGGGGTATTTTTGGGGCCAAAGTGGGGAATGCAGCCTTCATACGCCCCTGAAGTGGCGGCAGTAGTCGCCATCATAGCCATCATGTTGCCCCTCAGTGGGGTGAAAATATCCAAATGCGATTGCCCTGCTGGATTGCCCCCTTGACAAGGGTTTAATTCCACATATAATATACAATATATAATATTAAAGGAGATAATAACTTTGACAACCCGACTGGTCATTTTGGGACTGCTGCGCGACCGGCCTCTGTATGGCTACGAACTCAAGCATATCATCGAGGATCACATGGGCGACTGGACGGCCATCGCCTTCGGCTCCATCTACTACGCGCTGGATAAACTGGCCGGCGAGGGCTGCGTCGAGCAGGTTGGCGTCGAGCAGGAGGGCGCGCGACCGGCGCGCACGGTCTATCAGATCACCGAGGCCGGGCGGGCCGAGTTTCTGCGTCTGCTGCGCGAAGTATGGGCCTCGTTTGAGCGGCAATACTTCGCCATAGATGTGGGACTGGCCTTTATGAACGCCTTGCCGGTCGAAGAGGTCAAGCAATATCTCCACCAGCGTGTGGCCATGCTGGAAGAGATTTTGCAGCACATCCAGGAGCATCAGGCAGAGCAGATGGCGACCCCGGACATTCCGGCGCAGGCGCGCGCGGTGTTTGAGCACTCGCGGCTGCACATGGAGGCGGAGTTGGCCTGGGTGCGGGACGTATTACAACAGGTGGAACAGGGCGTCTACGTCTGATGCTCTTTTTTTAGCCAAAATTCAAGATTGTATATTCAAGATTATATATAGGAGGTTACGATGAAACGCATTCCAGAGAGTGAGGCTATTTCGGAAATGGCGGACGCGCGCCGCTTCAACGAGTTCATGGGGAGCAACCGCTTCCGGCAGCGGGAGTATGGCGAATTGGCGCAGCGGCTCGCGGCGCTGGGCGTCCCCGACGGCGGCAAGGTGCTGGACGTGGGGACGGGAACGGGCTTCGTCGCCATCGCAGTCGCCAAAGTGCTGCGCGAGCGCGGGGTGCAAGTGGTGGGGCTGGACCTTTCGCCGGCGATGCTGTCGCTGGCTGCCGAGAACGCGCAGCGTGCCGGGCTGAACGGCGCAGTCGCCTGGCGCGAGGGCAACGCTTACGCCATGCCCTTTGCAGATGGCGAGTTCGACGCGGTGATGTCCAACGACTCGCTGCATCACTGGGAGAATCCACTCGCCATCTTCAACGAGATTGCGCGCGTGGTTAAGCCGGAGGGCGTCTACTTCATCCACGATTCCCGGCGGCTGGAAACGTGGTGGCCGCGCCTGTTTGCCTGGGGCATCGGGCTGACGATTCCGCCGGACTTCCGGGTGCATTACTGGGGATCGATCCACTCGTCGTATACGCCGGAGGAGTTGGAAGCGTTGGTTGCGCGCTCGCGGCTGCGCGGGTGGCGCGTCGAGGCGGGTTTTATGGAAGTGACGGTGGTGAAGGGTAGGTGATGGGGGCGTTGTTCGATTCTACTCTATTATTAAATAATCTATTGACAAAATGTCATTAGATGTTATACTGAATGATAGAGGTGAGGACAATGCAAAATCGTGGACAGCGCGGCGGGGGGCAGAGTCACACCCGGCGCATGGGGCAATTCCTGGATCCAACGCTGCTCTTACTCCTTAAAACGACGCCGGCTCATGGCTACACCCTGTTGGGGCGGCTGGCCGAGTTTGGCCTGGATTTCCTCGATGCCACGGTAATCTACCGCGCTTTGCGTGACATGGCAGACCGGGGCTGGATTACCTCGACCTGGGACAAGGCGGAGACGCAGGGGCCGCCGCGGCGGGTTTACACACTCACCGCGTTGGGAGCCGAGGTGTTGGCCTGCTGCACGGCCCAACTGCACACGCTCCATACTACCATTCAACATTTTCTCGACCTGTACTACGGCGATCAGTAATCGGCATTGTCAGTTGATTTTGGATTGATTCAATGAAAGGAGTGGCACAATGGCGACTGTATGGCTTGATGCGACGCGCTGCACCGGCTGTGGGGCGTGTGTGGAAGTCTGCCCGACCGGCGCGCTGACCCTGAGAGAGGGCAAGGCTTATTTGGATGCTGTGCTGTGCCGGGGCTGCGCCGTTTGCCTGCCGGTATGTCCGGCCGCCGCGCTGCGTCCGGTGTTGGAAGTCGAAGCGGTTCCCAGCGCGTCGCCGGCCCCGCTCAGCGCGCCGCAGGTCGCGCTGCCATCCCAACGTCCGGGGCTGCTGGCAAGGGTCGTGGCGGCGGGCGCGCAACTGGCGCTTCAAGCGGCGCCGCTGATCCTGCAATCGCTCGGTCAGTGGTTGACGCGCTCACGGGGAGGCAATCTGGCGCAATCCGTCCGACCGCTGGGCGGCGGACGTCAAATCCGGCTGCGGCGGCGCGGCAGGTGGTGAGTGCAACCAGTTTGTAACAGCGACTTTCGGTCGCTGATTTTCCATCAACACAGGAATTCCTCATTAACTGGCGTTCACCAGCGGTTGGATGAAAATGGGGCAGGCTAGCCAGTGCGGAGAGCGGAGTCTACTTGGTGCTACGAGTCCGAACAGGAGTTTGCTCTGGGTGTTCTAGGGCACCACGGTTTGTCGCCCCCAGCGATGGGAGAGCACGTAGAGGAGAATCTACAAAGACAGAACACCTCACTGGCCCGGCCTATACCAACCAGTGCAGGGGGTACGCGATGCGGGTCGAACATGAACGGTGTTGTGGGATTGATGTGCATAAGGAAACGGTGGTGGCGTGCGTGATTGTGCCGGACGCTCACGGGACGCCGGTGAAAGAGACGCGGACGTTCAGTACGATGACGGGGGATTTGCAGGCCTTGGGGCGGTGGTTGACGGAGAAAGGATGTACGCACGTGGTGATGGAAAGCACCGGGGTGTACTGGAAGCCGGTATACAACCTGTTGGAGGGGGAGTTGGCGATCCTGGTGGTGAATCCGACGTCCATCAAGAAGTTGCGCGGGCCGAAGACGGATGTGGCGGATGCGGAGTGGCTGGCGGATTTGCTGCGGCATGGCTTGGTCCAGGGCAGCTACATTCCCTCGGCGGAACAACGCGCGCTGCGGGACTTGACGCGCTATCGCACGCAACTGCTGGACGACCGCGCGCGGGAAGTGAACCGGGTGCAGAAAGTGTTGGAAGATGCGAACCTGAAGCTGGCCTGCGTCGCCACGGATATCATGGGGGTCTCCGGGCGGGCGATCCTGAGCGAGTTGCTGGCCGGGGAACGCGATCCGGCGGTGTTGGCCGACTTGGCCAAGGGGCGCTTGCGCACCAAGCAGGCAGCGTTGACCCAAGCCTTGACCGGGGTGCTACAGCCGCATCACCGCTTCTTGTTGGTACAGCACCTGAGCCATATTGACCAACTGGACGACCAGCTCGCGCAGTTGGATGCCGAGATTGCGGAGCGGATGCGCCCTTTTGAGGCGGCGCTGGCCCGCTGGGAGCAACTGCCCGGGATTCGCCAGCGCAATGCGCAAGTGATTGTGGCCGAACTGGGCGCGGACCTCCAGCAATTCCCCGACGCGGAGCACTGTGCGTCGTGGGCGGCCATTTGTCCGGGGACGCAGGAGAGCGCCGGCAAACGCCGCAGTGGCAAGACCGCCAAAGGCAACCGCTGGCTCAAACGCGCCCTCACCGAGGCCGCCCATGGCGCAGCGCGCACCAAGAAGAGCTATTATGCCGCCTTGTATCACCGCTTGGCCGGGCGGCGCGGCAAGAAACGCGCCATCATCGCCGTGGCGCATAGTCTGCTGGTGACCGGCTATCACCTAGTGACCCGCCAAGTGGATTATCGAGACTTGGGGCGCGAGTACTTTGACCACCGCAACCCGGAAGCCATCAAACGCCGCGCGATCCAACGCTTGCAACAACTGGGGTATCAGGTGGAACTGATCCCTGTGCCCGCCCCGGCGGGCTAACTAACGCTATTTTCAGAGGAGGTGACATAATGGGACGTGGAGCAGGACGTGGCAGCGGTGGTGGTCGGGGCGGCGGCGCCGGCCGGGGCCGCGGGCAAGGCCCAGGGCGTATGGGCGGGACGTCCGCCGGGCCGGGCGGTGATTGTGTCTGTCCGGCGTGCGGGCATCGGGAGCCGCATGGCGCAGGGCAGCCCTGCACGCAGCGACAGTGCCCGAAGTGTGGCGTGCGGATGATTCGGGAGTAAAATTCCCATGAACCTGGTTGGGCTACGCCCAGCGAGGAAGTTTTGCGGCTGAAGCCGCCGGGAAAAAGGCCGTTTTGCGGTGACGGGCGGCTGCCCGTCACCGCAAACTGTTTTTTTATATGCGCTTAAGGAGAGGCTCTATGGATTTACACGTTATCGGAGGATTTCTGGGCAGCGGGAAGACCACCGCTATCATCAACGCGCTCAAGGCGCTGCTGGTGGAGGGCCGGCGCGTGGGTGTCATCACCAACGACAAGGGCCATTATCAGGTGGATACGGCGTTCTTCGGGGCCGCTGACATCCCCACGGCGGAAGTGCCGGGCGGCTGTTTCCGGTGCAACTACGGCGACTTCCAGGAACGGATCGCGCAACTGCGGCGGGAGGCGCGCCCGGAAGTGGTGTTCGCCGAGTCAGTCGGCTCGTGCGTGGACCTGGTGGGACCGGTGCTGCGCCCGCTCGCGGCGCTGGCGGAGAATGGCGCACACGTCACCTACTCCGTCTTTACAGACATCCGCCTGCTGCGTCGCCACCTGGCCGGCCTGCCCCTGCCGTTCAGCGACAACATTGCCTACATTTTTGCCAACCAGCTTGAAGAAGCCAATATCCTGGTGATCAACAAGGCCGATCTATTGCCGGATGAGAAAGAGGCCATTTTGGAGCAGGCGCAGCATCACTTCCGTGACAAGACGCTGCTGTTGCAAAGCTCGCTGACGCCGGCCGGCGTCGCGCCGTGGCTGGCGGCGCTGCGGGCCGCGCCGCCGCTGCCGCCCGCGTTGACGCTGGATTACGGCCCTTACATGGCCGGTTCCGCCGAACTGGCCTGGTTTGATGAGCAACTGACGTTTACCCCGTCGCCCGGCGTCGAGCGTATGACAGTCATTCATCTTGTCACCGCGTTTCTTGAGGGACTGCGCCGCACGGCGCGCCCTATCGCGCACCTCAAGTTCTTTATCCAGGATGCGGAAAGCAGCGTCAAGTTGAGTTTCACGGCGGCGGACGAATCAGACTGGGAACATACCATCCCCCACGGACTACACGGGCCGCTGACCGTGATCATCAATGCGCGGGTGCAGATGGCAGCGGCGGAACTGCGCGAACTGGCGGCGCAGGCCCTCCACGCCACGTTAGTCAACGCCGGGATACCATATCACGCCAGCGAAGCGACCGCGTTCGCGCCGCAGGTGCCGGGGTAAAACTCTGTCATGCGTACTTATCTGGATTGTTATCCCTGTTTCCTGCGCCAGGCGTTGAGCGCGGCGCGGCGGGCGGGCGCGGACGAAGCGCAACAACACGCCATCATGGGGCAGACGTTGACCCTGCTGCAAACGCTTCCGTCTGGCCAGACCCCGCCGGAAATCGGCTACGCGGTGCATCGCATCGTGCGCGAGCGGATGGCCCACGGCGACCCTTACCGCGCTCTCAAAGACCACAGCACCCACGCCGCCCTGGCGCTGTATCCCCGCCTCAAGGCGCTGGTGGCGGAAAGCGCCGATCCATTGGAAACGGCGTGCGCATAAGCATCGCCGGCAACATCATTGACTTTGCGCTGTCGGATGAGTTAGTTGACCTCTGGGCGACGGTGGAGCGCGTGTTAGCCGCGCCCTTGGCGGTTGACGACATGGCGGCCCTGCGCGCCGCGCTGGACACTGCCGATCGCGTGCTGTATCTGGCCGACAACGCCGGGGAGACGGTCTTCGACCGCGTGTTGATCGAGGCGCTGCCGCTGCCGGTCACGTACGTGGTGAAAGGCGGGCCGACGCTCAACGATGCGACGCGCGAGGACGCGCTGGCGGCCGGGCTGGAAACATGCGCGACCATCATTGACAATGGCGCGGATGCCCCCGGCACGATTCTGGAGCTGTGCTCGGAGGAATTCCGTCAGATTTACGCTGCCGCGCCGTTGATCATTGCCAAAGGGCAGGCCAACTATGAGACGTTGAGCACGGCGGGGCCGCACGTTTTTTGCCTGTTGCAGGTGAAATGCGCCGTGATCGGGCGAGATTTGGGGGTGGGAGTAGGTGGTGTGGTGGTCAGGCAGAGCGCCGCCGCGTAAATCGCGGGAGCACTTACAAAACTCACGGGGCAGATTTTTCAATCTGCCCCGTGACATTGCTGCGAATCCGTTCTAACGAGTCTGGGCGATAGCCTGCATGGTGGCTTTGACCAGCAGTGTAGCTATTTCTTCAACACCGCGTCCCATACCTGCTCGGCAGAGATTTTCCGGGTGCAGAAGAACCAGTCCTTGCAGACCATATCCTCTTTGCCGTCCATGCGCGCCTGCGCCGCACCGCAGGATCCCGCTGGCGAGATAATCACGTCGTCGCCCGGCCGCCAATCGGCCGGCGTGGCGATAGTGAAGGCGTCGGCGGCTTGCAGCGCCACCACCACCCGGTACAGCTCGTCGAAGTTGCGGCCCAGGCTCAGCGGGTAGTAGATGATCGTGCGAATGATCCCCTTCGGGTCAATCACGAACACGGCCCGCACGGCCTTGGTGTTGCTTTCGCCGGGTTGAATCATCCCGTACTTCTTCGCCACTTCCATCGTGATGTCCTCGATCAGCGGGAAGCGCACCTCGACGTTTTTCATCCCCTTGTACTCGATCTTCTCCTTGATGGTGCGCAGCCAGGCGATGTGGCTGTACAGCCCATCCACCGACAGCCCCACCAGTTTGCAGTTCACGTCGGCAAACTTCTGCTCCAGCGTCGCAAACGTGATAAATTCCGACGTGCAGACGGGGGTGAAGTCCGCGGGGTGACTGAACAGGATGACCCACTGGCCGGCGTACTGCTCCGGGAAGTTGATCTCCCCCTGAGTGGTCACGGCTTTGAACGCCGGGGCTTTGTCGCCGATGCGCGGCATAGACACAACTTGCTCTTCCATATTTATTCCTCCTCAGTGATGTGGGTGCGCCTTGAATGAAATACTACCCGGCCATTGCTGGCGCTGCGCAATGTCCTAAGAATATTCCAGGCACTGATTTTTACAACTCTCTCATTTACGTCCGAGACTTCACGGCAGCAGATCTCAAGCCAGTTGTTCGCCGCCCGCAAAAACTTGCTCCACTTTCAGGGCGGCGGCGGCGTGACCCGGCAGTTTGGCCGGATTCCATTGCTTCATGTCGTCAAACACCGGCCCTGCCGTGTGATATTCAACATGACCCTTCACCTGGTAGGCTTTGCCTTCTTTCGTGATGAACAGCAACGCAGCTTTGCTGCCCGCCAGAATGTTCGCGCGGGTTTTGTTGAAGAAGTTGTCGGCCACCACCAACGTATCCGCCCCAGCAAGGCGGATGCAAGTGGCATAGATCGCGTTGGGGACGCCGGCGGCGTCCACTGTGGTCAACACCACGGGGCCTTCCCGTTGTTCCCAGGCCTGAGTGACGATTTCGGGTAATGCAGTCATGAGGATTCTCCTTGGATTAAATTTTCATTCGACTCTTTGTCGAATTTTCAGCATTTTTTCAGGGTTCGGGCTGCGGCGCACGCCGGGCGGCGCGCAAGGCGGACCACGTTGGCGATGCCAGAGGGACGATTACCCAGAACAACGCCGTCATTACCACCGCCGAGGTGAGACACCAGGCGCACGTCGCGCCGATGACAAACGGCTCCAGGAACGTCAGGTAGATGGAAAAGGCTATGCCGAACCAGGCCATCCCCACCAGCGCCAGCTTCGCCAGGTTGGCCCACAGGCCATCCGCGTAGCGTGCGACTGCCCACGCCGCGCCAATGCCTACGTAGCCGATTAAGCCCAACACGGCAATTGGCAGGAAACCAAACAGCAAGGCAAACTCGCTTTGTTGAACAGCGTTACAATCCCCCACCGGCCCGCAAACGGCGGCGACTTGCTGCGTCTCCACGTAAGCCAGATAGCCGGCGACGATCAGTCCCAGCACCACCAACGGGGGGATGGCACACTGCCAGCGGCGCTGCGCCGCTTCTGAGGGTGTATTGAGCAAAGCTATACCGTTGTAGAGGACGCTGGCGATCATCCCCAGGAGCACCGCGATGGAGATACCGTTGCCGAGCGGGTCGCGGGCGAAGCGCACACGCCAATCGCCATCATCGCTGACGATGCCTGGAATTGCCGGGAAGGTTGTCGCAGTGGGGGGCAATGTGGCGCCAGCGGTCGGCGTCGCCTTAACGACCGCCGGCGTCAACGGGGTGGACGACGGCGCAACCGGCTCCGGCGTGGGTGACGATGTTTCCGGTTCCGGGGTGGGCGCGCTGGCGGCCAGCGCCTCTGCCAGGCCGGGGATCGCCGGCCAATCCAGCCCGCCCTGCGCCAGATGCGTCTCGATCAGCCCCGGCAGTTGCTCCGGGATTTCGCCGGAGCCAACCAGTACTGTCTCTCCGATGATGAGGGTGGGCACGCCGCGCCGTTCATCGGGGATGGCAAAGTGGGCGATGGCCGCCTGATACAGGGCCTGTCCGCCTTCCTCGGCCACGTTGACACCGACGATTTGAAATTGGTCGCCGTGTTCTTCCATGATAGGCGGCAATACTTCGGTGATGACGTAATGACAGTGACTACACGATGGCGAGTAGAAGAGCACGGCATAGACGACCGGTGCATCCGCCAATACTCCCTGCGAGCCGGTCAGCCACAAAAATGCGAGTAATCCCAGGCCAAGCCACTGGCGCAGACTGTGTTGTCCCATCGCGGCCTCCCGGGTTATACAGCCCCGTTGGTTAATTGTTTCTGAAGCGCCTGGAGAATGGCAGCAAACTCCGCCGAATCGTACCTCTCAATCTGCCCGGCGTCGCCGGCGCGCGCCAATGCCGGATCCAATCCCAACCGCCCCAGAAAGGGAGCGGCGAAAGCCGCGGCCAGTTCCGCCGCGCGCCCGGCTCCAAAGATTTCGAGCCGCGCGCCGCAATGCGGGCAGATAGCATACCCCATATTCTCGACGATGCCGAGGATGGGTTTGCCGACCTGCCGGGTCATGTGGGCCGCTTTGCGCACGATCATATCGGCCAGGTCTTGGGGTGTGGTAACGATAATCACACCGGTAATCGGCAGGCTTTGCAAGACGGTCAACGCTGCGTCGGAAGTGCCGGGCGGCAGGTCTACCACCAGCGCATCCAGCGGGCCCCAGGCGACATCGTTCCAGAATTGTTGGATCAGCTTGGAGATCAACGGGCCGCGCCAGACGACCGCATCGTCCTCGTGCTCCAGGAGCAAGTTGATCGAGACGAGTTTGATGCCGCTGGGCGTCATCGCCGGCAGCAACCCGCCCTGCCCATCGGCCAACAGCGGCTGCTGCACACCGAAAAGCTTGGGGAGGCTGGCGCCGGTAACATCCGCGTCCAGCAGACCGACGTGCCAGCCGGCGCGCTGCAAGCCGGCTGCCAGCAGCGCCGCCGTGGTGGATTTCCCGACGCCGCCTTTGCCGCTCATAACGGCCAGGACATGACGAATAGGATAAGTGACCTGAGTTGAATCAGTGTGTACATCAGTTTTCATTGACAGTATAGCCTCTGAGATAGAATGTGTGTTGGTTGTAAGGTGTGGCGATCAGCGCGCCGCGCGCGGTCAATTCATCCACTACCTCCCACGTTGCCCCATTGTGCGCCAACAAATCGCCGACTGCATCGGCGCGCAGCGGATGCACGGCGGTAATACTGAGCAGATCGGCGGCCGCATCGCCGGTGGCCGCGAAGGCGTTGCCCTCGTAACCGGTGAGCAGTTCGACGTGGGGCAGCGCCGCTGTGAAGAGGTGGTACGCCTGGGTGAGCGCGGCTGCGGTGGGCGGTTTGACCCGGGCTTCTGCCGGCGGTCGCGTGGGGACGCTGAGATAGGCGACGGCGGGATGCAACTCGGCAACGGCGGCGGCCGTCGCGGCGAGGGTATCCGGAGCGTCGTTGAGGCCGGCAACGAGCATGGTTTCTGTCACCAGTGCGCCGGCAAAACGCCGCGCAAATTCTCGCGCGCCGTCGAGAATATCCGGCCATAGCAGTCGCCCATGGGGCCGATCCACGCGCCGCCAGATGGCTTCAGCGGCGGTGTCCACTTTGAGCGAGACCCAGTCGGCCAGCCACAAAGCCTCCCGCACCGCCGGATCATCCAACAAAGAAGCGTTGGTAATGACGGCCAATGGCAAGCCAAGAGGTTTAAGCTGCATCAGCAGCATTCTCAAGTGTAAATCCAGCGCAGGTTCGCCATCGGGGACCAGTGTGAGATAATCCACCGCCTCTCCCACACGCGCCAGGGTGTCCAGTTTGGTTTTTACCGCCGCCACGATTGTTTCTGGCACATAGAATCTCTGCCGCGTTATCTGTAGACGGGGTGTACGTCCCAACTGGCAGTAGACACAGGCATAGGTGCAGGTTTTGGATGGGATGTGATTGATGCCCAAACTCCGGCCCAGGCGGCGTGAAGGCACCGGGCCGAAGATCAGGGTAGAAGGCGTGTCGCTCGTCATCTCAATCATCAATGCCGCCGCTCTGAACACAGCCCAGAGCGGCGGATGGAAGAAAAGGCTTCATGGCTGGCTTAGTTCAGTCAGCCGTTGTTGCACAGCAGCCAACTGCGCCTGCAATTGCTCAACCTGCGCCTTGAGCTGGGTAGCTTCGTCCTCTGGCGACACGGGAATATCCCCTTCTCCAAAGCGCATCCAACCGGGACGCCCGGTCGCGCGCGCCCAATGCCGCCAACCGCGTCCCCGGCCAAATCCACAGCCGTAGCCCAGACGGGGTTCAGCCGTTGGCTCACAGCTCCCTAACCCGCGCCCGGTGCGCGGCCCTAGCCCTTGCGGGCCTGTTCGATCTCCACCTGGCATTGTATACCTCCTGTGAACGATTATCTGAGCCGCCGCGCGCGGCGCCCCCGGCCGCCGCGCCCGAAGTAGCGGAAAGGGCTCAGCCAGCGCAGTAGTCCCTGGCCATTCACCGGGCGACCTTGCGCCCCGGCATATCCATACGGCTCACGGTCTTCGGGATAGGCGATAGCACAATAGCCAGCGCCGCGCCCGGTAAGCGGCCCTTGCCCCCTGGGGCCTGTTCCATCCCATCTTGGCATCCTGCACCTCCTTCTGTGTCAGGTAAGTAATTTGTTTTCATTATAACCATCTATTGTCAAATTGTCAATAGAATAAATGAGAGTATAAATGGACAAATATTACTTACACCTGGGGGCAGAACCAGTATAGTAGAAAGGTCTATCATTTCACGCATAAGGAGCGACCTATGGCAACCATTACGACGTACTACAAAGGCAACATGGCATTTGAATCGCAGATCGGCAAGCACACGCTCACCATTGACGTGCCGGCGAGCATGGGCGGCAGCGACCGCGGTCCGATTCCCCCGGATTTGTTCGTGGCCTCGTTGGGGAGCTGCATCGGCGCATTTGTGGCGCAGTATTGCGAGAACAACGGGATTGACGACACGGGGATGACCGTAGATCTCACCTTCGAGAAGGCGAGCGATCCGACGCGGTTGGTCAACCTCAAAGCGACGGTGAACCTGCCGCAGGGGGAATGTGGTCAGCGAGTGAAGGCGATTGAGCGGGTGGCGGAACACTGCCCGGTTCACGCCACCATCAAGACGATGGAAGGGTTGGAAATCACCATTCACGGCAAGGGAGAATGTGATATAACACCAGGTAAGTAACCCCTGGGCTGGTTCTGGCGCCCCTTGGGAAACAATGAGCGCCCAAACCCCACAGCTACATCGCCGTCAGTGTTGCGCTGGCGGCGATGTGTGTTTGCGCAGCGGCCAAAATGGAGTATAAACTGCGTAAATGTCAGCCCGGCAAGGATTGGTGAAGAGGTTTCTATGATTTATTCTGCCCCGCGTCGCTCCCCACAGGCAGCCCGTTACATCCTGACGAGTTTGGCCGTGATTGTAGCGACGCTGATCGTCGCTACCGTGGCGGCCTTGCACTTCACCCGCCCGCCGATCCCCTACGCTGCCAGCGCGGCTTCGCAGGAACAGACCTTGCAGGCGCGGGTGCTGACGGTCATCACCGAAACCGCTACGACGGACGCAAGCGGGCTGGTGCTGGTTTCTCAGGAGTTGGAACTGGAAGTGCGTTCCGCCGGAGAAGCCCAGGGGACGCGGGTCACAGTCGCCTACAATGGCATGGGGCCGTCTTTGCGCGCGGTACGCTTCCGCGTCGGGGAGAGCGCTCTCCTCATGGTCTCCCGGCGGCCCGACGGTAGGACCTTCTACACAGTGGCGGATCATGTACGCCTGGGAGCGCTGGCGCTGTTCGGCGCGATCTTCGCCGGCATTATTCTGGTGATGGGACGCGGGCAGGGCTTCCGCGCGCTGCTGGGTCTGCTGCTGAGCGGCCTCCTGATCGGCGGCTTCATCCTGCCCCAAATCCTGGCGCAGCGCGACCCGCTGCTGGTTTCTCTGGTGGGTGCGGCGCTGCTGCTCGGCGCCACCCTCTACCTGATCCAGGGCTGGAACGTCGTGGCGCACACCAGCTTCCTGGGCGGCGTTGTCAGCCTGGGCTTTACCGGCCTGCTCGCCATCGCGTGGACGGGCATGGCGCACCTGACCGGCTTCGGCTCCGAAGAAACGCTCTATCTCCAGGCCATCGGGGTGGGAGTCGAAATGCGCGGGCTGCTGCTGGCGGGTATGATCCTCGGGGCGGCCGGCGTGCTGGATGACGTGATCCTGGCGCAGGCCGTCGCCGCCTTTGAGATTCACGCCACCGATCCCACCCTACCCCGGCGGGAAGTCTACCGACGCGGGATGAAAGTCGGGACGGCGCACCTCCATTCGATGGTCAACACCCTGATTCTGGCCTACGCCGGCGCGGCTTTGCCGCTGATCATCCTGTTTTACCTGTACCCGGAGCCGTGGTATCTCACCCTCAACCGCGAAATGATCGCCGAAGAGATCGTCCGCACCCTGGTGGGCAGCGTGGGGTTGATGCTGGCCGTACCCCTGACCACGCTGATTGCCTCCTGGGTCGCTGTGACACAGACACCAACGGCCCTTGTTTCAGCAACAAGTACAACGGGAACTTTCCCACCAGTGCAAGAGTAAAAAGGGTTCAAATAAGTTGGGTGCAACGCACTTGTTTGAAAAACCACACAAGTATCGGCGTAAAAATCGGCGCTTTTGACTCAAAAGTGCGTTGCACCTGTCAATTAAAACAGTCTCCCGGCGATTACCGCCGGGAGACTGTGGGTACTCCCGTACAGATATGGTGAATAATTCGAGCCACCCCGCTCCCCCCTCCATAAACTCTCGATCCCCAATCATAAAGTCAAAAAATGGACTATCAGCGCCGCCTGGGAGCCTGATTACCGGTCCAGCGCTCCGCTTCTCCCCCATTCTTGGGGAGATGACGATACGGAGGCTCGCTTGACTCCCCCAAGCAGCCGGGCGGGGGGAAAGCTGTGGAACTCCTGTACCGTCCAGCGCTGCTCCGTGAGCCCTGCCACCATCGCTGGTGTCCGTTCCCGATAGCGCTTGGGGCGTTGCCGGCCCTGGCGGGGCCGGGGCTGCGCATATTCCTGACGTAAGGCCTTATGCGGGCGGATGAAGTGGTCATAGCCTTGCCACCAGAGCAGATGCAGGTGCAGCGCCCCGGCCGTTTGCGCAGGCCCCAGGTGTGCCGCCCCAGCAAGGACACCCCTTGCTAAATGGTCAGGCTCACCCGTTCCACAAAGACCGTATTCAGCCGGCCACTCAGCCCCAACGCTTTGAGGCGGGCCTTGAGGTCGCCCAGCAGGATTGACAGGATTAGGGATATAATGCGGTATCGTTGAAGAATTCCGCCGAGGCTGGCCTGCCAACAGGCCAGCCTGGGAATGGCAAAGGTATAGTGTGAGAGTGAGGATAGCAGAGATGGCAGAGAAAATATTAGTCGTTGAAGATGAACTCGTACTGCGGGAAACGCTGACGTACAACCTGGTCAAGCAGGGGTATGAAGTCAGCGCGGCAGCGGATGGGCAGCAGGCGGTGGTCATGGCGCGGCAGATGACGCCGGACTTGATTCTGCTGGACATCATGCTGCCCAAGTTGGATGGCTTTGAGGTGTGCCGGTTGCTGCGCCAGGAGTTGCGGGCGCCGATCATCATGCTCACGGCGCGCACGGACGAGGTGGACAAGGTCGTGGGGCTGGAAGTCGGCGCGGACGACTATCTGACCAAGCCGTTCAGCATGCGCGAGCTGCTGGCGCGGGTCAAGGCGCAGTTGCGGCGCGTGCGCTTGTTACGGGAAGAATTCGCCCCGGAGACGCCAGCCCCGGCGCAGCAGATGTGCTTCGGCGACTTGACTCTCGATCTGGATCGTCACGAAGCCCATTTGTGCGGCGAGCCATTGGCGCTCAAACCCAAAGAATACGAACTGCTCGTCTACCTGGCCCAGCATCGCGGCAAGGCGCTTTCCCGCGACCGGCTGCTGGAAGAAGTGTGGGGCTGGGATTTCAGCGGAGGCAGCCGCACGGTGGATGTCCATATCCGCTGGCTGCGCGAGAAACTGGAGGTTGATCCTGCCGATCCGGTGCGTATCGTGACGGTGCGCGGGGCAGGCTATCGGTTTGAGGGGTGAGGCTATGTTTGTTTCATTACGCTGGCGCATTGTGATCCCATTCATCGTCGTGATTTTGCTGACGACGGTGGGGCTGACGCTGTATCTTTCGCAAACGGTGCGGCAGGCTCGATTGGCCGACTTGGAGGCGCACTTGCTCACCGATGCGCGCCTGCTGGCCGAGCAAGTCCGTCGCTATTTGCCGGGCGCTACTGAGTCCGATGCGGCGACGTTGCAGGCGATGGCGGCGGCGTGGGCGGGGACTTCAGGAGAGCGAGTCACGCTGATTATGGCGGAGGGGACGGTGTTGGCGGAGTCCGACGTCAACCCAGAACAGATGGACAATCACCTGTATCGCGCAGAAGTACAGCAGGCGCTACGGCAAGGCACGGGCGTCGCCATCCGCTTCAGCGCGACGTTGCAGCAGGAGGTGATGTACGCCGCCGTCGCGGTGCGCGACGGGGAAACGGTGCGCGGCTTTGTCCGCACGGCGCTGCCCTTCGCGCAGATCCAGGTCAATGTCAATCAGTTGAGCCGGATGATGGTGGGCGCGGGCATCATGATCGCCGTCCTGGCCAGTGCGTTGGCTTTCTATATTGCCGCGCGTACCATCCGGCCCGTAGAGCAGTTGACGGCGGTAGTGACGCAAGTCGCCGCCGGCGACTTGAGCGCGCGTCTGCTGCCGACCACGCACGATGAAGTGGGGCGTCTGACGCGCGCCTTCAATGCCATGGCCGATCAGTTGCGCGACCAGGTAACCACGCTGGCGGCAGAACGCGAGCAACTGGCGGCGGTACTGGAGACAATGGCGGATGGCGTCGTCATCACCGACCAGATCGGGCAAGTATTGTTGATCAATGCCGCGGCCGGCCGGATTTTGCAGACGGAGACATTGCCGACCCCCTACACGTTTGCGCAGGCGGCGCACAATCACGAACTGATCGGGCTGTGGGAACGCTGCGCGCAGGCGGGCACGGAGCAGATGGCAACGGTGGAAACGCTCCTGCACCGCAACTTCCTCCAGGTCATCATGACGCCGCTCGCCACATTGGCCCCGCCGCGCATCCTTGTCGTTTTGCAGGATTTGACCCAGGTGCGGCGGTTGGAGACGGTGCGGCGCGACTTCATCAGCAATATCTCTCACGAATTGCGCACACCCCTGGCGTCGTTGGCGCTGGTGGTGGAGACATTGCAGGATGGGGCATTGGAAGACCCGCCGGCCGCGCGCCGCTTCCTCTCCCACATGGAAAACGAGCTGGGCGTGCTGACGCAGATGGTGGAGGAATTGCTGGAACTGTCGCGCATTGAGTCGGGCAAGATGCCGCTGGAGGCGCGTCCGACAGAGATAGCGGCGTTGGTGCAGACGCCGGTAGAGCGGTTGGCGCCGCAGGCCGAACGCAAGGGCGTGACGCTGACGGCGTCGTTGTCGGAAGGGCTGCCGCACGTCCAGGCTGATGTGCCGCGGATTCATCAAGTGCTGGGGAATCTGATTCACAATGCGATCAAGTTCACGCCGGCCGGCGGAGCGGTGACCGTGTTCGCGCGGGTGAAAGAGCCGGGTTGGGTCACGCTCTCAGTGACGGACACCGGCATAGGCATCCCGGCCGACGATGTGCCGCGTGTCTTCGAGCGGTTCTACAAAGTGGATCGGGCGCGTTCCGAAGGGGGCGCCGGCCTGGGACTGGCGATTGCGAAGCACATCGTCCAGGGACATGGCGGGCGCATCTGGGTAGAGAGTACCGAGGGCGTGGGGAGCACCTTCTCGTTCACCTTGCGGGTGGCGCGGTAAAAGCAGGCAGGGATCAGGCAACGGGTCAACGCCAACGGGGGCGGAATAGTCGGGGGTTTTGAGGGTGGTAAACCACGGTGATAGGGTCGCCGGCCTTCATCCGCCTGACCATTCGATCAGCGACCGGGTGCCGGATCGGGCCAACCCCGGGCAATTCATAGGCCACATAGAATGCCGTGTCGCCGCCCTCTGCGCCTGCAAAGCAAGCGAGGAGCGGCGTCGCGGCCGCGACCCCTTCTTTGTCCAACAGCCGCGCCTCCCGGTATTTCTTGAGTGGAATTCCCAACCAAGCCAGGCATAGCACCCCACTCCCGCCGAGCAAGGCGACCGGTCCATAGGCCACTTGGCCGGAAACAAACAGCATAGAGATTGCCGCCCCCAGCAATCCTACCCCCAGTAACAGCAGCCCGCCCTGGGCCAAAATGGCTGCGCCGGTTTCCCATGCCGGGGTAAGCTTGAGATACGCGAGTTGGTGCGCCTGTTGCATGAGTGTGGATAGGCCATTGATCTTCCGGGTCATTCGCACGACTTGCCGTATAGCTACGCCAGGGACTAAGAAAGCCATACCGATAAGACTGGCGATGGTCAACCAGAATGTCCAGTTTTGCGAATCCATTATCATCTCCTACATGCCCGCTTTGTGAGTTTGGCGGGGCCTCATACCCATTTTTATGTCACATAGGCTGTGAATAGGATAAGGGTGTGTTTCATTCCAGTGAAGCCTATACTCATATAAAACGTAAAACGTAAGCCGTCTTTACGTTTTACGCATTATGTTTTACTTACTCGCTAACTCAAATGAAACACACCCATAGGATAAACGCGCGATGTTAACAGACTATGTGCGCCATGTTAACGTTTTGTTAAATCTCCGACTATTGCACCGGCACCCATCCATTTTCGGCAATGAGCTGCTGGCCCTCGGCGCTCAGCGCGAAGTCAATGTAAGTCTGCGCCAGCGGCTGCGTCAGCGGCCCGGTGAGGAGCAGCAGTGGGCGAGTGAGGCGATAGCTGCCGGCGCGGGCGTTGGCCTCGCTGGGCGCGACCCCATCAATGCTGAGCGCCCGGAGACCAGCTTCGAGGTTGCCAAAGCCCACATACCCAATGGCATACGGCTCTTGCGCTACCAGCGCCGCCATATCGCCGGCGGTGATGGCAGTGCGCAGGTCTGCGCCGACCGGTTCGGCCTTGTCTAACACAATTTCGTCGAAAGCGCCGCGCGTGCCGGAGGTCTTCTCGCGGATGACGACGGTGATGGGGGCGTCGGGACCGCCCACGTCTTGCCAATTAGTGATGGCGCCCAGATAGATGTCCCGAAGTTGCGCGGTGCTCAGATTGATCACCGGGTTGGCGGTGTTGACAATGATGGCTAACACATCCACGGCGATCTGGTGAGCCACCATCCCCTCCGCCTCTTCCGGTTTGAGCGCGCGCGACGCCATGCCGATGTCCACCGTGCCATCATGAATGGCGCTGATCCCCACGCTGCTCCCCCCGGCGGCGATGTCCAGCGTCACTGCCGGGTATTGCGCGTTGAAGGCCTGCCCAATTTTGGCCGCCAGCGGTTGAACCGTCGTACTACCGGCAAAGGTGAGCCGCCCCACCACCGGCGTTGACGTGGGGGCCGGCGGCGTTCCGCCACAGGCGGACGCCATCCCCCACAAAAGCAGACTTCCCAAAACGATCAGCCACTTTTTGACTTTATTACGCATCATCTTTTCCTTTCTGAGAGCATGATCCATTCTGCGGGCATAGGATAAACCTCTTCCATGGGCTGCTTTTGTGCCTGGGTCAGCCGCGCATTGACGGCGGTGAGGCGGGCATAGAGACCGGCGTTCTCCAGAGCAATCCCCACCTGCGCAGCGAAGGATTGCACCCACATAGCGTCCTCGGCGCTAAAGGCATCGGGGACGTTGCGGGACAGACAGACCATCCCCACGACTTTGTCATGAGACAGAATCGGCGCGCCCAGCCAGGCGCGGTCGCCAGGGAGCCAGGGACGCTGTTGCCATTGTGGGGCGACAGTGATGTCCGCAATGATGAGCGGCTGGCGTTCCGTGCTGAGGTGGTGATAAAGATCGCCCTGCACGGTCAACCGTTTGGCTTCCAGGCGGAGTTCGTCGCTGTACCCGTATTGCGCCAGCGGTTTGAGCCATTCAGCCTCGGCCATCCACAGGGAACTGCGGTCGTGGGGCAGCAGCGCCTTGAGGGCCGAAAGGGCGCGGCCCGGCAATTCGGCCAGGTTCAGACTGCCGACCAACACCCGTCCAGTCAATTCCAGGATTTCGGCCAACCGGCGGCGTTTCTGTTCCGCCGCGTATTGTTGCGCGTTGTGCAGGCCCATCGCCACCTGGTCGGCGAGGGTGTTCAACAGGTTGAGGGTTTCGATTGGGAAGTCATTTTCGGTCTGGCTCTGGATTTCCAACACGCCGAGTACTTCCTGACCGAAGAGCAACGGCACGGCCACCCCTGACCGGGACTGGGGCAGCCAGTCGTGCGCGAAGCGCTGTTCAGCGGTCACATTCGGGACGACGCAGGCGGTGTGCATCAGTGCAGCCGCGCCAACGAGAGTGTCGGGTTGGAGCGGGATAGTATAGCCGCGGGTATAGGGGCCGGCTTCACCGCTGACTTCGTACAGCGCCAGTTGCCGGGCGGCGGCGTCCAGTAAAAAGACGCTGACCCGGTAGTACCCCAATTGGCGGCGGATGGTCTGGGCCGCAGTTTGCAGAATCCAAACGGCATCGAGGTTGGCGGAAACGTCCCGCGCCAGCTCGGCCGCCACAGCGAGTTCGTGGGTGCGGGCCGCTACGCGCGTTTCCAGATGGGTGTACGAGTCCTGTAAGTCGCTCACCATGCGGTTGAAAGCATCGGCCACTAACGCGATCTCGTCGCCCTGGCCAACGTGCAGCCAGGAGTCGCTGGGCTGGATCGCAATGCGGTGCGTGAGGTCGCCGGTGGCGACCGCCGCCGCCGCAGTGGAAATCTGCTGGATCGGTTGGACCAGGATGCGCAGCAGACGCATACTCAAGGCAATCAGCAGAGCAGTAGTGATGGCCGTGCTGAGGAGCATGACGAGAATACCGGAGGTCGCAATGTGTTGGATGTCGGTGGTGGAGTAGGTCAACAGTAAGTCTACGGGCGTCTCGCCCAGTTGAAAGGGCAGTTGGTGCTTGTACAGGGTCGCACTGCGACCCGGCGGCGCATCAAACGGGAAGTCATCACCAGTGGCGATGCGCATCAGCACCGCCGGCGCGTTGGGCAGCGCCGGGGTGGTGAACTGCAAGCCGAGTTCAGCGGACAGGCGGTAGCGGTTGAGCAGCCGCCGAATTTCCTCATTCAAGTCCAGGCCGAGAATGACGTCGCCCAGGTCCGTGGGGATTGCGGCGCGGCTGAGCAGGAGCGCCTGATCGTTGACGACGCGCACGGCGGAACTGCCCGGCGGCAATTGGGCCAGCAAGGAGGTTTCGCGGTAGAGGCTGGCGAGCAACAGGTTGGTACGCGCCAGGCCGTCGGCATTGTAGATTTGCACCAATCCCAGCTCAAACCGCTCGCGGACGGCGACCGCCCGACTGTTCAGTGCGGCAAGACTCGCTTCACTATTATCTTGCACCGCGCGCCCCACTTCGGGGTCATTGGCTAACAACTGCGCGGCCGATTCCAGATTGCGCACGCGACTTTCCAGTGCTTGCGTAAGCTGCTGACTGCTGGCCTCGGTCTGGCGGCGCAGCAATTGGTTTTGCGTCAGGATCGTGCTGACGGCAAAGGCGGCGCTGCTGCCCAACAACGAAAGCGCCATAAAGAGGGTGATCACCACCCGCAGCTTGTCACGGAGCGTGCGCAGCCGAAAAAAGTTAGTGAGTGAAAGCCATAGGTTTTTCAAAATACTTCTCGCTATGATGAAACATAAAACGTGAAACGTGAAGCTTTCTCATGAGATCATCACGTTGCACGCCTCCAGAATGATCTGGATTTTGAAATCACGCTGCCCTCAGTATGCCCCACGATCATTAAGGCGGCTTTAAGCGGTTGTTAAGATATGGTTAAGTTTCTGGACAATTGCTCCGGTCACTTAAGGACCGTAAAAATAGCAACCTGTGCAATAGGGAGAAATTTATCAGCAGATTGAGCAGATTGAGCAGATTTTTTCTCTTAATCCGCTCAATCTGCTTAATCTGCTGACAGAAAATAGGCTATTCAGTCATGCTATTGCACAGGGCGAAAGATTTAACAAATTGTTAACATTCTGGTAAATGGGCGTTAAACATCGTGGGGTATGCTGAAGGTAGAATCCTTTTGAATACCAGCTTGATACAACAGGGGGACTTATGTTAAACCGTTTGAAGGATATTTTGGAGGTCATCGAGTACTTGGATCCCACCGGCCAGGAAATCGTGCATCGCGTGCCTGAACAAGGCTCCGGCGAGATTGTGCTGGGATCGCAGTGTGTCGTGCGCGAGAATCAGGTGGCGATCTTCTTCCGCGACGGGCGCGCCCTGGATGTGTTGGGGCCGGGCCGGCACACGCTGACCACCCTCAACCTCCCCATCCTGGTCAACTACCTGAAAATCCCCTTCGGCAGCAAAAGCCCGTTTCGCGCCGAAGTGGTCTTCGTCAACCTGAAAGACTACATTGACCTGCCGTGGCAGGCGCCCAAGCCGATTCCCTACCGCGACGCCGAATTTGGGATGGTGCGCCTGGACACCGCCGGGAAGTTTGCGTTCCAGGTGGGGCAGCCGCAGTTGTTCGTCAACCAGATCGTGGGGACGCAAGGGCTGTTCGGGACTGCCGACATCGTGGCGTACCTGCGCAGCATCGTCACCAGCCGCCTGGCCGACCTGCTGGGCGAGCTGAAGGTCAGTGTGCTGGACGTGGCAGCCCGTTACGACGAGTTGGGTGCGGGCCTGCGGGCGCGCGCCTCCGAGGATTTCGAGGCGCTGGGGCTGCTGCTCAAGGCCGTCTTTATCACCGCGATCAACGTGCCGGAAGACGTGGAGAAGGCCATTGATGAGCGGGCCAGCATTGGCGCGTTGGGCAATATGCAGACGTACATGCAATTCAAGGCCGCGCGCGCTCTGGGCGACGCCGCGAAGTTGGGCGGCGGCGAGGGCGCGTCCTTCGCCGGGATGGGTGTAGGCCTGGGCGCCGGGATGGGCCTGGGCGCGACGATGGCCGGCGTCATCGGCCAGACGCTCCAGGGCGCGACGCCGGCGGCGACAATAACTCCCGCTCAACCCGCTTCTGATCTGCCCGCGAGTTTCGCCGCGTTGAAACAGCTGGTGGGGCAACAGTTGATCCTGACGGAGGTGGACAAGCAGGAAGCCGTCGCTGGATTGGATCGGCTGTTGGCGCAGTTGACCGCGCCGGCCACCACGATGGACGACTTCAAGACGGCCCGAGGCAGCCTGGTAGCGCGCTTCCCCTGGTTGACATCGCCGTTGCAGAATCTCTTGAACACCCCGGCAGCGTTGCAGAGGCTGGGGCAAATCGCCGCGCGCTCGCTCTGAATTAGATGAGGTAATCCTGTGAACACACCGAGGATGAACTGGATTCTGCTGGCCGGGTACGCGCTGTTGAGCCTGGGTGTCCTGGTCGCGGCGTTTGTGTCGCCGGAAGTGCGGGCGGTCGCTTACGCGCCCCTGCGCGATTGGATCGTGCCGCC
>DAOUGD010000124.1:0-40633 GCA_034429475.1 Anaerolineae bacterium
CGCCGAGGCGCGCGCTTCCTGGGTGGCGGCGTCATCATAGAAAGCATTGGGCTTCAGAAACCGCTGCACCAGTTCGCTGACGACGGTGGATTGATCCTGGTTTAAATCCAGAGACAGCAATGCCGGGACTCTCGCCCGCACGCTGGTGATTTCATCCTCACGAATACGCTCCTGGCGCATGACTTGATTCAGAACATCGAGAAATTCCAGTTGCACCCGGTTCCAATCAGCGTCCGGCAGCGAGAGAATGGCATGGGCCACACTCAAGGAAAGTTCGTCCAGTTCCGACACGGCCAGGACCCAAGCGTAACGTTGGGATTCGGTCGCATAGGTATCGGCGCGCAGCTCACGCAGGTAGGCCAGTACCTGACGAGCGCGTTCATACTGCTCGCGCCCAATGGTAGGGTCGGGATTGGTGTAAACCGGGACGACGCGGCGCACGGCTTCATCCTGCGCCTGCGAACTCAGAATTTGGCTCGTGTAAGAGCTATCCTCAACGGCGCGAATGTCCTGGGGGGCCACATCGCCAATGTTGAGGTCATAGCTAGGGGTAAAAGAAAAAAGGAGAACACCCACCGTAATTCCCATCAGCCACAGGCCGAAGAGAACCTGGCGTAGAATCCATCTGAAAGATACTGGCGTCGTCGGTTGCATTCCATTCAAAAAAAAGAGCCCCTATAAGGGGCTCTTTTGCAGATTAATCAGTGAATAAGTCAGGGGGTATCAGGCGGAAAGCAGATCGCGCACCGTCTGATTGACCAGGCGGCCATCCGCCTGCCCCTTAACTCGCGGCATCAACACCCGCATCACCGCACCTAAATCGGCCGGAGAAGTCGCACCGGTTTCCGCAATCGCTTCCCGCGCCAGGGCGGCAATTTCTGTCGCTCCCAGCAATTGGGGTAGATAAGCGCGCAAAATGGCTAATTCGACGTTCTCTTCCGCGATCAGGTCCTCACGCCCCGCCGTCTGGATCAACTTCAGCGCGTCTTCGCGCCGTTGTACTTCTTTACGAATAATATCAACCACTGCTTCATCTGTCAAGGGCTGCTCGCTATGCTCAACCTCAGTCAGTTGAATTGCAGTCAACACCATCCGCAGGGCCAACTTGCGGTGCTCGTCTCTGGCGCGCATCGCGTCTTTTAAGTCATGTTGAAGTTGTTCCTTAAGGCTCATGGTCACTCTCAGTACTGCTTACGACGGTCTTTCATTGAAGTCCGGCGACTCTTGCGCAATTTGGCTGCCCGCTTCCGCTTCCGCACGATGCTCGGTTGTTCAAAATAACGCCGCTTGCGGATTTCGGACAGAATCCGATCGCCCTGTACCTTTTTCTTGAAACGACGCAACAATGAATCAAAGGATTCATTATCATCGGCCACTACAAACGTCACGCTTATCACTCCCTTTCTTGCTTCCGATAGCACCTCACGGCCGGGTGCATCGGCTAGGAATAAGACCCTTTATTAGAAATACGCAAGCATTATAGCCGGAGAGGGGGGATTGTCAAGGTAAACAGACTTCCGCCGGCCAATCGTAGAGTACCATCATCAGGCGACCATCCGGCGCCAGAATTTCGGTCCGTTGTCCATTGGGATATGCGGCGCTGATTTTGCTCAGTTCGCCGGCGCGACTGGGAACAAAAGCAAACCGGGCCGGCGCCGGAGGCGATGGCAAGGGGTCTTCCGGCAGCACGTTGACGCCGGGTTGGTCGCGCAACAGGAAAGCCAGCCCGCCAAAATCCCAATACAATTCGGGGGGGCCGAAAAAGTAGACCGTTGCCGGCGCACGCCCTGACGCCGTTTCACAATCAGGGAATGGGTGTGTCAGAAGGTAACGGGCGAAGGCCGTGGCCTTTTCAGCGCTGGGGTTCCCGTAGGTGCGCCGTGGAGTGTAGACGCCAAAGTAAAAATGCAGATTGAACACCACGATCAAGGCCAGCAATGCACCCAGCCCATAATTAAAATCTGACCGCCACGTTGTAAAGACTTCTTCCAGGGCGGACACCCCCCAGGCGACCAGCAGGGCCACCACCGGCGTTAACAACAGGCCACGCTGACTGCTTGGCGGGTTTTCGGTCAAACCCCACGCCATCACCAGGGTAGCCCAAAACCACAAGAGTGTCACGGCGCGCGAGGGCCACCGCCAGCGCATGAAAGAAGCCAACATCCCCACAATCATCAGAGCGCCGGTCACAAAGTCCACCAGAGGTCTTTGGGGGAAGTACCAAAACGTGGGATCGGGCGTCAAGTGGAAGGCGGTTGCCGACTTCCACAATTGCACCAACAGCAGGGAGAAAGCGTTCTTGCCGGTCACAGTCATCTCGCGCGCCAACCAACCCGACGCAAAAATACTGACGGCGTTGTAACGCTCCGTCAGCGCAGAAGGATGAGTGGTATACCAGCCCAGCAGGGGCAGCGTCACCATCAGCCAGCCACAGCCGAACAAAAGGAGGCCACGCCGGCGCTGCTCAAGAAAATGGGGGGCGCGAAGCGCGTACCAGATCAGCACCGCCACCAGCAAAAACGAGACCCAACGCGCGCCAAAGTAGGCATACCACCCAAATCCGGTAACAATGCCCGCGACGCCCCAGGCCAGCTCGCGCCACGGGTTCTCTGCCGGGGAAACCGCCGCTCGCCACAACAGCCAGAGGCTCAATGAACCAATGAAGGGGTCGAGAATTTGGTTGGAGGCCAGCCGGCTGTAATGGATGTGGTAGGCGGAAAACGCCATCACGATGGCGGCCACCCAACCGGCCTTACGCCCCCCCAGGGCGCGTCCCAACGCAAAGGTGGTGAAAACAGTCAAAGTCCCCACGCCTGCGGAGAGCGCCCGCCCCCCGGCCACCGTCGCCCCGAACACGCGCATGGCAACGCCATACGCCAGAAATGACATCGTCGGGACCGAGTACCAGGCGGTCGCAAAGGGGTTATCCAGGGGGCGCTCGACCAACTGTAGGCCGGCCAGCAATTGGGTGCCCTCGTCGCCGCCGAAGTTGACGGGGACGCTCCCTAATGCCACACTGCGCAGCAAGGCCGCCACGAGCAACAAGGCCGCCAACAAGCCAGACTCAGTGGGAGAGAAAGGCCAGCGAATCGTGCAGTCTTTAAGACGAGGATAGATGAGAGTGGCTACAAAGATGCCGATGGCGCATAACCACACGCCCAACAGGAAAGTGTAGTCGGTGATTCGCCCAGGTTTACGCGCGATCCATGCGACGGCCAGGGAAAGACCCAATGCTGCCACCCGGGTCCACCCGGCCCAGGTGTGGGGTAACACCCGCTGCCAGCGAAACCCTGCTGGGCGGCGCGCCCAGAGAACATGGCGAAAGACCACCAGCAAGCCGGAGATAGCCAATCCCAACAATAAGAAAGCGTCCCAGACGTAGTGTCGGGACGCCAAAAGATAAGTAGCAACTATCAACGACAGTAGAGCGGCAACGGCCAGGCCGGTCATAGTAACGATTCTGGAAACGACAGGATGCGAGCTAGGCGGCGAGCGGGGAAGCTAGGCCGCACAGATGCGCGCGATTTCTTCGGCGGCCGAACGGGTGCGATGCCGCAACAACCCCAAAGGCGCCGCGCCGCGCACCGCCACGGCGATGATGGCGTTGACTTCAACGCTGAGCGCGTACAGCATATAGTCGTCGCCGGCGATGCTCTGTTCGAAACGCACCTGTTCCCGTCCCAGGATGCGAGCCACCTGCGCCGAGGTGCGCCAACCATGGACAACTGCTCGTGAAATAGATTCGGCTTCGCCCTGCGTCAGCCCCCCCACCCACGTCAGCAGGCCGCCGCCATAGGTTAACAGGACCGCGTCGGCGCCCAGTTCCTGTGCGAGGTTGCCCATCAGGCGTTCCACCCGCTGGCGATTTTGGACAAAGGCTTCGTAAGAAAGACCGGCTTCCTGCTCGCTCGGCGTCCCGGCTTCGGCGAATTGAATGGCCGGGGTAGACTCTGCCGCCGGTTTAGCGGAGGGAGGCTCTGGCTCCGGCGTCGGCTTCACGGGAGTCGGTTCAGGACGAGGGGCCGGCGAGGGCGGCGGCTCTGGCGCGACTTCGGTAGGAGCAGACTGATCAGGCGGGATTTTGAAGATCACTTCCAGCCGCTGCGGCAGCTCCGGCGGGAAAATGGGTTTGGGCAACACTCCCTGGATTGGAATAGATTCATCCAACGATGGCGTCTCCCCCATAAAGGGCGTCAATACCAGCCGCACATCCACGTATAACTCGCGCAACTGCTTAGCCAGCGCCCCCGTGTCAGGCTCTTCTAGCGCCATGTCCAACATAGCGAGGTCGGGCTTGCGCTCGCGGGCGGCTTTGAGCGCATCGGCGCTGGTGGTGCATTGTGTGACGTCATAGTCCAGCCGCTTCAACTCCTCCGTCAACAACATCGCCAAAACTTCATTGGGATCAACAACCAAAATGTGCATCGCATCCAACCTCAAAACGAATTTTCAATACCCATCGTTTTCATTGTAGTAAGAGCCTCAAAAAAAGCAAGGCCGGGAAAAGTTCCCCGGCCTTGCCACGGCGAAAGTTGCGGTTAGAAGTTGGAGTTACGCACCAGGAGCGGCAGGTAGATGAGAGGCCAGGCCATATTTATACGGGTCGTGTCTACCACCGTCGCCGTGCGCACGAGGCCATAGCTGCCCGTCACCGTGATGACCGCTGTGACCTGCGTTCCCGTCAAAGCGTCGGCCGGCGCCTGGACGGTGAGGGTGACGTTGGCGGATGCGCGCGGCGCCAACGTGAGTTGCAACGGCGACAGGTTATAGGAATAGGGTATTGACAATTCGGCGGCCAGCGTGACCGACTGGCTGAACGCCGCTTCATTCGTCAGTCCATGGATGTAGGTAATGGTTTCACCAGCTCGCACGGTTCCGGTTTCATTCTTCACCAGGGTGACGCCTTGCGCCAACGGCTCCAGGTAGTCAGGGACGCCGTCGCCATCGGCATCCGTGGGATCCTCCGGGTCTGGGCCGGCCTCATCCTCATCGGAGATGCCGTCGCCGTCGCTGTCGCCGCCCTCGGAGGTATCCGCACCGTCTGCCGGATCGAGCCAGTCGGGGATGCCGTCGCCGTCGCTGTCGTCCGTCCCCTCGTCGGCGTCGCGGAGGCCGTCGCCGTCGCTGTCGCCGTCGAGGTAGTTTAAGAGGCCATCGCCATCCACGTCGTTGTCCTGGCAGTCGGGAATGGTGTCGCCGTCGGTATCTTGCGTAGGATTGGAGCAGAAGGGCGCATCCCCGCCCCCGCCGTAGAATTCGTCGCTGTCGAGGATGCCGTCATTGTCCGAGTCGGGGTCGCGGTAATCCGGCAGACCATCCCCGTCCGTGTCGGCGTCGCCCTCTTCGGCGTCGGGAATTCCATCGCCGTCGGTATCCTGCACCTGGATAACAAGGACATCCAGCACGGTCGCGGTGCGGGTCAGGCCATACTCGCCCGTCGCAGTGAGCATGGCCGTAACCTGGGTGCCCGACAGGACGGTGACCGGCGTCTGGATACTTAACGTGATGTGGGTGGAAGTCAGCGGCGCCATCGTGATTTGAAGCGGCGACAGGGTAAAACTATAAGGGACGGATAGTTGAGCCGTCAGCACAATGGTCTGGCTCACGGTCGCTTCGTTGGTCAACACATGGGTGTAGGTAACAAGCTCGCCGGCCAGCACGGTGCGCGGCGCTTCCTCCACCAGAGTGACGCTATCGTCCACAGAATCCAGATAATCCGGCAGGCCGTCGTCATCAGAGTCCGGCGGATCTTGCGGGTTTGGCTCGGCCTCATCCACATCGGAGATGCCGTCGCCGTCAGAGTCGCCGCCCTCGGAGGTATCGGCGCCATCCGCCGGATCGAGCCAGTCAGGGATGCCATCGCCGTCAGAATCATCGGCGCCTTCTTCTGCATCGCGGAGGCCGTCGCCATCGCTGTCGCCGTCCAGGTGGTTCACGATGCCGTCGCCGTCCACGTCGTTGTCACGGCAGTCGGGGATGCCGTCGCTGTCGGTATCTTGCGCAATATCGGAGCAGAAGACGTCAGCTACATTTCCGTTGTAGTATTCGACGCCATCCGGGATGCCGTCGTTGTCCGAGTCGGTGTCCAACTCGTTCACGAGGCCGTCGCCGTCGGTGTCTTCGTCGTCGCTTTCGAGGTAGTCGGGGATGCCGTCGCCGTCGGTATCCTCGGTTTCTTCAGCGGTGGGTTCGCCATCGCCATCGTCATCGGGGTCTTGATAATCGGGCACGCTATCGCCGTCGGTATCCTGATCGTTTGGCTCTAAATAGTCGGGGATGCCGTCGCCGTCGGTGTCGCCCGGCTCGTCTTGCGTCGGGATGCCGTCGCCGTCGTCGTCCGAGTCTTGGTAATCCGGGATGCCATCGCCGTCCGTGTCGTCGGTATTGTCTTCCAGGTAATCGGGGATGCCGTCGCCATCCGCGTCGCCGGGTTCGTCTTCGGTGGGGATGCCGTCGCCGTCGTCGTCGGGGTCTTGATAGTCCGGGATGCCGTCGCCGTCGGTGTCGCCGGTTCCTTCTTCCTCGTCCGGGATGCCGTCGTTGTCCGAGTCGTCATCCAGGTAGTCGGGAATGCCGTCGCCGTCGTTATCGCCCGATCCTTCTTCCTCGTCAGGGATGCCGTCGCCGTCGGTATCCTCCCCGGTCACAAAAACGGCAATCTGCGGGATTTGGTAGCGACAGACAGAATGATCGGGGTCGGACGCAATACCGGTCAGCAGGCAGAAGGGCAAGTTGGCATCATCGGCAGTTTCCCAGGCCTCCGCCGCGCCATCCAACGCGAAGTATCGCGTGCCCACGTGGGCGCCTCCAACCTGAACGAGGTGTGAGATGTAATGAGTGTACGTAATAGGGTTCCCGGTGGGTAGAACCTCGTACTCAATCACCTCAAACCAGGTGGAGAATCCCGTACTCACATCTTCCACGTCAGCGTACGCAATGCCGCTCGGTCCCCACACGCCCTGGGTAATGCTGCTGGTAGCCGTGACATAGGCATTGCCCAGACACGCGCCGCCGGAACAGGCCGCGCCGCCGGTGCGGGAGGTGATGGTGACCAGCAAGCTATTCTGAATGGTTTGCGTGCCGCTGAGCACCTCAACCGCGGCAAACCACCGCTGCGAGATGTGCGGTTGACCGGCATTGTTGGCGAAGGTGTTATCCTCAAGCAATGTGGCCTTGTTGGTCGGCGCGGTATCCCGCGATTGGATGCCATCGTTGCCATTGCCCGCAATGGTGTTGCCGACGATGGTGGGCATGGATAGCAAGTCGTCATCGGCGGCGTCCGGGCCGTCCTCGCCAAAGTGGACGCGATTCACAATGCCAAAAGAGCGGTTTTCGGAAATCGCATTAGCCAGGAGCGCCGGGGAAGCGCCGTAGTTGTAAATGCCAATACCGGTACACCAGGTATCGTTCACGCCACACAGGGTGGCGGTGCCAGTGATGGCGTTATCCTGGATCAGGTTATCGCCAGCAGCAGACGTGGTGTACGTGACGTTACGATGCGTGGTCAGGTTCGCCACGCCATATTTATCGTTGAGCGTGATCGTGTTGCTCAGCACCTGGTTGCGCATGGGCGGCAGGGTGGTCGCCAGGGATTCTTCGCCGCCGCTAAAACGCACACCGATGTAGTTATACTGAATCACATTATCCTGGATCAGGTTGAAGTCGGCGCCATTGTGTAGATAGACGCCGCCGTGGCCGCTATCTGCATCCGGTAAGTGTCCGCCATCGCCGTTGCCCAGGTCGCTGCCATCAGCGGCGACGCCAATAGCGTTGTTCTGAATGACGTTGTAATCGGCCTGCGCCCCGGCGATGAAGACGCCCGCGCAGCCATTGTGGGCGATGAGGTTGCGATCCGCCATGTCAGGCCCACCGATGGTATTGCTGAAAGCGTCGGAAAGTTGGATGCCGTCTTTCGCAGTCGCGCGCCCGTTGCCCAGCCCCACCAACCCGGTAATGTCTGTGCCGATTTTGTTGCCGGCAATCGTTATCTGTGTAGTACCAGAGCGTAAGTTAATCCCGTAACTGCGATTCCCGGAGATCACATTATCCTGTATTACGCCATCAGTCACGGCAGCAAAAGCATATATTCCGCCACCAGCAGACGACTGATTGCCCAGGCTTTGAATTCCAGATTTATTCAAACCGATAATGTTATCAGTCATTGTGATATACCGGACGTTGGACAAATAAACACCATTACCCAGATTGCCAGAAACAGTGTTTCCTTGAATGGTAGTATGCAAAATGGACGTTCCTACCCCATTTAAAGAAATGCCACTGCTTCCATTAGGGTATGCGCTACTCCCAGCAGGATCCAATCCTATCGTGTTACTTATGATCTGAGTCCCATGAACATCACGGAGGGTTAAACCATATAAACCATTCCCCGATATGAGATTGTGCTGTACAAGATTATTATCAGCACTAACACCAGAAGGAGCCTGCAAAATACGGATGCCGTTAGTCTGATTGGGGCGTACAGCGCCGGTCAAATCTACCCCGATCCAGTTATTCACGATGACGTTATTATCGGCGCGCATACCAACGCCACTATCGGCGGCCAGATAAATACCCGAATAGGGAGAACCGGTGATAGACAGTCCCTCAATGTGATTGTAAGAGGTTTTGATGACGATCATTCCAGTATCCGTCGGAACAGTGCCAATGACAAAACGCACCTCAATATTGGGGATACCATCGCCGTCAACATCCCCATTGATGGTGGTAGCATCATCACTGTCAAGACGTAACCGGCCATCCGTATGTGTGAGACTAATCACTCCTGTCACATCAAAGGTGATCTCATCTGGTCCAATGTTAAGGTCGGCCGCACACACAGCTTCTCGCAGGCTAATCTTGCCGTCGGCCCCTGGCAGGCTCGCTAGGGTCACTGCCGTACAACTTGGGGCAGCATCCATAACATCGCTCAAAGTATCCACGATGATTCCAGCCGCCGCAACCGGTGCGACACCCGACGCCGCCAATAGGCCCAATACCACTACCAACATCATCAATCCTCGTCTAACTCGCACCATCATAGCCTCCTTTGTATAACACTAACAGAGAAACAAAACTTTCAGGGTACAATGTTCTGCGAAAATCCAAACCACCCATCCTGCGTGTAAAAAATGCGCCCCCAGCACTGTCGTTCTGCTGGGGGCGCATGCTAAAAACCCCTTTACTGCCCGACGAGAGGCAGATAAACCTTGAACGGTCTGTCAGTAGCGCCTGTGACATTGTCGTCTGCGTCCAGGTAATTGGGGATGCCATCTGCATCTACATCGCCAGTCCCTTCGATAGCGTCCAGCACACCATCCGCGTCCGAATCCAGGTCGAGATAGTTAGGAATCCCGTCGCCGTCAGCATCACGGTCCGGCTGACCGTCGGCATTGGCATCGCCGATATTTTCCACTGCATCCGGGATGCCATCGCCATCCGAATCCAGATCAACGTAGTTTCCTAAACCATCCCCATCGCTATCGGCAACGCCTTCCGCCGCATCCAGGATGCCATCACTGTCAGAGTCCAGATCCAGGTAGTTGCCGGCGCCGTCGCCATCAGTATCCACGACACCTTCGATGGCATCAGGAATGCCATCGCCGTCGGAATCCTCATCTAGGTAGTTGCCGGCGCCGTCGCCGTCCACATCCGCCGCTCCTTCTAGCGCATCCTGGATGCCGTCGCCGTCTGCATCCAGGTCCAGGTAATTGGAAATGCCATCGCCGTCGCTATCACCAACGCCTTCGGTGTTATCGGAGATACCGTCGCCGTCAGAATCACTATCCAGGTAATTCGACACCCCATCGCCGTCCGCGTCGCCAGCGCCTTCGACTGCATCAGAAATCCCATCGCCATCCGAGTCGCCATCAAGGTGATTCGCAATCCCGTCGCCGTCCGTGTCGCCAGCACCCTCGACCTCATCAGGAATCCCATCGCTGTCGGAATCCGTGTCCAGATAGTTGGGGATGCCGTCACCATCCGTGTCCCCGGCACCTTCCGTTGCGTCCGGAATGCCGTCATCATCCGCGTCGAGGTCAATAAAATCTGGGATCCCGTCGCCATCCGCATCTCCCGCCCCTTCTATTGCGTCGGGAATTCCATCGCCGTCCGAATCGTTGTCCAGGTAGTTCGGGGCGCCATCTCCATCCACGTCCCCCACGCCTTCCACCTCATCGGTAATGCCATCATCATCGGCGTCAGTATCCAGGTAATCGGGAACGCCGTCCCCATCCGTATCTCCACTCCCTTCCTGAGCGTCAGGAATGCCATCGCCATCGGCATCCACATCCTGGTAATCGGGAACACCGTCACCGTCCGTATCGCCCTGGCCTTCCTCAGCATCGGGGAGACCATCGCCATCGGTGTCCATGTCCTGATAATCGGGCATACCGTCACCGTCCGTATCGCCCTGGCCTTCCTCGTCGTTGGGGATGCCGTCGCCATCTATATCTACGTCTATGTAATCCGGTACACCATCCCCGTCGGTGTCCACAATAATCACAATCTGATCAGGGATACCGCCTTCATCCAGTTCTACCGCAGCCGCATCAGTGTCTGTGACTGTACCACCGCGCGCGTCCGATCCCATTGCCGTAGCGATGTTGACGAAGTTCTCCTCAACATCACCTGCCTCACACCCATAACTGACACTCTCACCGACAGTCAAAGAGCCAACGTATTGATTACAGTCAGGGACTAACGCATCTAACACTACGATCGTATCCAAAAAGACATTGCCATTGTTGGTCACGATGATGACAAAGGGGATGTCGTCGCCGGGACGGAACACAGTTCCGACAGGCGCGTCCACGCGCTTAATGATCTCAATAGACGGGCTAAAAGGCGTCACAATCACTCCAGCGTCATCTATGTCAGTCACTATGTCACCGGTCACATCGTGACCCTCGGCGATTGCGGTATTGGTAAAACTTTCGGTGACGCCATACGCTATGCAGGTGTAACTGGTGCTTTCTCCCACCATCAATGAATTGAATGCACGGTTACAGTCATTAGCCAGGGGATCTGTCACCATCACCCCATACAGCCGCATATCCCCGGTATTTTGAACGGTGATGTAGAATACCGCATCGTCGCCGACATAGAGGGTTTGGCCCTCGCTCACCAGCAAGTCTTTCAGGATACGGATCTCAGGGTTGTGGGGGGTAACTTCTACATAGGCCTCGCCTTCGTCAGATATTGGACCGCCCAGTGGATCCGTACCGGTCGCTACCGCCACGTTGGTAAAGGAAGCCTGGACATCCACCAAACTACAGCTATAGCTCGCTGCCTCCCCCACGGCCAGGGTGCCAACGGTATGGTTACAGTCAGGCGTCAAAGCATCCGCCACCGTCACATCGGTCAAGGGCACATCCCCGGTATTCGTGACCAGGATGTCGAAGAAGGCTTCGCCGCCCTGATAGAGCACGGGAATCTCTCCTTGTAGGAACCACTCCTTCATAATTTCAATGGCCGGAGCCATGACGTTCACCGCCGCGCCGTCCGTGTCGGTCACCGGTGCGTCGAGCGCGTCGGTCCCTGTCGCCGCGACGGTGTTGAGGACGTCTGCGGTCGGACTGCTCACGTAGCTGAATATCTGACTCGCGCCCACCGCTAGGTCGAAGGGCACACCGTAGTTGTGCCCATTGGTATCCGTCAGAGTCACCTCCGTCAACGGATCGTCGCCAGTGTTGGTCACTACGACCGTCCACGTCACCTGATCACCCAGGCGAATTACCGCCGCCGTGACGGCGATAGACACATCAATCGCGGGGTTGATCACATTCACTGTGGCGCTATCCGTATCGCTCACCGCGCTACCTAGCGAATCTGTGCCCATCGCGGTGACGGTGTTCATCACATCCGCCGCTGGATTGCTAATGTAGTTGAACGTCATACTCGCGTCCACCGCCAGGTCGAAAGGCGCACCATAGCTGTGCCCGTTGCTGTCCGTCAGGGTCACGTTTGTCAGGGGGGTATCGCCAGTGTTGGTCGCGACCACTGCCCACGTCACCGGATCCCCCTGGTAAATTGTTCCCGGCGTCACCGTGATTTCCACGTCAATTGCCGGGTTGATCACGCTTACCGTGGCGCTATCCGTATCCGCCACGCTGCCGTTCAGCGAGTCCCTCCCCGTCACGGTAACGGTGTTGGTCAAGTCCAAGGTGGGGGTGCTAGTGTATTGGAAGGTGCGGCCGGCCCCCACCGCCAAAGAGAAGTCCCCGCCGTAGCTATGCCCGTTACTATCCGTTAAACTCACACCCGTCAATGGGTCGTCGCCCATGTTGGTTACAACTATTTCCCACGTCACCGGCTCGCCACTATGCACAGTCTCCGGGGCCACCGTGATTTCCACGCCAATCGCGGGGTTGATCACATTCACCGACGCACTGTCGGTGTCCATCACATCCGCGTGGAACGGATCCCGCCCCGTCGCCGTGACTACGTTGGTCACATCAGCGGTCGAATTGCTCGTATAAGTAAAGACCTGACTCTCATCCACATCCAGTCTGAAAACCCCACCGTAGTGATGTCCATTGGTATCCGTCAGACGCACGTGGGTCAGGGGATCGCTGCCGGTGTTCGTGACCAAGATAGTCCATGTCACCTGATCGCCCTGGCGAATCGTTGCCGGGCTTACCGCAATTTCCACATCAATCACCGGAGCGATAACGCTGACCGCAGCGCTGTCGGTATCACTCACAACGCCGCCCAGCGAGTCTGTTCCCGTCGCGGTGACGGTGTTGGTTACAGTGGCGGTTGGATTGCTCGTGTAGCTGAACGTCAGACTCTCGCCCACGGTCAGGTCAAAAGCGGCGCCATAAGTGTGCCCGTTGCTGTCCGTCAGAGTCACATCTATCAGCGGATCATCGCCGAGATTGATCACGACCACTTCCCACGTTACCGGATTGCTGCTGTACACCACCTCCGGCGTCACGGTGATTTCCACATCCATTGCCGGCGCGATGACGTTCACAGATGCGCTATCGGTGTCCGTCGCCGCCTCGCCCAGAGGATCCATCCCCGTCGCGGTGACGGTATTCGTCACATCCGCCGCCGGGTTGCTTGGGTAGCTGAACGTCTGGCTCTCACCCGCCGCCAGAGCGAAGGCCGCCCCGTAGTTGTGCCCATTGCTATCGGTGAGGGCCACGTTAGTCAACGGTTCATCGCTCGTATTCGTTACGATCACATCCCAGGTGACTTGCTCACCCCCATACACAGTTTCTGGTGTCACCGTGATTTCCACATCAATCGCCGAGGCAATGACGTTCACGGACGCGCTATCCGTGTCGGTTACATCCGCGCCCAGCGAATCCATTCCGGTCGCTGTCACGATGTTGGTCACGTCCTCGGTTGGGTGGGTCGTGTAGCTGAACATCCGATTTTCACCCACCGTTAGATCGAAGGGCGCGCCGTAGCTGTGACCGTTGGAATCCGTCAAGGTCACATCCGTCAGGGGATCGTCGCCCGTGTTGACCACGATCACGTCCCAAGTCACCTGAGCACCGCTGTGTATCGTTTCCGGCGTCCCCCAGACCAACACACCAATCGCCGGAAATATAACGTCCACGGCGGCGCTGTCGGTGTCCGTCGCCGTTTCCCCGAAAGAATCCGTTCCTGTTGCTGTCACCGTGTTGGTCAGATCCTCCTCAGGGTTGCTCGTATAAGTGAACGCCTGGCTTTCATCCACCGCCAAATTAAAGGCTGCGCCGTAGTGATAACCATTGCTGTCCGTCAACGTCACATTTGTCAGGGGGGCGGAGCCTATATTCGTCACGACAATGGCCCACGTCACCAGATCGCCCTGATGCGTCATGTCCGGCGTAACCGTGACTTCCACATCAATCAAAGGGACAATGACTTCACACTCAATCGTCATGCCAATCGCACGATTTTTCACGGCCGACGTTTGCGCCTCGCCATCGTCCCAAACCTGGGTATGAACGTTGAAGTTACTATAAGTGCCCTGCACGAAGGGCATGGAAGCTTCCCATCCCTGCGCGCGGTCGCCATTCAAACCAACCCATGCAAAGTCTGCGGGAACGCCATTATTACCGGAATTGCCATCTACCAACTTGACGCCGCCCAGCTTGACAAATGCATCGTCCGGCATCGCTAAAACTTCCACCCCCGGCACCGCCATAATCAATAGGTAGAGTGTGTCAGTCGCCGGATCGAAACGCACATAGATCCGCGACTCCACCGGCTTACTGGCATTTCCTGCCCGGTACATATTGGCGAAAAACTCATTGTCCAAATCCCATTCGCTGATGTCGCCGTCCACAACGGCCGGGCCGCATACGACACCGGGAGGGGGGAGCATAGGCAAACCCTCCGCACGTCCCCTCGTAGCGGACACCCCAGAAGCGCCCAACAAACTTATAATGACAACGGCTATCATCACGCTCACTATATTGGACAAACGATAAACTGATTTCATGCTCGCCCCCTGTAGCCCCAACAGCTAAACTTGACTTTGTGTAAGTTTGGATAAAGTTAAATGTTATACAATCCACAATATACCCATTCTGACATTCACATTATACAAATCGCTGTTTTGAATCCTATTTGAAGACGACAAAACTAACCATAGTACTATCGTCCTATATCATTTGTTAGAATAATCTGAGTTGCTACCCACAAGTGTCAGGTTCTTGAGAGCACCGGGTAGTAACTCGCGTTAAAATAAGGAGCAACTGATGCACAAACATCCCCCATTGGCATTCACCCTGATAGTACTGCTTGCCACCTTCTTGCCGATCAGAGCTGAAGATATAACGCCATTGCCCTCCGTGGTTGAGACTGATGGGCGACTGGGAACGTGTTTCTCCTACTACGATAACGGCACGCGCGCCCCACAGGCTTACGCGGCCGGTTCCCGTTGGGATCGCTTCGACTTTCGCTGGGATGCCATCCAGAAAAGCCAGGACAGTTTCGACGCCGCCGGTCATCACAACATTGTGGACAACATTGATCTCCCCCACCACCTGAACGTCGTCGGCATCCTCTGGGCCACGCCCACCTGGGCCGCGTGCAGCAGCGTGGCCTCGCAGCAAGAAATCATGCACTTCCAGGCGACCCTCCCCGCCGGCGACCCTGGTCGCGCCGTCGTCTCCGCCGACCCAGGCTCGCGCATCCCTTGCGGCCTGAATTTAGCCTGGGACCACCCCGCCAACACCTGGGGCCAGTACGTCTATCGCGTCGTCTCCGAATTCAAAGACACAGTCACCGTGTGGGAATTATGGAACGAGCCAGATCGCGTCTGGTTTTGGGCCGGCAATGAGGCGCAGTATGCCCAACTGCTCAAAGTCGGCTACCAGGCTGTCAAAGCCGCCGATCCGGACGCAACGGTCTTGTTTGGGGGATTAGCCTACTGGGGTAATACAGATTTTCACAAAACGGTCATCAATCATTTGCTGGCGACCGATCCACAAACGCTGGCGAACAATAGCTATTTTGATGTGATGTCCCTGCACCTGTACAGCAACGTCTACCACAACCACGACATTGCCGGCCAGATGACGCAAGAAGTGCAGGATCGCGTGGGCTGGCATCCCCTCTGGCTGACCGAAACCGGCGTCCCCATCTGGGATGAGAAAGCCGGCGATCCCGCTCCCTACGAGGCCACCGCCGAAGAAGCCGCCAACTACGTCATCCAGGGTTACGCCGAGGCGCGCGCCGCCGGCGTGGAAAAGTTCTTCTTCTTCCGCCTCCACGACGAAAGCATGGGCGGGCAGCTCTTCGGCCTGACGCGCAACGACTACACGCTGCGTCCGGCTTACGTCGCCTACCAGGTCACTGCGCGTTACCTGCGCGGCGAAAACCAGATCACCGGCCCGTGGCACGGCGCAACCGAGCGCATCACCTTCCTCGGAACGCCTCACGGCCGCATTGACGTCCTCTGGAACACGACCGGCGCGACGATGACCACCACCCACCCCGCCATCCTCCCCACCGCCACCCTCGTGGACAAGCGCGGCGTCACGCAAACTCTGACCGCCGCCAACGGCGTCTACACCCTCACCCTGCCCGCCGCCACCTCCAACCGCTACCACCCCGAAGCTCTCTATATGATCGGCGGCGATCCCCTGCTGTTAATCCAAACGGATGTGGAAACGCCCACGTCCGCCCTGCGCCCGCTCTATCCCCAGGTCTACACTAACACACTCACGCTGACCTGGGATGTGACCGACACCGTGTCCGGCTACTGGTACGAAGAAATCCAGCGCGCGCCCACTTCCACCGGCCCGTGGGAACTCGCCGCCGGTTGGGGGCAAACCAACGGCGTCACCCACACCGCCGTCACCCTGCCCTACACACCGGGACTCTACCAGCCGTGGTACTTCCGCGCCCGCGCCAGGGATCGCGTGGGCCACTGGGAGCCCTGGCCCCCCGTCGCCGAAATCAACAGCCATTTCGCCATATCCCGCACCGTCGTCCTGACCGTCTCCCTGGAAGATGCGTCCCAAACCATTATTCCACCCGGCCCCGACGCTACGCTGCGCTGGCTGGCGCCTGATAACGCCATCATCAGCCAGACCGTCGGGAACTACCTCGTCATCACCGAGGGGGCAAGCATCCTTTACGGGACGCCGTGGGTTGTCAGCACCACTGTGAATGTGGGCCTGCACCACCTCACCATCGCCCGGCCCGATTTCCTGCCTGCTACCATGCCATTCTGGGTGCTTCCCGGTGAAGGCGTTCAGTATACCGCCCTCACCCACACTTTGCGCCCGATCCGCGCTCAACTCTATCTGCCGTTGACGCTTCGTAGCGCCCAAAGGTGACGCCAGTGATGAACGTCCGCCGTCTGGCGCAGGCGGCGCTGCTAGGACTGCTGCTCCTCAACGCCGCCTGCGCCGGGACGCCCTCCCCCGCCCAAATCCTCAAAACGGCGGAGGCCCACGTCGCCGCTGGGGAGTACACCGCCGCCGAGGCGCTCTACCGGCAAGTCGCCGCGCAAACCCCGGCTGATCCTGCCCCGCAGCTCGCGCTGGCCGAGTTGTACCTGCAATGGGGCCAACCGCAGGCCGGATTGGCGGCCCTGAACGAAGCAGAACAACGCGGCTACGCGGGCGAACTCCTGCCGCTGCGCCTAAGCCTGCTGATTCAGGCGCAAAATTGGACGCAGGCGCGCATCCTGGCCCAGGGCTACCTGCAAACCCCCCCGGACGACGCCCCCACCCTCGCGCAAGTAACCACCGCACGCCTGTGGCTGGGCGATTGCACCGCCGCCGAATCCGCCGCCCGCTGGCATTCCGCCGTCCCCACCGACACTCACGCCGCCCTGACCTACGGCGCACTCACCGGCGACGCCGCCCTCTTGTGCCAGGGCGACGCCGGCTTCTGCGCCCTCTCCTGCGCCGCCGACTGCGACCTACAACGCGGCTACCGGCTGGTGCGCGCCGAAGCCTGGCCGCTGGCCGCCTGCGTGCTGGAACGCGCTGTCGCCGCCGACCCAACTTCAGTGGACGCCCACGCCTGGCTGGGCGAGACGCTCTCGCGCACCGGACGGCCCGCTCTGGCCCAAGCCCACTTCGAGCAGGCGACAACGCTGGCTCCCGACGCTCCCGTCGGATGGCTGCTACTGGGACTCCATCATCTGCGCCAGGGGGACGCCGCTGCCGCCCGCGAGGCGTTGCTGGAAGCGCAGCGCCTCGATCCCGACAACCCTGCCCCATGCCTGGCGATGGCCGAAGTTAAAGCTCTAAGTGGAGACTACGAGGAAATCGCTACGTGGACGGAGGCGGCGCTGCTCCGCGCCCCCGATGACGCCGAAATCTGGAAAGCCGTCGCGCGCTTCTACCTGGCGCGCAACCTGCTAGAGGAAACCTACCCGCTGTACGCGGCGCAAGGCGCCGTCCAACTCGCTCCCAACGACGCCGAAGCCGTCATGCTCCTGGGCTGGACCTACCTGGCCCAGGATGACCCCACCCGCGCCCTTACCGAACTGGATCGGGCGATCCAGCTTGACCCAATGCTCGGCCAGGCCCACTACCTGCGCGGACTCGCGCTCCAGGCCACCGGCGACCCCGCCGCCGCCCAATCCGCCTTTACCCGCGCCGCCGATTTGGGCTACCGGCCATGAATCGCTGTATCGGAAGCAGGCAAGGCGTTAACTACTCTCCACAACAAACATATCCCACAAATTAATATTGGGCTTTGGACGAACTTCCACTAGGAACTGCCCGTGTGCCTGCCGGTGACATTTAGCTGCCCATCTATCTTCGTGAAGGTGAACTCATACATATCCCCCCCCAGCGCAGCATAACTGGTTATTACGCTGAGTTTGATTTCATGTCTCGATCGGGACACAGGTCCTGACTCATCCTGCAAAAAAACTATCAACAAGAAACTACCTTCGCCTGTGGACAACGCTTGACTAACAAATTGCGCATCAATGTCGGGGATTCTCTCAATCCTTGGGTCATCGCTCAGAAGAGTATCCCGTGGCAAGAAGTCGCAGACAACGTACCACCGGTCTGCCTCACGCATCCGGGTTGAACTTACATACCCACCTGCATATCTGACCTCTCCAATACCAGGCACCTGTTCCACTTCCTCAAAACCCGGCATGGGCTGACCATCAAACGCCCACGCCACGATGACCCTGGTGGCCTGTAGCTCCAGTTCACGGGTGCTCCGGTACGCAGAATACCACGCAAGGATCCCTATAGTCGCGGCGATGGCAAAAAGTACGCCTATCAGAATACGTTTTGAAACTCTCATAGGTCCTCCTTCTATATATTGAGGGATAGACGATGTGGTCAGAACGGCTGTCCCTCTTGTACCGACACCACCCCAATCTCCACCGCATCCAACCCCTCCACCGTGAGCAAACGCGGCCCATCCACCACATACAGCCCCACAAGCAACACGTACTTCACCCGCGCCGCCGATTTGGGCTACTGGCCCAGAATCGCTGTGTTGAAAACAGACAGCGCGTTGGTATCTGCTCCAATAAGACAATCGTTTACACGCAACCCATGTCGTTATGCGTGTAAACATCACTTGAAGCAGATACTTGTGCAATCATGCCACGCACCATAGAGAAATATCCCCCCAGCAGCTATCAGGAGTGCAGCCTGTCCACGCCATTGCCAGTGAAAGCGAGGGTTATCAGGCAACAAACGCATCATATTCATACCAAGAAATGTGGCCCCTACACCAACACCCAGGCTCCCCAAGCAACGAGTTAATGCGGATTCAGGGCCTTCTTCAAGCGAATCGGAAATTATAAATAACAGCACTAACAAGATACAGATGAAAACGATCACCCTACTGCCTCTGGATTTCCACAGTTCCTGAAAAAAACCTATGTACAGCATTGTGTCCTCCAAAAACTTTTATTTTGGGAGAGCGCAGACATTCTTTGAAGAGGTGTGGTTCGCAAAAATAACTTATCCTTATCGTACCGACACCACCCCAATCTCCACCGCATCCACCCCCTCTGCCGTGAGCAAACGCGGCCCATCCACCACATACAGCCCCACGCGCAGCGTATACTCCCCCGGCGCGGCGTCCGGCAGAATGGAGAGCGTCCGCTCGTCCACCACCACCTCGCCCACCGCCCAGCCCGGCGTCGGGCGCGTCCACGCTGCCGGTTCCCCGTCGCTCTGCGCCAGCATCTGCCCCTCCGGGCCGGTCAAATGCACGAACACCCGGTACGACGTCTCCATCTCGGCCAACGCCTGCCACGCCAGCCGCAGTGTCACCGCCTCGCCCGGCGACGCCGTCTCCGTCTCCAGCGCGACTCCGGCCAGGCGGATGACGCCGCCCAAAGCCACGTCGGTCTGCGTGTAATCCTCCGGCAGCGCCCACATGCGCTCTGGCGCAACCACGGTGAGCGGCAACGTCTTCATCGCCGTGCAGCCGGCATAAGACACGCCAAGCTGATAGTCGCCGCTTTCCAACGCGCCCGGCAGCCGCACCACCGTCTCGCCGCGCCAGCGGTCGCCGGGCCGCCACGCCTGGGGCGGATACCACGCCGCCGCCAGGGGGCCATCCCACCCGCGCTGCTCGCGTCCCTGCGCGTCGCGCAATTCGAGCCGCGCCCAATCCGGCAGCGTCACGCCGGAAGGCTGCTGCGCTAGCTCCCACACCGTGCGCAGCGCGACGACGTCGCCCGGCGCAGCCTGCCCGCGATCCGCCGTGAAGTCCCACAAAATGACGTCGCCGCAGGCGCTTGGTTGCGCATCCTCCGGCACACCCAGCGCGGATAGCGTCGCCGCCTCGTCGGGACGCAACACTTCCACCGTCCCAAGCCGGAACTCCGGCCCCAGCGGATTGCCATCCGCGCCCAGCACGGACGCCGGCGCGAGCGTGTTTCGGTCAAACAGCGCGAGCGTCAGCGTGTAGACGCCCGGCGGCGTTCCGGCAGGGACGCCCAAATGGACGTCCATCCGCGCGTACTGCTCCGGCGGCCATTCCGCCAGGGGCGGCGGCGTGCGCGCCCAGCGCACATCCCGCAGCGCCGCCGAGACGCTCGTCTCCCCGTCCGGCCCCACCAGGGTTATCCCGATGCGCCAATCGCCCGCGCCGGGATCCAGCGCGCGCCAGTACAGCGAAATCTCCGGCGCCGCATCCGCCGGGAACGCGCGCGCGGGCAAGTCCGCCCCCAACAACAGCGCCCGCCCGCCAAAATTGACCGCCAGCGGCGTCCCCACCCCCGCCACCGTCCCATCCGCCCGCAGCCGCGACGCCCGCCACAGCGCCGGCAGCGTGTCGGCCACGCCGAATTTGAGCGCCAGCAAGGCCAAAGTGACGAGGAGATAAGGAGTAAGGAGTAAGGAGTAGGGAGTAGGGGAGGATTGAGGACTGAGGACTGAGGACTGAGTTAGGAGCTGCAAGTTAGGTGTTAGGAGTTGATGTCTCGCTTTTTCGCTTTCTCGCTGATCCGCTGATCCGCGGATCCGCCGATCCGCCCTGCGCCACACAAACCCCACCGCCGCCACACTCACCACCGACACCGCATCCAACGCCAACCGCGCCGCCGTCTCACCGAAGCGCACTTCCAGCCGGTGGGCGCCCGCCGGAACGGGGAACGTGACCAGGCCGGTTTCCGGCTCCGGCGTGACTTCGACCGGCTTCCCATCCACCCGCGCGCGCCAGCCAGGGTAATAAAACGCCAGGTAGCGCGCCCGGAACGCGCCGGGTGTGTCCAACTCGATCACGGCGGACTGCAAGCCGTAGGTCGCCGTCAACACGCGCGCGCCGTCGGGCAGGGCGGATTCGTCCAGATAGGCGGGCGGCGTCCCCGCCAGCAGCGCCGCCGTGAGGGCGTTCTCCGGCGCAGGCGTCTGCTTCACCCAGCGCGGCAGCAACTCCCGGCTGGCCGTCGTGCCGATGGTGTCCGTCGCCCGTTCCCACGCGATCATCCCTGCCGGGGATGCCTCGCCGGGCAGCCCGCCGCGCGGTGGATACAGCCACCCCCAATGCGCCATCGCCAGCAGCCCCGCCGCCAACAACGGAGCGTTGAAACGCCCCGCTGTTAGGCGAAACCCGTTAAAACGGGTTGGCGAGTGCGTTTCAACGCACTTCCCGTAACAGCCTGCGATTTCAATCGCAGGAAAACCGCCAATCAGCAAACTCATCGCCAGCGCCGCCGGAGCGAGGAAGCGCCACGGGAATTGGAACGTCGCCAGCAGCGGCAGCGCGTCCCATAACGGCTGCGTCACCGGAAGCGCGAGCAGCCCGCAGCCGACCATCATCGCCGTCAACGCGATCAACCGCGCCCGCCCCCGCCGATCCAGCCGCCGCCACGTTAGCCACGCGGCCAGCGCCGCCAGAATGAACAGCCCGCCCAGCCCGCGCGCGGGCCAATCGTTGAGCAGCTTAGGGTCTGCGCTGCGCGGCCACGCGAGGAACTGCTCCAACGGCAGGAAATTCTCGCGGTAGCTGAACACCCACGCCGACGTCGCCCGCTCCAACTGCACCGCGCCGCGTTCCACCAGCCCCGGCCCCCACGCGAACGCGCTCGCGCCCGCGCCCAGCGCCAGCAGCGCCAGCGCGCGTCCCAACGCCGCCTTGCGCTGCCCGGCGTCCGCCCCCGCCGCCTCCGCCAGCGCCCACACGCCCAACAGCGGCGCGAAGAGGTAGACCGACACGGGATGCGTCAACGCCAGTCCGACCAGGGCCAGGACGCCCACGAGCAAGCCACGTCGCTGCCCGGCGATCCAGCGCGTCACGCCCCACAGCACCAGCGGCGGAAACAGCCAGGCCAGCGATTCGGAGAGGCTGCCGCGGTAGTAGGTCACATAGAGGTGATAGGGGACAAAGAGGGACGCCGCCGCCGCGCCCCATCCGGCGGCCTCGCCCCAGAGATCGCGGGCCAGCAGGAAAAGCGTCAGCGCGGAGCCAACGAGGCCGACGAGGTAAGCGCCGTTCAAGGCGAGGGGCCACGCCAGCCCGACGAGGTGCAGCAGCGCGGCCAGTTGCGCCGAAAGCGCGCCCTGGAACACAAACAGTGGGTAGCCGTAACCCCAGGCCATGTCCGGCGCCCAACGCGGCACAAAAATCCCGGCGCGCAGCAGCCGTTCCGCCTCCACCGCGCGCCAAAAGTGGAAGCCAGTATCAAATCCACCGGGGACTTGCGTAGCCGACAGCAGCGGCGCGCCGGCAATCAACCCCACCAGCGCCAACGTCACCCAGGGAACCCACTTGCGGATCATAAGATTTCACGCAAAGGCGCAAAGACGCCAAGGAAAAGAGAAAACCGTCATTCCGAGCAAAGCGAGGAATCTCGCGCCGCCGAGGTAGAGACCCTTCGCTTCGCTCAGGGTGACGCCCATTACTTCGCTCAGGGTGACGGTAAAGCGGGGCAATCTCCAAATCTTCAATCTCCCAATCTCCAATTCTCAATCACCCACGCATCTTCGCCAGTTTCCATCTTCGGTCGCCCGTCGTTCGGCAAATACAGGCCCACTTGCAGGCGATACTTGCCCGGCGGAAGATCGGCAGGAACCGCCACCTCGCGCGTCTCCGTCACGACCTCGCCGACGGCCCAGCCGGTGGTAGGACGCGACCACGCCGCCGGGACGCCGTCGCTCTGCGCGACCACCGCCTCGCCCGGCCCGATCAGATGGACGAACACGCGGTATGAGTCCGTCATCTCCGCGACGCCCTGCCACACCAGCCGCACGAGCAACGACTCGCCCGGCGTGAGCTGCGCCGGTTCCAGCGCGTATCCCGCCAGCCGGATTCTGCCGCCAAACGTCACGTCCGCCGGCGTCAGTTCCGGCGGAACCGTCCACACCCGCTCCGGCGCGACCACGTCCAGCGTCGCCTCGCCCAGCGACTCGCAGCCGGGGATCAGCGTTTTGAACGTGTACACGCCGCTTTCCAACCCGACAGGCAGATAGAGGCTGTGCCGCCCCACCCACCGCTCGCCGCCCGCCCAGAAGTTCGTCGGCCACCACGCGGCGACCGGCGGGAAGTCCCACGTTCGACGCACCGCGCCCGCCGCGTCGAACAGCGCGAGCGTCGCCGTCACGGGTGTCTTCGGCGCGAGCAGGCCCTCCGCCAGCGTCGCCTCCCACGCCCAGCGCACTGTCAACACGTCGCCGGGCGCGGCGGAGGCGCGATCCACCGTCATCGCCAGCAGGCCCACCGGCCCACAGCGCAGATGTGAGCCGTCTTCGGGCACGTCCAGCGCACGCAGCTCCGGCGTGACGCTTGGACGCAGCAAGCGCACCGTCCCCAGCGTGAAGTCCGTCCCCTGCGGATTGCCGTCCGGCCCCAGCACGGACGCCGGCGCCAGCGTGGCCTTGTCGAACAGCGCGGCCACGACGCGATATTCGCCCGGCGGCGTCCCCGCCAGCGGCGTGACGATGTGCGGATCGTAGGCGTACTGCCCTGGCAGCCATTGCGTCGTGGGCGGCGGCGGCTCGTAGCCGCGCGGGCGCAGCGTCCCCGCCGTGCTCCACGTCTGGCCGTCCGCGCCCACCAGCAGCACCACCGTGCGGAACTCCGTCGGCGGGATCGCGCGCGCTTGCCAGAGCAAATCCACGCGCAGCTCGCCGTCGGCGGGCAGCGAGGCCGTCGTCAACGTGGTGCCGATTAGCGAGATGCCGCCGTCAAACGGCTGCTGCGCTGCCGTCGCCACCTCCGGCAGTTCCCCCGCCGCCAGCCGCGACTGGCGCAACGGATTGGGGACATGATCAATGAGAATGACTTTCACCAACAACAGCCCTAATGAAAGCCCCAAAAGAATTCTCAACGGATTGAACGGATTAGAACGGATTTCTTCTGTTTTTTCCGTTGAATCCGTTGACCGTTTTCTCGAAATCAATACCTGTAGCCCTAACGCCAATCCGCCCAAAATTCTCAACGGATTGAACGGATTGGAACGGATTTCTTCTGTTTTTTCCGTTGAATCCGTTGAATCCGTTGAGCCTCTTTTCCACATCAGCGCGACCACCCCAGCGAGGAGCGTCAGGCCGGAGACGAGGTTGGCCGCCCGGTGCAGAGGCGTTTCGCCGAAGCGCACTTGAATGGTATGCGTCCCCGCCGGAACCATGAACGTGAGCAGGCCCGTGTCTTCTTCCGGCGCGATTTGCACTGCCGGCTCGCCGTCCACCCACACCTGCCAGCCGGGATAGTATAGCCCCAGCCAGCGCGCGCGGAAATCTTCCGGCGTCTCCACCGTCACCGTCGCCCGTAGCGGATGATAGTCCGCTTCCAGCACGCGCCCGCCGTCCGGCAGCGCGCCCGCGTCGAAACGCGCCGGTTCCTCACCGCGCAGCCACGCCTCGGCCACCCGCATATCCGCCGGATGCTGTTCCACCCAAATCGGGAAATAACTGCTCTCCGGATCCACCCCCATCCAGCCAGCCAACTCGAAGCCGTACACGTCGCGCATACCGGGATAGGGTTTCAGTTCGCATACCCCTTTGGGCGGATAAGTGTGGGGATAAGAAACGAGAGTCAGGAGACCCAAAATTGCGTAAAACGTAAAACGTGAAACGTGATGCTGGAAGCTCGAAGCTCGAAGCTCGAAGCTCGAAGCTCGATTCGCTAATCCGCCGATCCGCTGATCCACTTTTTCGCTCACTCGCTGATCCGCTGATCCGCCGATCCGCTGATCCGCCGCTTCTTGCTTCCTGCCTCTTGCCTCTTGCCTCCTCACTCCTAACTCCTCACTCGCAAACAGCGCCCCGCCCAGCAACGCCACCGGCAGCAACGCCCGTCCGACCAGTCGCCAGGGGAATTGGACGAAAGCCAGCATCGAGAATTTCTCCCACACACCGACGGAACCGGGGGTAGCCATCCAGAGGTAAGCAAAAGCGGCCAGCGCGAAGAAGAGCAAAATGGTTCGGCGCTCCGCGCCGCGCGCGCGCCAGAGGCCGATGAGCAGCCCGACCGCGGCCAGCGCCCCGTTGAGGACGCCCAGCGGCAGTGTCATCGGCGCGTTGAGGTAGTCCGGGTCGTAGGCCGGAGACCAGGTGAACAGCATTTCACGCCAGCCGGCGAAATTGTAGTGGAAATCGTTGTTGCGCGTGGTGCGCGAGAGGTGCAACTGCACGGTATCCTGCTCGGCCAGCGCGGGGAGCCAGAACCACGCCGTGAACAGCACCGCCAGCAGGACGGCGGCAAATGCCCACGGCCACGCGCGCCGCTGCCGGTGGAACCAAGCCAGGATCAGCACGTAGCCGCCCAGAAACGGCGCAAAGATCAAGGAGGAGATGTTGTGGCTAAGAAACAGCGCCGCCAGCAACGCCGTCGCCGCGACGAAATTCCACCGCCCGCCCGCCACCACCAGCCGGCGGAACGTGAAGAGCAGCCACGGCAGCAGCGCCAGCGCCACGGACTCGGTGAGGTTGCCGCGCCGCATCACGTCCAGCAGCAGGTACGGCCCCATCCCGTAACTCACCGCCGCGATCCACCCGGCGCGTTCCCCGAACAGATCGCGCCCTGCCAGGTATGCGCCCCACGCCGCCGCCACGAGGCTCGCCGCGTACATCAGCCCCAACACCAGCGGCAGCGGCAGCCCCAACACGGCGAGAAATTCGCCCGCCAGATAGGGCAGCGGCTCGCGGAAGTTAAAGAACGGGTAGCCGTAACCCAGCGCCAGATTCGGCACCCAGCGCGAAAACAGCCAGCCGTGCCGCAGCGCGTCGCGCATCGCCGTGATGCGATAGTAATGGAGGGAATTGTCGTGCGTGCAGGGCAGGCTGGCGGTGCGCAGGAGCGGCAGCAGCGCGGGCAAGAGGAACAACGTCAATACCAAAGGAACGGCCAAAAACGCCCAATGCTGAACCTTAATCTTATCAAACAGTCGTGAAAATCCGTTCAATCCGTTCAATCCGTTGACCCATCACGGATTCCGCCGCGACTCCCGGTACACGTACCACATCCGCTGGCCCACGGTGAACCACACCAGCGCGGCCATCACCATCAACGTGGGCCGCCCCCACCCTAGCATCAGGCCGAGACCCAGCAGCAGGATACGCTCGACGCGGGTGAACAGGCCGACTTTGCAGGCGTAGCCCACGCCCTCGGCACGCGCGCGGGTGTAGCTGACCAGCAGCGAGCCGAGCAACGTCGCCATCAGCAGGCCCAGTTCCCAGGCCGGCGCTTGCGGTGTCAGCCAGACGAGCAGCCCAATGAACAACGCGCCCTCGGAGATGCGATCCATCGTCGAATCGAGGAACGCGCCGAACCGCGACTTCTGCCCCGTGACCCGCGCCAGCGCGCCATCCAGCGCGTCCGTGGCCGACGCCGCCCACAGCAGCAGCCCGCCCAGGCGCGGATACCCGGCGCCGATCACGCAGGCCACCCCCACATTGAGCGCCGTCCCCAACAGCGTCACCGTGTTGGGATGCAGTCCCAACTTCTGTAGAAACTTGGCAATAGGATACGTCACCCCCTGCGCCTTCTCCCGCGCCCAATCCGTCAACGTCTCATAGTGTTTGGAGTCTGTCTTAACCATATTTCATGCCCTTTCTGAAAAATATGGGGATTAGGGATTGGGGATTAGGGATTAGTGGTTCCCCCATCCCCAATCCCTAATCCCCAATCCCCCCCATTGTATCAAACCCGCCGTTTCTTGCCAGTTTCGCGCCCTTGCACTACAATGCGGAGCGATGACTATTCATTTGTTGCCCGAAGCTGTTGCGGCCCGCATCGCTGCCGGAGAGGTGGTGGAGCGGCCCGCGTCCGTCGTCAAGGAACTGGTGGAGAACAGCCTGGACGCCGGCGCCACCCGCGTGGAGGTCGTCACGCGCGGCGGCGGGCGCGATCTGATCCAGGTGCGCGACAACGGCGTGGGCATCCCCGCCGCCGAGTTGGAGCTGGCCTTCCGCCGCCACGCCACCAGCAAGCTGGAGACCGCCGACGACCTGGAACGCATCCTCACGCTGGGCTTCCGGGGCGAGGCCTTAGCCAGCATCGCCTCCGTGAGCCGGGTGACGTGTACGACGCGCCACGCCGCTGCTGACGTAGGGTTGCGGCTGCGGCTGGAAGGCGGCGAAATCGTCGCGCGCGCGCCCGTCGGGCGTCCGCCCGGCACGGAGTTGCTCATCGAAGACCTGTTCTACAACGTCCCGGCGCGCCGCAAATTCCTACGCAGTGAGCGCACCGAGCGGCACCACACCGACGCCTTCCTCACCCGCTACGCCGTCGCCTACCCCCACATCGCTTTCTCGGTAGTACACGATGACGCGGAAGTGCTGCACACCACCGGCGCCGGCGCGACGGAGGAAGCCCTCATCCAGGTTTATGGGATGGACCTGGGCAGCCATCTGCTGGAAATCCCGCCGGAGCTGACGCAGGGGCAGAGCGTGCAGGTGCGCGGCTTCGTCGGGCCGACGAGCGTGCATCGCGCCGATCGGGGCTACATCACGCTCTTCATCAACGGGCGGTGGGTGCAGGATTTGCGCCTGACCTACGCCATCATCCAGGCGTACCACACCCTGCTGCCGGTCAAGCGGTTCCCCGTCGCCTTCGTGATGGTGACGCTTTCGCCGGAAGACGTAGACGTGAACGTCCACCCGGCCAAGACCGAGGTGCGCTTCCGCGACGCCGATGCCGCGTTTCGCGCCGTGCAGCGCGCCGTGCGGCTGACGGTGACGGAAGCCGCGCCGGTCGCTGCCGCCTGGCAGGTGGACGTAGTCGCACCCCCTACGCCGGAGCACGGCGACACCCGCGCCCGCCTCGCCGCGCTGACGCCCACGCCCATCCAGATTTCGCTACCGCCTGCGCCCGCCACATTCCCCGACGAACTGCCGCCGCTCACAGCGACCACGCCGCTGCCATCCACGCAAACGCGCCAGAGTGCGCCGCTGGCCGCGTCCCGCCCCACCCTCCCGCCGCTACGCGTCATCGGGCAGGCGTCCACGATGTTCATCATCGCCGAAGGGCCGGATGGATTATACCTGATCGATCAACATGCCGCCCACGAGCGCGTGTTGTACGAGCAGATGCTCGCGCAGTGGACGCAGGGAGGCATCCCCTCGCAGCCGCTGCTGGAGCCGCAGACGGTGACGCTGCCGTTGGACGAGGCGGCCTGGCTGGAAGAGCAACTGCCGCTCCTGGCGACCCTGGGCTTGGAGGTGGAGCCGTTCGGGCCGGGGGTGTTCCTTGTTCGGGCGACGCCGGCCTCGCTGAAAGCGATGCCCCTCGGCGATCTGTTGAGCGACATTGCGAGCGGGGCGGAGGATCAGGCGCCGCTCCGCGCCGAGCTGGAGGAAGCAATGATCCGCCGCATCTGCAAGCGGCTCGCCGTCAAAGCCGGGCAGAGTCTATCCCACGAAGAAATGGTGCAACTGATCAACAGCCTGGAACAGACGCAGAGTCCGCGCACCTGCCCGCATGGACGCCCCACCATCCTGCAAATTTCGGTGGAACAACTGGCGCGCCAGTTTGGTCGCCTGGGGTAGAGAGCCAATGTCTTTTTCATATTTAAGAAATGCTATATAATGGTGATGTTCCTGAAGAGAGGAGAAAACCTGTACCAACCGGGCAGATTTTCTTAATGAACCGCCTGGGGAGGAATGATCAATGACGCTTTCGCCCGAAGATCAAAAAAGAATTGAAGAACTGACTATCAAGATTGTGGATAACTATGACTTTGCCCATCCACCCATCCCCATCGAAAAAATCCTTTCGGAACCGCCCGAAGGGTTAGCCAGTGTAGACATCAGCGATCTCTCCCTGGTGTTCGGTATTGGGGAGCATCGTTACGAGTATCGAATGGCAATGGCGCGCTTGCTTTACCGGGAAATTTGCCGTACCAGCGCCACCTGGGAACAGAGTTACCCTTACAGCAACGACGCTTCACGCTACTTTGCTACCAGCCTGTTGGTGCCGGCCAAGTGGGCCGTCAAAGCTGCAAAGCGCCCGTTCATCTCGCTGCAACAGCTCAGCGAGGATTTTCAGGTGCCGGATTATGCGATGGCGAGCCGGTTAGTACAGTTAGGGAAACGGGTCAAAGGAATGACTTAAACTTTATTCAATCAAAAAAGCCCCACGTTCTGTGGGGCTTTTTTGATCGCGCACGACGATTTATCGCCAATAAAGCAGCACGCAGCCGACAACCAACAACACAGGGACCACTATCGCTACCAGCCCGAACAAAATGGCCACCAGGCTGTAGTGGAAGAGGTCAGACCAGGTGAAGCCGGTCTGCGCGTCCAGCACACGCGGCTGCATCCGCGCCCCGCACGCCGGACAACGCTCAACTCCATCGGCGACCATCGCCCCGCATTTCTTACAGAACTCAGGCATAGGACTTACTGTGGGCGAACTTCCATCGCCACCACGATTTCCGCCCCCGGCGTCCCGTCGGTCCGCGGCAGGATGTACGCGTGGGGCATAGCCGGCGTGTTGTGCGCCAGCCCCACGCGACCTTCACGATCCACCAAAATGATACCGCCATGGCCCCCCGTACGCGTGTGCAAGAGACGGATGACCTCGGCGGCCACTTGCGGCGCGGGGCCGCCGGCGGCCAACCGGTCACACGCCGCCTTGCTGGGAACCAGACGCATCAACTTCTCGCCCTCCCCCGTGGCGGAGGCCGCCCCACTCAGGTTGTCCGCATACGCCCCGCAGCCGACCAGTGGCGAATCGCCCACCCGCCCCGGCCACTTGCGCGAGGTGCCGCCGGTGGACGTCGCCACGGCGACGTTGCCTGCCACATCCAACGCAACCGCGCCCACTGTGTCTATGCCCTGCGAAGCGCCGGGATCGTCCACCGCATAAGTCCCCAACAGCTCGGCGGGATCGCAGAAAGGCAACCCCTCCTGTTCCGCAAACGCCATCGCGCCCGGCCCAACGATGAAATTGTGCGGCGAATGTTCCATCACCCGCCGCGCCAGCGTGATCGGGTGGCGAATACGCTCTACCGCCGCCACCGCCCCCAGGTCTAACGTGCGCCCATCCATAATGATGGCGTCCATCTGCACGACGCCCTCTACATTGAAGAAGCTGCCCCGCCCGGCGTCGAAAACCGGATCGTCCTCCAGGACACGCACGGCAGCCTCCACCGCATCCAGGGCCGCGCCGCCGGCCTGCAACCGTTCCCAACCGGCGAGTGCCGCCTGCCGACAGCCGGCCAGACACGCCTCCCGATCCGGGTTACGGAACGTTCCCGCGCCTCCATGTACCACAATCACCGGACGATTCACCTTGCGCCTCCCTCCCTTGAAAATAGTCTGATAGTCGTTAGTCAGATAGTCTGATAGTCAAAAAACTCTGCGGCTCTGCGCCTCTCGTTGAAATTTTCGTTCTTGTCGGGTGAACCCGGTTCATGACGCCTCCTCCAAACATGACCGGATTGATGGAATGATAGGATCAAAAATCCGCACTCTGATTATAGCCACAGGTAGGTAAGAGACAACCGCGCGTTTGCTAAGATGCTAAACCATAGTATGATGCAGAGCACAAGCGGCCAACGGAAGGCCGTCATAATCCCTGTCAGTGGAGGAAGAAGAGATGTTATTTCGTAACTTAGGCATACCGGAACTGTTGTTGATCTTGGCTGTGGTGGTGTTGCTTTTTGGGCCGGGCCGCATCGCTCGTCTGGGAGGGGAATTGGGCAAGAGCATCCGGGGCTTCAAAGACGGTCTCGGCAGCGATAAAGCCAAGAAAGAGGAAAAAGATTCGGATTCCGATGAGGCATAACCGCTGTCTCACCTGCAAAATTTTCGCCATCCCTACCCTTCGGTAAACCTGAGTGGATAGGGACACGCCGGGAGGCATTGGATGAATTTTTTCAACATCGGAGCAGGCGAGATCCTCGTCATCATCCTGTTGGCCCTGCTATTGTTTGGCCCGAAGGATATCATGAACATCATGCGCACTGTCGGCCAGTACACCCGCAAGGCCAGCCGCGCCTGGGCGCAGCTCACCGCCGGACTCCAGGGTGAATTACTGCCGGATGAGGTCCAGGATGTCGTGGATGAAACCAAAGCCTCTTTCGCCGAAGTCGGCGATACGTTCAAGGAAATCGGTACGGTGGTAAAGGAGACCGAGCTGTCGGTCAAAGAGGAAGGCCGGGAGATTGACCGCTCGCTCCAGGTCGCAGTGCCCGACGCCAGAGCCGAGGTACAAGCCGAAATCCGCAAAAAGAAAGCCGAACGGGTCAGTAAAGCGGCGGATGTAGAGGGAATATTGGCAATGGTAGGGAAATCCACCCCGCCGCCGCGTCCCACAAAAGCAGTAGAGGCGGTATCGGCAGAGCCAACGCCCGCCCCGGCATCGGCTGAGGCATCCCCGGCGGATAGTTCACCCACCGCCGGCGCGCCGCTATCCGACGTTGCTGCCACAACCCCGGCGCCGATGGACGCACTCCCCCAGTCAAACGCCCCATCCCCCACTCCCGCAGAAGGACAGTAGCATGACCGAAAAAGAAATGTCGCTGTTTGAACACCTCAAAGAATTGCGCGGGCGCGCTTTCCGCGTCATCGTAGTCTGGCTGGTTGCTACCATTGCGGCTACCGCTGTCGTCGAAAGCTACATCCTGCCCTGGCTGCTCCGTCCCCTGGAAGGCGTGGAGAGTGTTAAAATCATCGTCCTGAGTCCGGCAGAGGGAGCAATCACCTACTTCAAAATTGCCCTGGTAGCCGGCTTTAGTGTAGCGCTCCCGTACATCCTGTTTGAAGTCTACGGTTTTATAGCGCCCGGCCTCTACAAGTCGGAACGCACCACCTTCATCCTGGGAATTCCGACGGCTCTCGTGCTGTTTGTCGCCGGCGCGGTCTTCACCGTGGAAGTGCTGCTGCCGCCGAGCATGGGGGTTCTCAGCGGCATCTTTGCCACCAACGTGGAAAGCCAGTATTCTTTGCAATACTATCTTTCCTTCTTCACCACGCTGGTGTTGTGGATGGGGCTGCTCTTTGAGACCCCATTGGTGATCTACATCATCGCGCGACTGGGCGGCGTGACCCCTCAGATGCTTTCCAAAGGCCGCCGCATCGTCTGGTTTCTGGCCGTCGTGGCCGCCGCCATCATCACCCCGACGCCCGATCCCATCACCATGCTGCTGGTGACAGCGCCGTTCATCGTGCTGTACGAGGTCGGCATTCTGCTCTCTCACATCGCCGTGCGGCAACGCGCCCGCTCCGCCGAAGCGGACGAAGCCGCCGAGTCCGCCGCCAACGCCGAATAACATCGTTTTTGTAACGCCTAACGCGAACTTCTCCAGCCCAAAGAAATTTGCGCGCTGAAGTTCGCGTTTTATTTGTTTGACAATCTTCAGCATATCATGTATCTTTAAAGACGATAACGGTCTACTATATCAATGGATTGGACAGATGTTGAACCTATTACGAGAGACTGCCTACTGTGGAAAATGAAACTGTCTGGTCGAAAATATGGCGTTGGCTGAGCCAGCCCCGCGCGGTGAAACTGCCCCCCGCCGTGTGGACGCTGCTCATCGTCGGCCTGCTGGTGCTATTCACCCAGCTTCCCCGCGACACCGTCGAAATCTTCACCGAGCGCACGCTCCTGGTCACACCCACGCCGCAGCCCGGTTGGTACGTCACCGGCCCGGAAAGCACACCGGAAGGCCCTGGGGCGACGCCCACACCGGTGGGCAGCGGCGGCACGCTCGCCTTTACGATGCGACACAACGGCAACAGCGACATTTACCTGCTCTCACAGGGCACCGGCAATCTGCTGCGCCTCACCTTCGACGCCGGCGAAGACCGCGACCCGGCCTGGTCGCCGGATGGACGGATGCTGGCGTTTGCCTCCCATCGCGCGCGCAGTTGGGACCTCTACATGATGGACATGCAGTCCGGCACGGTCTTGCGCCTCACTCGCTCAGACGATTTCGAGGCCGGCCCGACGTGGTCGCCGGACGCCCAATGGTTGGCCTACGAGGGGTATTACGAGAATAACCTGGACATCTATATTCTGAACGTGAGCAGCGGGGAAAGCATTCGCCTGACCAACGACCCCGCTCCAGAGTATTCTCCAGCCTGGTCGCCGGACGGACGTTACATCGCGTTCACCTCATACCGCGAAAAAAACAAGGACCTGTTCCTCATCTCTCTGGACGACGGCACGGTGAGCAATCTCACCAACACCCCCAATCAGGATGAAGATTACGCCGCGTGGTCGCCCGATGGCGCGTACCTTGCCTATTCCGCCGGTGTATCTGGCGATGAAACAACCTGGATTATCCCCTTTGACAAGGAAGCTCTGGCGACAGGGGAATTGCGCCCGATGCTGTTCGGGGTTGGCCGGCAACCGGTCTGGTCGCCCGACGGGAAGGCGATGGGCTTCATCTTCCAACGGCAAACCACCTCCTACCTGATTTCAGCCAGCACCACCGGCTGGGCCTTGGCGCAGGAAGGGTACACGACGATGGATGCGCTGAGCAACCCCGATTGGAGTCCCGCCTCCCTCGGCGCGACCCTGGAAGAACGGCTAAAGAAACAAATGGCCCAGGATGAGCCACCGCTGTACACGGAACTGCTGTTCGACGCCAGCGGGCCAACCTATCGCCTGGTAGACCTGCCCGACGTCAACGGCAGCAACGCGGCAGAGAAGCTCAGCGACAAGGTCAACGACAGTTACAATGCGATGCGGCAGACAGTCAAAGAGAAAACCGGCTGGGATTACATGGCAATCTTAGGCGACTCGTCGCGCTCAATGAACCATACCCCACGTCCGGGACAAGGGCGCATCTCGTGGCACGTGTGTGGGCGCGCGGTGGACATCAATCAGGGGTATCTGGGTCAGGGCAACATCGAATTGGTGCGCGAGGACATCGGCGGCGTGACCTACTGGCGGGTCTTCATCAAGGCGGAGAAACAAGACGGCAGCCTGGGCGAGCCGCTACGGGTGTCTCCGTGGGACTTAAACGCGCGCTCGCAAGGCGGCCTCGCCACCGTCTACGGCGGGGAACTGAAAGCGACGCCGCCCTCCGGCTACTACGTGGACTTTACCACCATCGCCGCCGACTTCGGATGGGAACGCCGCAACGCCCTTTCCAACTGGCGGTCGTCCTATTACGACGTGGAGTGGTGGCATTTCCAAAAAACCGAGGGGATGAGCTGGTACGAATGTATGCTGGAGGTTTACCCCGCCGCCGAAATCACCGCTTCCTACGGCGCGCTCCCCTGGTGGACCAAACGCCCGGAGTGGGAAGTGCAGGCGATGCCGTGGTAGCGAGTGACGAGTGAGGAGTAGCGAGTGAGGAGTGAGGAATCCTAACTCCTAACTCCTAACTCGTTCCACTGCGGTGAGCATCTCCTGCCTAAACCGGGCTACCCCAAACCGCTCGGCGTTGGCGCGGCAGGCCTGTGGGTCTACGGCGTCGGCGTCGAAGGATAGAACGGCCTGCGCCAGCGATTCCGGCGTCGGCTCGTAGAAGAACGTCCCTGTTTCCCCGGCAATCACCGAATCCAGCGCGCCCCCCTGCCCAAAGGCAATCACCGGTCGGCCAGCCGCCTGCGCCTCCACTGGCGTGATGCCGAAGTCTTCTCGACCTGGGAAGACAAACGCTCGGCAACGCGCCATCAAATCTGGCAATTGCGCGTCCGGCACGCGCCCCAGGAACTTCACCGTCGGCCCGGCGATGGTCTCCAATGCCTCCCGATCCCGCCCGCTCCCCGAAATGTACAACGGCAGCTTCAAGTCGTTGAACGCCCGAATCGCCAGATCGATCCGCTTGTAGGGGATCAAGCGCGAGACAATCAGGTAATACTCGCTACACTGCGTCAGGGGCCGGTAGCGCTCGATGTCCACCGGGGGGTAGATGATCTCCGAGTCGCGCCCGTAATACTCGTGGATACGCGCCTGGATTTCGCGGGAGATGGCGATAAAGTGCAACGTGGATCGCTGCGCTGCGCGATAATCCCACCGCCGCAGCGTATTCACAACAGGACGCAGCAGGAGCTTGAGCGCAGCCGGCAACTGTTCGCGGGCGGCGTAAGCGTCGAATTCCCATACATAGCGCGTCGGCGCGAGGCAGTAACAGAGGTGCGGTATGTTGCCAGTCTGAACGCCGTGACAGAAGCCGCTTTTGTTGCTCACCACGAGGTCATAACCGGCGCGGCGCAAATCCAATCGGGCAAACGCCAGCGCGTACAGGGGAAAATACCACTGATGCCGCCGATAAATCCCCGGCAGGCGATCCATCCATGTGGGGCGGATGTCCCATTTCTGATACCCATCGGGCATCCCCGCGCGCCAGTACATGCTGGTATAGACGGGCGAACCGGGGAACAGCTCCACCAGGCTTTCCAGTACCCGCTCCGCGCCGCCGTATTGATTCAGCCAGTCGTGAACTAAAGCTATTTTCATTCCGGCAGCGGGCTGGCGGATTCCCGCACGATCAAGGTGGTAGGCAAAACGATATGCTGATAGGCTGCCGGCGCGTCGCCGGCGATCCGTTGTAAGAGCAATTCAGTCGCATGATAGCCCATCTCGTAGGCTGGCTGCGACGCGACCGTGAGGAACGGCTCCAACATCAACGTGGGGGGCAGATCGTCAAAAGCAACCAGCGAAATATCTTCTGGAACGCGCACGCCCATTGCGTGCAGCGCCTGGAGCGCGCCAATGGCAATGAAATTGTTCACCGCAAACAGCGCCGTCGGGCGCGGATCGAGGGCCATCGCCTGCCGGGCCATCGCCTCCCCTGCCGCCAGCGTGAACTCACGGTGGAATAAGAGCGCCTCATCAGCCGACAACCCCGCCTCCGCCAACGCCCGCCGGTAGCCCGCCACGCGGTCTTGAGCCGTGGAAACGTCTGGCAAGCCGCTTAAAATGGCGATACGGCGGTGTCCCAGGTCCAGCAGGTGCCGGACAAGCCGGTACGCGCCGCCTTCCGAATCGCAGCGCACGATGTCCACCGCGGTCGGAATATGGCGGTCAATCACCACCACCGGCACACCCCGCTGTTGCAGGGTCAACACCGGCGCAGCGTTGCTGTGCGCCGGCGCCAGGATCAAGCCATCCACATGCTGCCGAAGCAGCACGCGCAGGTACGCCGCCTGCTTCTCCTCCGTTTCGTCGGTGTTACACAAGATGACGGTGAAATTCTGCTCCCCGGCCGCCTCTTCCACCCCACGCGCCGCGGTGGTCCAGAACGAATTAGTGATGTCGGTCAGCACCAGGCCAAGCGTGCGCGTCTGTCCGGCATGCAGGTCACCGATCCGCCGGCGTGAAACGTAACCAAGGTCAGCGACGGCGGACTCGACGCGCATGCGCGTCTCGTCGCTGACGTAACCCTCACGGTTGATAACCCGTGAGACAGTGATTGGCGCGACGCCGGCGCGACGCGCAACATCTCGAATCGTTGGCATAGGTGCGTTGTTCCTTTCTTACAATAACGTCACCACGATAGCATGTCTTCTTCAATTTGTCAAAGAAAAGTCAGCGAGGGACGCTTCACGAGAAGGAGCTAGGGGTCTATTGCCGGTGAGGGACGGCTAAGGCAACAATTCAAGAGGAATTTTTCGTGACTTTACAGACCGTCACGAAAAATTCCTCTCTTTGTCGCTCTCTATGTCGGAGTTCAGGCTACCGCGTCAAACGTCGGTTTGAGCGCGGGATACAGTCCCCGGTAGAGCGGGTAGAGGGCGTTGTAGGCCTGCACCTGCGCCGGCTGCGGCGAGGTGGCGCTGAGCACCTTGATCGTCGCCCGGCACGCCTCCGGCACCGTCTGCCACACGCCCGCGCCGACCGCCGCCAGCAACGCCGCGCCAAACGCGCCGCCCTCGGTGGTGTTCACCGTCACCAGCTCGCTGCCGATGACGTCGGCCAAAATTTGCCGCCAGAGCGGACTCTTCGCCCCGCCGCCGGAGACGCGGATCTGCTTGATTTCACCCAACCCCGCGCCTTTGACCAACTCCATGCTGTCGCGCAGCCCGAAGGCGACGCCTTCCAGCACGGCGCGTGTGAGGTGCGGGAGCGCGTGGCGCAGCGTCAGGCCGATGAAGCCCGCGCGCGCCAACGGATCGGGGTACGGCGTGCGCTCGCCGGTGAGATACGGCAGGAAGAAGAGGCCCTCCGCGCCCGCCGGGACGTCGGCCGCCGGGGCGAGCAGGTCGTCGAAGCTGACGCCGGGCGCGAGCGTGTCGCGGTGCCATTGCAGGCTGCCCGCCGCCGAGAGCATCACGCCCATCAGGTGCCACGCGCCGGGCACAGCGTGGCAGAAGGCGTGCAGCAGGCCGTCCTTCTCGATGTAGGGCGCGTCCGTGGAGGCGAACACCACGCCCGATGTGCCGAGCACCAGTCCCACGATGCCCGGCTCGACCGCGCCGACGCCTACCGCGCCCGCCGCCTGGTCGCCGCCGCCGCCCACCACGGGCGTGCCGGCCTTGAGTCCGGTCAGCGCCGCCGCTGCCGCGCTGATGACGCCGGTGACTTCCGGGCCTTCGTGCGTCTTGGGCATCCACTCGGCGGGGATGTCCAGCTTCCACAGCACCTCCGGCGACCAATCGCGCGCCTTCACGTCGAAGAGAATTGTGCCCGCCGCGCCGGCCTTGTCGGTGGCGTAGTCGTCGGTGAGCTGGTAGCGGACGTAGTCCTTGGGGAGCAGGACATGCGCGCCTTTCGCGTAGACTTCCGGCTCATTTTCGCGCACCCACAGAATCTTGGGCGCGGTGAAGCCGGTGAGCGCGTCGTTGCCGGTGATCTGGATGAAGCGCGCCTTGCCCACGCGGGCGCGGATTTCGTCGCACTGCGCGCCGGTGCGCTGGTCGTTCCAAAGGATGGCAGGCCGCAGCACTGCGCCGTCCTTGTCGAGCAGCGTCAGGCCGTGCATCTGCCCGGTGAGGCCGATGGCGGTGACGTCGTCGCCGGTCGCGCCGGCCTGCGCCAATGCCTGGCGAATACTCGCCACGATGCCGTTCCACCAGTCGCGCGGGTCCTGCTCGGACCACAGCGGCTTGGGGGTGGAGAGCGGCAGGGCGGTCGTGGCGGTCGTCACGACGGCGCCGGTCGCGTCCATCAGCAGGGCTTTCGCGCCGGTGGTGGAAATGTCAATGCCGAGAAAAAGGTTTTTAGTCATGGCTCGCTCCTCAAATAGTAAATGAAATCGGTAATGAGTAATGGGTAATGCGTGATTGCGTCAGGGTGTTGACTTCATCAACACATCAATCTCGCTTAAGGTTGGCGGTTCAAGGATGGAGGGGAAGCGCGTGCAGGCGACGGCGGCGGCGGCGGCGGCGAAGCGGACGGTGGCTTCGGCGGATAGCCCCTTGACGACGCCGTAGACGAGGCCCGCGCGGAACGTGTCGCCGGCAGCGAGGGTATCCTGCACGGTCACGGGGTAGGTCGGCAAGGTAGCGGGCACGGTCATTTCGGGGGATTGGTACAGCATCTCCTGGCTGCCGAAGGTGAAGACGACCAACCCGTGACATTCGGTGTGATAGCGAGTCAGCAAATCCCAATAGTTCGCACCGGGATAGGCTTGTCCCAAGAATTCCTTCGAGCAGGCGATGGCCCTGGCGTTCCGCGCGAGCGGGTCGTCCCAGCGCGCGTCCAGCGTCACGTAGTCTGTGCCGTGCTGCACGCAGAGTTCCGCCACGCGCTGCGAGGTTGCCCCGAAGAATGGATCGAGCGCGACGCAGCGCGACGCAGCGATGGCGGCTTCGCACGGCTCCGTCCAAAAGCGCCGTTCGCCGGAGAAGTGGTGCTGAAACCAGCCGAAGACCGTGCGGCTCTCCCCGTCGCAGAAGACGATGTCGCGCCAGCCCGTGAAATCGGGGAGCGTGGGCAGCAGGGAGCAATCTACACCATAGCGGTCGAAGTACGCCAGCAGCGGTTCAGCGGTCGCTTCACTGAACATACAGCCGTCGAGCTGCGTCTTCAAGCCCCAGTGGCTCAAGAGGATCGCCGCGTTGCCGCCTTCCCCACCAGGCATCACGGTCGTCTGCGTGATCTCCTGGTAGGTATCGGCCTGCGGGAAAGGGCCTTTCAGCCGGTGGATGGTGGAGAGAACGGTCATGCCGTAGACGTAAACATCGAAGGGTTCAGTCATGGTTGCTCCTGGTCGATCTTTTTGAATTCCAACAATGGCGCAATAGTCTTGCGCAACAAAACCTCATCATAACCTGAAATAAGGTAGTCTTTCAGCACGCCAACGAGTTTATACCCCAACCGCTCATACAAACGCCGGGCGTTCGGATTGAAGGAGGAGACGCAGATAAAGACGTTGGGCGTCTCTTTGAAGATACGCTGCTCCGCGAAGGCGATGAGGCGGCTGCCGACACCCTGCCCGCGCCATTGGGGCGCAACGCAAATAGACTGGATGTAGCCCACAAACGCGCCGCGCATATTGAGCAGGATGAAGCCGACAATCTCGCCCTGAACCGTCGCCACGTGGACTTCGCGCGTGGGGTCGGTCAGGATTTTGAGCGAGGTGGCGTAGTCGCGCCGCAGCGTCAGCCACGGTTCGGAGCCGGCCATCATTTGGGCGCAGGCTTCGGCTTCGGCAGAGGTCTGGAGATAGTTTATCTCAAGTTGTTTGTCTATATCCATCGATGACTTCACTGTTCTGAAGTTTCAAGAGCCTCTCTGCGCTTTTGCAATTCCCGGACGAAATCAATAGCACATTCATACGCTACATTTCGCTCGATATGACCCTGCTTAGCCAATTCTTCCATCTGATCAACGAAAACTGCGAAAAGATCCCCTATATGGTCGTCGTGCGTTCTCCCCCAACCTAAAATCCAGTCACGAGTTCCCACTAACCACTCTGGGATTACATGGCCTTTATTACTATCTGGCAAGATTTCTAGAAGTTTGTTAACATTTTTATAAGTTGATTGGTCCATCGGTAGATCCTCATACAGGAGCAACCTAAGTCCAACACACATCAACACTATTGGCACTACTCCCCAGACCTGAGGACATGCTTCTTGATAGGTCGCTAATGTAATTCCAATACCGATTGCTTCTTGGGTCAGGGCTCTATGGAAAGCACGTTCAGCAACCCAGGACAGCCACTCGATTGGCGATGCACTTGCAGGACAAGGTGATACCAAACAGGCCTTCCATACATCAACATCAACAGGTCGTACGGCAAAATACATCCACAAAAGGTCTCCCATCTTTTCCTTGTAATTAACATAATCTGACCACGTAATTGTGCCGTCTTCTACAGTCCGTTCAACAAGATAATGAAACATCAAGCGTGATCCAAGACCACGCAAATCAAAGGTAGGGAGCATTAGACGCATAC